>CAZRPD010000127.1:0-16149 GCA_964601775.1 uncultured Caulobacter sp. | reverse complement strand
CAGCCCGCCGCGGAAGCCCAGCCGCGGCGGCTCCGGGACGAGGGGGCCGTCGAGGCGGCCGCAGCCGCGGAAGCCGCCGCCGTCGAACAGGCCGTCCACGCCGAAGCCGCGGCCGTCGCAGCGCAGGCGGCCGCGCCACACCCCGATCCGCGTCCAGATCCGCAGCCGGACCCGCGACCAGACCCGCAGCCCGCGCCGCGCGCGGCCCTCGCTTCGGCGGCCTCGCTGCAGGACCTCAGCGCGCTGAAGGCCTTGAGTGCGCTGAAGGCCCTGGGCGCGCTGGACGCCATGGTCGATGTCCAGCCGAAGGTGAAGGTCACGGTGTCCGACGCGCTCATCGAGAAGGCCATCCGCGTGAAACTGCGCGAACCGCGCGTCGACGCCGCGCCGAAGGTCGGCGTGGCCGTCACCCTGCGCAACGAACCGCCCATGCCCACGCCCTGGACCCGCTGAGCCCGGAGGACGCCATGAACCCGATCTTCGCCTCCGCCGCGCTCGGCCTCGTCGCCGCCTGGCCCGCCAGCGGCCTGGGCTGGCTGCTGGGCAAGGCCGCCGACCGCCTGACCGGCGATCCGGCCCAGCGCGCCCAGGCCTGGAACCGCGCCGTCGCCCTGCCGCCCGCCATGCTGGCGGTGATGGCCGGGGTCTCGGCCCTGCCCGAGGAGACCACCGCGCCGGTCTATCAGGCCGCCCTGACCACCGAAGTCGCCGCCCGCGCCAGCGCAGCGGTGAACGAAGCTTCGATCCGCGCCTTTTCAGGCTTCGATGGCCTGGAGGCGGGTGGCGGGGTTCTGTCCCGGGCCCCCCTGGGCCCCCTCGCCTCGGCGTCCCAGCGCCAGGTCCTGGTCCGCGCCCGGCCCAAGCGCATCGCCGCCGACGCCCGCCCCGTCTCGCCGGAGCTGGCCCAGGCCGTCCGCGCCGCCGCCCGCCGGCTGGACACCGGTCGGCCCGCGGTGAAGGTCAGCGATACAATCGACCAGCCGTTGCTGGCGGGCCTGGCCAGTCCGGTCATCCTGCTGCCCCGCGCCCTGGTCGAGCGCCTGCCTGTCGAGCGCCTGGTCCCGGTCTGCGCCCACGAGCTGGCGCACCTGAAGCGCGGCGACAACTGGCGGCTGCTGGTCGAGCATCTGCTGGGCGGCCTCTTCTGGATGGTCCCGCCGTTCGCCGTGCTGCGCGCCCGCGCCGCCGCCACGCGCGAGGAACTGGCCGACGCCCTGGCCCTGGAAGACGCCGGCCCGGCCGTGCGCCGCAGCTATGCCGAGACCCTGATCGACGTGCTGCGCACCCGCGCCGCGCCCGCCCTGCACCCCGCCTTTACCGGCAAGGGACGGAGACCCACCCTCATGCGCCTGAAAGCCATCACCGATCCACGCGCTTCCGCCAGCCTGGCCCGCCGAGGCATGCTGGCGCTCGCCAGCCTGCTGGTGGTCGGCGTCGCTGCGGCAGGCTCGTTCGCCCTCGCCCAGCAGGGCGAGAGCCATAGCCGCAGTCGGACCATGATCACCGACGACAAGACCGGACAGTATGTCGATATCCGCTCGGACTATGTTCGGGTGACGAACGCCGAACTGGTCAACGGCCGATTGAAGATCCCCGACGGACAGGTCTCGACCTATCACGGCAATGTCCAGGTCCGAGGCCATCTGCGCGCGCCGGAAACCACTGTCCTGCTCAACGGCGAGACCCCGCCGACAGACTTCGATCCGACCGCCCTGCCTAAGGGCGCGATCGATGAGGTCGAGGTGGTCAGCTGGCTGCAGGACGATCGATCGAGAGTGAAGCTGAACGTGATCATGAAGCGCGGGCTCTAACCGCCGTGACACCGGTGGACAGCACCGCGTCCACCGGCCATTTTCCCCGCTCAGTTCTCGGGGGACGAACCATGCTCAGCCGCCACCTTCGCCGCGCCGCCGGCGTGCTCGCCCTGACCCTGGCGGCGACGCCGGCCTTGGCCGCTGCCCCACTGGCGTTCCCCGGCGCGGAGGGGGCAGGACGGTTCAGCCAGGGCGGGCGCGGCGGGGCGGTGCTGCGGGTGACGAACCTGAATGACGCCGGCCCCGGCTCCTTACGCGCCGCGATCGAGGCGAAGGGTCCGCGCACGGTCGTCTTCGACGTCTCCGGCACGATCCCGCTGAAGAGCGAACTGCGGATCCGCGAGGGCCGCATCACGATCGCCGGCCAGACCGCGCCGGGCGGCGGGATCACCCTGCGCGACCAGACCCTGGTGGTCGGGGCCGACGACGTGGTCATCCGCTTCATCCGCTCGCGCCTGGGCGCCGAGAGCAAGGTCGAGGGCGACGCGATCTGGATCAACGGCGGTCGACGGATCATCCTCGACCACGTCTCGGCCAGCTGGTCGGTGGACGAGACCCTGTCGGCCTCGGCCCGCTATGGCAGCCCTGGCCAGGGTTTTCATGACCTGACCGTCCAGTGGTCGATTATCGCCGAGAGCCTGGCCCGCTCGATCCACGTCAAGGGCGACCACGGCTATGGCAGCCTGATCCGCGGCGGCCAGGGCTCGAAGATCAGTTTCCACCACAATCTGTGGGCCAACCACATGGCCCGCATGCCGCGACCGGGAAACTACGCCGGGGCCGACGAAGACCCGGTCGGGGCGTTCTTCGATTTTCGCTCCAACGTCTTCTACAATTGGGGCAAGGGCCACGCTGGCTACGACGCCGACAAGGCGGCCATGGCGGCCTACAACTTCGTCGACAACGCCTATGTCCCGGGGCCGAACTCGACCAAGGCCGTGGCCTTCCAGGAGAGCAACACGCTGGCCAAGGCGCATTTCGCCGGCAACAGCATGGCCGGCGCCGTGCCGGCCGATCCCTGGAGCCTGGTGACCTTCACAATCCCCGAGCCGGCCGGCTATCGCCTGGCCGCACCGCTGGACGTCGGAGCGGTGACGCCCGAGCGCGCCGACAAGGCCTATGAGCGCGTCCTGGCCGACGCCGGCGCCTCGGTCTGGCGCGACCCTGTCGACCGTCGCGTGGTGGAGGGCGTGCGCACGCGGACGGGCAAGGTGATCGACATCCAGAGCGATGTGGGAGGATGGCCGGAACTACCTGCAGGCCAGGCGGCGAAGGATACGGACGGGGACGGGATGCCCGACGCGTGGGAAACGGCGCACGGCCTAGATCCACGCAAGGCCGACGGGGCGGCTGTCGGCAAGGATGGGTGGACGAACCTGGAGCTTTACCTGGCCGACGTGGCGAAGGTGCGCGGCTAACTCGGCAGGCCCCCACCTGACCTCGCCCTGCGAGGTCGTCCGCCCCCGGAGGGGGCAGACGGCGCCCGTCTTCCCCCTCCGGGGGAGGAGGGCCGCAGGCCCGGAGGGGGCAAGTGAGCAAGCTCATCCTCCCTTTTGCGGCGCGCTCCCGTTTCCGCTAAACCCCCGCCCATGTCGCACAACACCTTCGGTCACCTGTTCCGCGTCACCACCTGGGGCGAAAGCCACGGCCCGGCCCTGGGCTGCGTCGTCGATGGCGTACCGCCCGGCATCGCGCTGACCGCCGAGATGATCCAGGCGTTCCTGGACAAGCGCCGCCCGGGCAACGGCAAGTTCGTCACCCAGCGCCAGGAGCCGGACGCCGTGCGCATCCTGTCGGGCGTGTTCGAGGACGAGCGCACCAACGGCCAGCGCACGACGGGCACGCCGATCAGCCTGATGATCGAGAACACCGACCAGCGGTCCAAGGACTATGGCGAGATTGCGCAGGCCTTCCGCCCCGGCCACGCCGACTACGCCTATTTCGCCAAGTACGGCGTGCGCGACTATCGCGGCGGCGGCCGCAGCTCGGCGCGCGAGACCGCCGCGCGGGTGGCGGCCGGCGCGATCGCCCGACTGATCATCCCCGGCGTCACCGTTCGCGCCGCCCTCACCCAGATCGGCCCGCACGCGATCAATCGCGACAATTGGGACTGGGACCAGGTCGAGCAGAACCCTTACTGGTCGCCGGACGCCGCGATCATCCCGGTCTGGGAAGAGCACCTGGAAACCATCCGCAAGGCCGGCTCGTCGACCGGCGCGATCGTCGAGGTCGAGGCCACCGGCGTGCCGGCCGGCTGGGGCGCGCCGCTCTACGCCAAGCTGGACGCCGAGCTGGCCGCCGCCCTGATGTCGATCAACGCCGCCAAGGGTGTCGAGATCGGCGAGGGCTTCGCCGCCGCCGCCCTGACTGGCGAGGACAACGCCGACGCCATGCGCCGGGGCGAGGACGGCCAGCCGCTGTTCCTGTCCAACCATGCCGGCGGGATCCTGGGCGGCATCTCGACCGGCCAGCCGGTGGTGGCGCGCGTGGCGTTCAAGCCGACCTCGTCGATCCTGATCCCCCGCCAGACCCTGAACGAGGCCGGCGAGGAAATCGATCTGCGCACCAAGGGCCGCCACGACCCGTGCGTGGGCATCCGCGGCGTGCCGGTGGTCGAGGCCATGACCGCCTGCGTGCTGGCCGACGCCTTCCTGCGCCACCGGGGCCAAGTCGGCCAAACTCCCGCATAACGTGCTATTCGATTAACACAGGTTATGGCGTCATTTCGGGAGAAATGATGGTTATACCTGAAAGATATAAGCTTTTGGATTGACCGAAGTTATCAACAGGCCCTAGAACTCGCCCATTGGGGGAGTACGGGGCGTGCGGTTCGAGCTGCTGAAAATTCTGCTGGTCGACGACAACCAGCACATGCGCCTGCTGCTCACCGAAATCCTGCGGGCGATCGGCGTGCGCCATGTCTTCGAGGCCACCGACGGCGCCGAGGCCCTGTCGCTGCTGCGCAAGGTGGCGATCGACGTGGTGTTCACCGACCTGTCCATGGGTCCGCTGGACGGCATCGACTTCATGCATCTGGTGCGCCGCTCGCCCGACAGCCCCAACCCGTTCGTGCCGGTGGTGATGATCACCGGCCACTCGACCGAACGCCGGGTGCACGAAGCCCGCGACGCCGGGGTCAACGAGTTCCTGGCCAAGCCGGTCACCGCCCGCAGCGTCATCCACCGCCTGACCCTGCTGGTCGAGAACCCTCGCCCGTTCATCCGCACCGAGGACTATTTCGGCCCCGACCGCCGCCGCCGCGACGATCCGCGTCACCGAGGCCCATGGCGGCGCGAGGACGAGGCGCGCACGACCTATGTCGACGACGGTCAGGACCAGCGCGTCCATCCGACGCGGAGAATTTAAAGGATTGGCCGGCTAGAACGTGGTGAACCGCTGTTTACGGACTTCACCATGATCTTTCGCCGCTTCGCCCCCATCGCCGCCCTGATGGCGATGATCGCCCTCTCGCAGGCCGGCTGCCTGGCCGCCGCCGCGGTCGGCACGGTCGCCGGCACGGCGATCGGCGTCACGGGCGCGGTTGTCGGCGGCGCCGGCAAGGTGGTGGTCGGGGCCGGCAAGGCGGTGATCCCGGGCGACGGGAAGAAGGATCGGGATCGGGACTAACAGATGCTCCCCCGTGACACGGGGGAGCTGTCGCGGAGCGACTGAGGGGGCTAGCTGGACTTAAGCCGCACTCGCCCCCTCCGGCCCTCTGGGCCACCTCCCCCGCAACGCGGGGGAGGATCTAACCCCTACAAGCTCAGCGCGCACGTCTCGCCGATCGTCGGGCGCGACAGCACCACGCGCGACAGGCCAGGGAACTGGCCCTGCAGCCGCTCGGCGAAATAGAGGCACAGGCGCTCCAGGGTCGGGACTTCCAGGCCTGGGCGGTCGTTCAGCAGGCCGTGGTCCAGCTCGGTGGCGACGGCCTTCAGCGCGACGTCCAGGGTTTCCAGGTCGGCGACCCAGCCCTCTTCCAGCATCTGGCCGCGCACGCTGGCCTCGACCTTGAACGAGTGGCCATGCAGCTTGCGATAGCGATGGTCGCTGGGACCTTGCTCGATAAAATGGGCGGCGTCGAAGAACGCAGCCTTCGTGATCTCGAAGACGGGCTTCATAGGGACTTCTTTGACTAAGGCCTGGGAGGCTCTAGCGCGTCGACCCTGTCACCAAGTCGAGCGCCTTATCCGTCAGGGCAGGCCGAGATATTTGTGCGTTTGGACGCTTAAACGCCATTGTGGGTGCGAAAGGCAATAGGCGACGGCCAATTGCGTGTTCCTGTCGCGGTCCGGGCCGTCCATCGGCTGCAGGTAGAACCGCTCGAAATTCAGGTCCGCGAAGCGCTCGGGCATGGCCTTGTCCTGCGGGAAAACGAGCTTCAGCTCCTGACCCGAGGCCTGGACCACGGGGGCGTCGGCCTTGGGGCTGATGCAGATCCAGTCGATGCCGGCCGGAGCCTCCAGCGTGCCGTTGCTCTCGCAGGCGATCTGGAAGCCGCGGGCGTGCAACGCCGCGATCGCGGCCTCATCCAGTTGCAGGAAAGGCTCGCCGCCAGTGCAGACCACCAGGCGGTCGTCAGGCCCGCCGGTCCACTGGGCCTCGACGGCGGCGGCCAAGTCATCGGCCGTGGCGAACTTGCCGCCGTTCTCGCCGTCAGTGCCGACGAAGTCGGTGTCGCAGAAGGTGCAGACGGCCTTGTGGCGGTCCTGCTCGCGGCCAGTCCACAGGTTGCAGCCTGAGAAGCGGCAGAACACCGCCGCCTTGCCCGCCTGGCCGCCCTCGCCCTGGAGCGTGAGGAAGATCTCCTTGACGGAGTAAGTCATTGGGCCAGCGCCTCGCGCCCGGCCGCGTCCCACTCGACATAACCCTTCTCGCGCAACTCGCACGCCGGGCAGGTCCCGCAACCGTGGCCCCAGCTGTGCAGCTGGCCGCGTTCGCCCTGGTAGCAGGTGTGGCTTTCCTCGACGATCAGCTGGACCAGGTCCTCACCGCCCAGCGCCTTGGACAGCCCCCAGGTCTGGGCCTTGGTCAGCCACATCAGCGGGGTCTCGACGCGGAAGCCGCGGTCCATCCCCAGGTTCAGGGCGCTCTGCATGGCGTCCATGGTGTCGCGGCGACAGTCGGGATAGCCCGAGAAGTCGGTCTCGCACATGCCGCCGACCAGGGCGTCGATGCCCCGGCGATCCGCCAGGGCCGCGGCGTAGATCAGGAACACCAGGTTGCGGCCAGGCACGAAGGTCGAGGGCAGGCCGCGCTCGGTCATCTCGATGGCGCGGTCGGCGGTCAGGGCCGATTGGGCCACCTGGCCGAAGCTCCTGATGTCCAGCACATGGTCCTCGCCCAGGCGGTCGGCCCATTGCGGAAAGCGCGCCGCGATCTGAGCGCGCACCGACTGGCGCGCCTCCATCTCGACGACATGGCGCTGACCATAGTCGAAGCCGACCGTCTCGACGCGCCCGTAGCGCTCGAGGGCCCAGGCCAGACAGACGCTGCTGTCTTGGCCGCCGGAAAACAGAACCAGGGCCGCCTGGCCTTCGCAGGCGGGGCGCTCGATGGAAGAAGAAGGAGACATGCGCCCTCCTCTACACGAGCTGCGCCCTTCCCGGAACAGCGGCCGCAGCAGCCGGCCGAGATCGTACGCCGGCGACGCAATACTGATAGCCTGAAGATGACGAATTCTTTCGTGCGCGAAACACAGATTCGCGCCCGCTATATGGACTCGGAAAGCCACCCCACCGCATCGAGCTTACGTTACGGAAGTCGCAAACCCTGTTTTCTAATGCGGTGAAATCTTACGCTCAGCAGGAGAACAACACCACCTGGAAAGTGAAAAGGCGTAACCTATCGCTGTTCACTTACATTTCGGCCAGTTGACAGCTTTCAAACGCAAGTATGCAATCGACGAATGCTGCGAGGGGCTCGCCGTACGCCCGCGTGGTGAAAACAGAGTTACGGCGCCGAGGAAACACAGACCCTCGCAGGCTCCATCCATAAGGCGCCGCCCGGGTCCAGGGAGGGAATTCAATGTCGCATACTCTGCGTTTGCGGAGCCTGTTGGTCATGGGCGCTTCGGCGGCCGCGATCTCGGCTCTCGCCGCCCCCGCGTTCGCCCAGCAGGCTCGTCCTGCCTCCGCTCAACAAAGCAGCGTCATCGAGGAACTGGTCGTCACCGCCCAGAAGAAGGAAGAAGCCCTTCAGGACGTGCCGATCGCCGTCTCCGCCTTCAGCCAGGACTCGCTGCAGGCCCAGAAGATCGACGGCGGCCCCAACCTGCAGCAGGCGATCCCGAACGTCAGCTTCGCCCGCTCCAACTTCACCAACAGCTTCAACTTCCAGATCCGCGGCATCGGGGCCAAGGCCGTCGGGGCCTCGGCCGACCAGGGCGTCGGCGTTCACGTGAACAACGCGCCCCAGCAGTCGGGCAACCTGTTCGAGAGCGAGTTCTACGACGTCGAGCGGGTGGAAGTGCTGCGCGGCCCGCAGGGCACGCTGTACGGCCGTAACGCCACGGGCGGCGTGGTCAACGTCATCACCGCCAAGCCGACCGACCAGTTCGAGGCCAATGCGCGCGCCGAGTACGGCAACTTCAACACCATCCGCCTGCGCGGCATGGTCAACCTGCCGATCTGGGGCGACAAGCTGGCCGTCCGCGCCGCCGGCACGATGCTGAAGCGCGACGGCTTCGTCACCAACACCTTCAACAACCACGTCGTCGACGACCGGGACCTGTGGGCCGGCCGCGTGCAGGTGATGTTCAACCCGACCGAGAAGCTGCGCACCAACTTCCTGTGGGAGCGCTTCGACGAAAACGACAGCCGCGCCCGCACCGGCAAGCAGCTGTGCACCAAGGACGCCGGCCCCGCCACGGTCGGCGGCGTGCCCACCGGCACGGCCCGCCGCTATCTGACGCAGGGCTGCCTGCCCGGCTCGCTCTACGCCCCGTCCGCCTATGGCACGGTCAACACCTCGGGCACGCTGACGGGCCTGCTGGGCAACATCTTCGGCTTCACCTCGGGCGACTCCAACGCCGGGGCCACCACCTCGACCAACCTGCGCGAAATCGAGACCGCGCTGGACCCGCTCTACCAGTCGAAGTCGAACACCTATCAGTTCACCCTGAACTACGACCTGAGCGACGAACTGACCTTCACGGCCATGACCTCGTACGGCAAGGGCAGCGTCTACACCAAGCAGGACTACAACCGCGTCGTTTCGCCGATCCCGTTCAACAGCACGCCGTTCACGCCGGGCGGCTTCTTCAACGACCCGCAGGTGGGCAACACCAACAAGTTCACCACCATCGACGTCAGCTCGGGCCGGTCCGAGCAGTTCAGCCAGGAGTTCCGCCTGCAGTCGGCCTTCGACGGCCCGGTGAACTTCAACGTCGGCGGCATCCACTTCACCTACCGGACGCTGACCGACTACTACGTGATCGGCAACTCGCTGACCCTGTCGTCGATGGCGCTGAACTTCCAGAACACCGGCAATCCGGCCTGTAACCCGTCGACCACCGCCCGCTGCATCGGCATCGACACCTCGCCGACGCCGACCGGCGACGGCCACAACTACTATGACAACCGCACGCCCTACACCCTGGTGTCAGACGCCCTGTTCGGCGAGGTCTACTGGCAGATCAATCCGGACCTGAAGTTCACCCTGGGCCTGCGCCAGACCCGCGACAAGAAGGCGGTCAAGAACTACTCGACCGTGCTCCTGGCCCCCGGCTACGGCCTGACCCTGAACCCGACCAACCCCGACCAGCGGGCGCGGTTCACGGAGACCACGGGCCGCGTCGGCTTCGACTACAAGGCCAATCTGGGCTTCACCGACGACACCCTGCTCTATGCGTTCTACTCCAAGGGCTACAAGGGCGGCGGCATCAATCCGGGCGTGCCGGCCGGGGCCATCGGCATCAGCCAGGTCTTCGCCCCCGAGTTCGTCAACGCCATCGAAATCGGCACCAAGAACACCCTGGCCGGCGGCAGCGTGCTGTTGAACGCCACGGGCTTCCGCTACGACTACAAGGGCTATCAGATCTCGAAGATCGTGAACCGCACCTCGGTGAACGAGAACGTCGACGCCAAGATCTGGGGCTTCGAACTGGAATCGATCTGGTCGCCGGTCCGGAACCTGAAGCTGAACGCCACCGTCGGCTATCTGAACACCAAGATCGGCGCGGGCGTCAGCTCGATCGACACCATGAACCGCACCCAGTCCAACCCGGCCTATACGGTCGTGAAGGTGGGCCCGCAGGCCTCGTCGGTCGGCGCCAACTGCGTGCTGAACACGGTGGGTGTGGCCACCATCCTGGGCGCCGGCGCGGGGGCGACCCTGCCCTGGGCCTGCACCGGGGCGGCGGCCTACCAGGCGTTCCTGTCGACCCCGGCCGCGGCCGGCGGCGCAGGCCTGCCCGCGGCCACCGCGGCGTTCCTGGCCAACAACACCGGCCTCTTCAACTACGCCAACGGCTTCTCGATCGAAGGGGTGGCCGCGGACCTGTCGGGCAAGGAGCTGCCCAACTCGCCGCACTGGACCACCTCGGTCGGCGCCCAATACACCTTCGAGCTGTCCGGCGGCTGGTCGGCGACCCTGCGCGGCGACTACTACCGCCAGAGCCAGCAGTTCGCCCGCGTCTACAACACCGAGTACGACCGCCTGAAGGCCTGGGACAACGGCAATATCACGCTGAAGTTCGACAAGCCCGAGTGGGGCGTGAGCATCGACGCCTACGTCAAGAACATCGGCAACAAGATCCCGATCATCGACGCCTACACCACCGACGACAGCTCGGGCCTGTTCACCAACGTGATCACCGCCGAGCCGCGGCTGTACGGGATCGCGATCAGCAAGTCCTGGTAAGCGTTCACTTCCCGACTCTACGGGGGCGACGGCGCAATCCGCCGCCCTCTTCTTTTTATCGATGAACAATGTTTTTCGAAAAAGATCAGTCGATTCCGCCGCTAAAGGTATGACAAGCGCTGTCAACTTAACGACTCCGCAAGGCGAGCCGGGGCAAGCTGACAATCCAAAGTGCTGACCAAAAGGCCCTGGCGACGTCCCGTATGGAAACGCTGTCCCGTCTGATCGATACCCGCGCGCCGATCGCGCCCGACACGCTCTGCGGCGATGTCGCGGCGATGTTCGACGCCGAACCGACGCTGGCCGCCATCGCCGTCGTCGAGAGCGGCGCGCCCGTGGGCCTGGTGTATCGCGACGTGCTGCAGGGCCAGATGCGGGTGGTCGACCTGACCGCGCGGCCGATCCGCGACGTCATGGACGCCGCCCCGCGCCTGATCCAGGCCGACACCGAGGCCAGCGTCTTCGTCAACGCCCTGGCCGACAGCCCGACCCCCGTTTTCCGCACCGCCTACGTCACCGTCGACGCCGCCGGCCGCTATGTCGGCGTGGGGGGCCTGGCCTCGCTGCTGACCTCGCACCGCCGCCGCCAGGGCGAAGCCCCCCACGCCCGCGCCGTGGGCGATTGGAGTGCGGTCGAGCTCGGCGCCCACTTGGACGGCGTTCTCGCCATCACCGAACGCCTGGAACAACAGCGCCTGACGCCGGACGCCGCCGCCTTCGTGCGCGCCATCGGCGACACCAGCCGCGACATGGGCGAGACGCTCAGCCGCGCCATCGACCTGCATCGCTCGGCCCAGGGCCAGATGGCCTTCAGCCCCGTTCCGACCCGCCTGCGCGACCTGGCCGACGCGGTCGAGGCTCGCTGGGCCGCCCGCGCCCACGAGGGCGGCTCGACCCTGCTGGTCTCCTATGACGGCGAACCCGAATGCGGGGTCGAGGTCGACGGCGAGCGCCTGCTGCAGGTCTACGACATCCTGATCGAGAACGCCCTGGCCGCCGGCCGCGGCATGATCGAGGCCCGCCTGACGGCCCGCGCCGACGGCGATCGCGTCCGCCTGGAAGGCCAGGTTCGCGACAACGCCGAGGGCCAGGCCGCCGATCGCCTGGCCTGGGTCAGCGCGCCGCTCAGCGCCGCCAGCCTGCAAGACCACCATGAGATGGCGCTCAGCGTCGGCCTGGCCCTGGCCCACCGCGTCATGCGCGCGATGGGCGGTCCCCTGGTCGCCGAGGCCAATCGCGGCGCCGGCCTGACCGTGGGCTTTGGCCTGACCGCCGCCCCCGCCCAGATCCTCGCCGCCCAGGACGCCGAGCCCGCCGTCGCCGGCCGGGCCGCCCACATCCTGATCGTCGACGACAACGCCACCAACCGCATGGTCGCCGAAGCGCTGTGCGACATGTTCGACTGCACCTCGGAGCAGGCCGTGGACGGCGTCGAGGCCGTCGAGATGGCCCGGAGCGGCCGCTACGACCTGGTGCTGATGGACATCAAGATGCCGCGCATGGACGGCATCGCCGCCACCCGCGCCATCCGCGACATGGCCGGCCGCCCCGGCGCCGTGCCGATCGTGGCCCTGACCGCCAACGCCGATCCGGCCGACGTCCAGACCTATCTGGCCGCCGGCATGCAGGACGTGGTCGAAAAGCCGATCAAGCCCGAGCGCCTGGCCACCGTCCTGAACGCCCTGCTGGGCGGAGAAGACGAAAGCGCCGAAGCCGCCGCCTAGCCGCAGCCTGGCCGCGACCGATCGCCGCCGCTCTACCGCCCCGCTTGGGATTGCGTCCGCTTTGCGCCAAGGTGGCCTCGCGTCTAGCTTAACAGGACGTGTGTGTCCGGAGCGGCGCGTGCTGACCACCGCTGAACAGCAGGCCTGGGCCTTTCTGAGCCAAGCCCCTCACCTGGCCTCCGCCCAGGAGGTCGAGGCGCGCTTCGCCGAGGCTATCGCTGCGTTCGGCTACGACCGTTTCGCCGCCACCCTGGTCAATGCCGAGCAGTACGGCCGGGAACCCCAAACGCTGAGCCGACGCGACTTCGACGCCTGGGACGAGCGCTACTGGAGCGAGCGCTACGTCGTCCATGATCCGTGCGTGAAGCTGCTGCTGAAATCGCCCCGCGCCTTCGCCTGGTCCGACGCCCGGCCGCTGGGCGACAGCCGCGCCCAGGCCATGTGGGGCGAGGCCGCCGACCAGGGCATGAACGACGGCTATGTCGTGCGCGTCTTCGGCCCCGCCGGCCAGGAGGTGCTGATCCGCATGTCCACCGGTTCGCCCGACACCGATCCGGCCCACCGCGCCGTGATCGAAAGCCTGGCCACGGTGTTCGGCACCACCATGCTCAAGCACTGGGAAATGCAGGACGACAATCCCGACTACGGCATCATCTCCGAGCGTCAGGCCCAGTGCCTGTACTGGGCCAGCCGCGGCAAGACCGACTGGGAGATCGGCGCGATCCTGGAACTGTCGCCCCGCACCGTCCACCACCACATCGAGGCCGCCAAGAAACGCCTGGGCGTGGCCAAGCGCCAGGAAGCCGTGCTGAAGGCCGGCGAGCTGGGTCTGCTGCGAAGGCTGGACCGCTAGGCGCCCCTTGCCTGACAAGGCCATAGGCCGTTTGGCCTATCGTCCGTTTGGCGGATCATGACGCTTAATCGCCCTCTCAGTCATCTGCGCTTGGGGGCAGGCCATGATCCACATCATCACGTCCGAGAACCGTCATCTCTACGGCCCGCAGCTGTGGGCGATGCACGAGGAACGCCGGCGCCAGTGCGTCGAGAAGAACGGCTGGGTCGACCTGGTGGTGCTGGAGGGCGGCGAGATCGACGACTATGACGACCATCGCGCCATCTATCTGCTGGGCTTCAATCCGCAGATGGAGCTGGAGGTGGGCTTGCGCCTGCGCCCCACCGACGACCGCTGCATGCTGGCCGACAAGTTCGCTCACCTGATCGCGCCCGGCGAGACGCCCAAGAAGGGCCCGGACGTCTGGGAGGCCACGCGCCTGTTCACCACCGAGGCGTATCGACGCCGCAAGGGCCCCGGCCGCGGCGAGCGGGTGTTCGAGGTCTGGGCCGCCGCCTTCGAATACGCCCTGCGCAAGGGCGTCACCCGCTTCGTCGGCATGATCGACATGCAGCTGTATCCGGGGATCCTGAACTCGCCGATCGACACCCGGCTGGTGGGCATTCCGCGCGCCTATGACCACGGCGTGGTGGCCGGGTCGGAGATCGCCGTCACCCAGGGCCTGCTGGACCGGGTGCTGGAGGCCGTCGGCCGCGAGTCGCCGGTCGGCTACGAGATCGACTCCATGGACATGATGGCCTTCGGCGATCTGTCGTGCGTCCAGCGCCAGGTGCGCCGCGCCATGACCCCGCAATTGAGCGCCGGAGCCGAACGCGACGAGACCCTGGCGGCCGAGACCCTGTTCCGCCTGCACGACGCCACCGGCCGCGCGCGCCACATCTGGAGCCAACGCGAACAGCGCCTGCACGCATAGAACGAGCCTCCAAATCGTCTCCAAGTTCGCGTTTGACGAAAGTGAGACCCGCCAAGGTTGGCGGCGAATCACCTGACAGGCGACTAACCTCCTGGATTCGGGGAGGAAAGCCCAACCAGCGCGACGTAACGCCGCGCGACGCGAGCTTCGCTTTCACCAGCGTCACGGTCGTGTCATTTTCCCCGAACAACCGTTGGAGGCGGAATTAAACTCATGAGCGAAGAAACCGAAGGCCGTCGTCCCAATCCTGTCGACCTGCATGTCGGCGGCCGGGTCCGCATGCGTCGCAAGCTGCTTGGCGTCAGCCAGGAACAGCTCGCGGACTCTCTCGGCCTGACCTTTCAGCAGGTTCAGAAGTACGAGCGCGGCGCCAACCGCGTGAGCGCTTCCAAGCTGTACGAGATCGCCAAGACGCTGCAGGTCCCCGTGTCGTTCTTCTTCGACGGCCTGGCCGACCCGATGAGCGGCGCCGAAGTCGATGACGCCACCCAGCACGCCGAAAAGGTGGTGCAGGAGTTCCTGACCACGCCGGAAGGCCTGGAACTGGCCGAAGTCTTCCCGCGCATTGGTCGCGGCCGCGTCCGTCGCCAGGTCCTCGACCTGGTCCGCGCCATGGCCGACGAATCCTCGCGCAGCGAACCCGCCTAAGGGTCCGAAGCGATCTGAAAACGACGAAGGCCTCGGTCCGCTCAGCCGAGGCCTTTTTCGTATCTGGAGATTGGCCTGATGGAAGCGCCATGGGCTCTGCGGACGCTATCTGGACCTGGGCGCGCTTTTTCGTTGCCCGCCCCATCCGAGCCTCGATAGACGACAGCGAGTTGAGTCGGTTTCGGGGGAAACGCGTGCGTAGAATTCATCGGGGTCTGTCGGCGATCCTTCTGGCCAGCCTCGGCGCCTTTGCGACCGGCGCGGTCGCCGAAGACGCGACGTCCTCGCCCTTCGCTTCGCGCCTCGCCCAGGCGATCGCGCCTCTGAACGTCAATCCGGACGGCCTGTCGGGCGCAGGCGCGCTCGTCCTGTCCGAAGCCGTCGCCGCCAGCCGCCATGTCATGATCGGCGAAAGCCACATGAGCCGGGAGATCCCGGCCTTCACGACCCAGGTCTGCCGCCTGATGGCGCCCTCCGGCCTGACCGCCATGGCCATCGAGACCGGTCCGGAAGCCGCCCGCGTTGTCGATTCCGTCATGCGATCGCAAGACCGCGAGGCCCGGATCGCCGATTTCCTGCGCCGGCGTCCAAACGGCGTCGCCTTCTTCAACGGACGCGACGAAGTCCGGATGGCCGGCGATTGCGCCGCGGCCGCCGGGCCTGGCTTCCAGCTCTGGGGACTGGACCAGGAATTCCTCGGATCCGCCGGCCACCTGCTTGAGGAAATGCTGGCCGCCAAGCCCGGGCCGCTCGCCCGGGCCGCCCTGACCGGCCTGGCTGCGCAGGATCAGAAAGCGACGGCCGCCGCGCTCGTCTCAGGCTCGCCCTTCGACCTCTTCCTGCTCGCCGCCAAGCAGGACGATCTGGACAAGGCCGCCGCCGCGATCGCACGGGATGGCGGGACGCGCGTCCGTCATCTGTTTGGCCTGCTGACGGAAAGCCGCGCCATCTATCAGGCGTCGCAGGCGCGCCAGGGCGATCCCAACGGACGCCGCGCGCGGCTGATGAAGCGCACACTGGCCGCCCACCTTGCCGAGAAGCCTGACGCCAAGGTCCTGATGAAGTTCGGCGCCTACCACGCCTACAAGTCGATCAATCCGCTCAATCAGCGCGACCTCGGCGCCTATGTGGCCGAGCGCGCCGAGGGCGAAGGCGTCACATCCCTGCACATCATGGTGCTGGGCGCCAAAGGCTCCGAGGCTGGCTATGGCGGCGTCGGGCGGCCCGCCATCGTGCGCACCTTCGACATGAAGGACGAAAAGGATCCTGACTGGCGCAAGGATGGCGCACTGGCCCAAGCGGCCGCCGCCGCGCCGGGATCGTGGATGCTGGTGG
>CAZRPD010000126.1:0-16150 GCA_964601775.1 uncultured Caulobacter sp. | reverse complement strand
AAGCGGACCTGGCCATCTGCGGCGGCGACGCGGCGCCGGCCGATTTCGCCTCCGAAGTGCTGGTCGAGCTGGACGCCTTCGTGGTCTCGGCCCCGACCGGCGGCGCGCCCCTGGCCCGGATCGACGACCTTTCCGGCCACGCCCTGCTGACCACCGCCGGCGGCGCCAACCTGTGGTCGCGCTGGTTCGAACAGGTCGGTCGCCCCGCCGCGCCGCCACGCGCCAGTCAGCCCTTCCCGACCCTGCAGGCGATGTATGAGGCCGCCGCCAGCGGCATGGGCCTGGCCCTGGCCGTGCCGCTGGCCAGCGAACGCCTGCTGGCCGAAGGGCGGCTGGTGCGCCGTCTGGACGCCGGCGCCCCGATCGGTCAGCAGTACCGGGTGGTCCATGCCGAGCGCCCTCGCCGCCCCCGCGCCGCCCACGAGGCCTTCATCGGCTGGCTCAAGACCGAAACCGCCGCCTCCTGCGATCGCTTCCGCAGCACGCCGGTCGCGCATTAGCGATCTTCCGGAACCAGCAGGATCGCATTGGCCACAGGGCGCTCACGGCCCGGGACGGCCGAGTGGATGGGGGTGTTCAGCACCTTCGGCACGCCTGGGGTCTGCGTCGTCACCAGCGTCGTGGAGCCGCCGCCGTCGAGATTGATCGCGTCGGCGGCGCCGAGCCGAAGGAAGATGTCGGTCAGGTCGGCCAGCGAAACGCCGACGCTGCTGGCCTGCCGGCCGTCCACCGCCACGATCCAGGCGCGGCGTCCATCCTTGGAAAAGCCGATCGCCGAGCGCGGCTGGGCGGTGACCGCATAGTTGTTGTCGAACGCGGTGAACGACTGGCGTCGGCCATCCTCCAGCAGCAGAGGCCCTGCGGCCACGCCGTCCGTGAAGCCGGCCGGACAGGCCTGGCCCTCCAGGATCCGCCCCTGTCGCCCCTTGAAGCAGAGCATGGCGTTGACGCGGATATCCAGGTCGTGCTCCGGGGGCGAGACCACCTGGCCGGGGGCCATCACGGCGCCCGAGGCCCTGACCGGGTCGCCTTCGTGCGGATAGAAATCGTCCGCCCCCGCGCTGCCGCCCGCGAACGGCAGAAAGTAGCTGGCGTTGATCGCGACCAGCGCGCCATGGCGGACGGCGGCCCGGCGCACGGTCTCGGCGACATACTCCATGCCTTCGCTGCGGTCGCCGGGCGAAAGCCGCCAGCGGACAGGCGCTCGCCCAAGATCCAGCTCAACGACGTGGACGACCAGGGGCCGAGGCCCCGAACGCGCCAGCCTCAGATGGCGCGCGCCGGGAAACAGCGGCTCCTGGACCTCTTCCAAGAGCCCGTCGGCAGTGACCTGTTCGGTGGGCGCCGGCGCGGCCAGGGCCGCCGGACAGGTCAGGAGCAGAAGGCCGACGCCAAAGCGCGCGGCCCAAACGGACATCCGGTTCATCGGCGTCAGAACCGGAAGGCCACGCCGACGAAGAACGTTCGGCCGTAGATGTTGTAGTCGCGCAGCAGGTCGCCCTCGGCGGCGGTCTGGTTATTGCGACGGCGGGTGTTGCCGACGTTGCGCGCCTCCGCGGTCAGTTGCAGCGTCGTGGTCAGATCATAGCGGGCCGAGAGATCGACCTGCTGATACGGCGCATCCTCCCGGTCCTGCACATCGCTGGCCGACGTCGCCAACGAGGTCAGGAAGCGGCTGGAGCGCGCATAGGTGGCCCGCCCTTCGAACGGCCCGCGCTTGTAGAACAGCGAGGCGTTGACGATGGTCTTGGGCTGCTGGAGCAGGCGCGACTTGCGCAGGGTGGTCCCGCCCGGCCCGGTCACGTCGACCTCGCCGTCGATATAGGTGAAGTTGGCCGAATAGCCGAAGTCGGCCAGGGGGCCGGGCAGGAACGTCAGGCGGTTCTGCACCAGGCTGGCCTCGAAGCCGCGCACCCGGGCCTGGGCGACGTTGCGCGCCTGGGTCACCCGCGTGCTGACCCCGTCGATCATCTCCATGTCGGTGAAGCTGAAGATCTCGTCGCTGATCTCCTTGTTGAACACCGCCAGCGAGACCAGGCCCTGGTCGCCGGGGAAGTAGTACTCGACCGACAGGTCGAAATTATCGGCCTTGCGGGCGGTCAGGTCGGGATTGCCGCGCGTCAGCTGTGGCGCGCCGTCAGACCCGGTGGTGACCACCTCGGCCCCGGCCAGGTCCAGCGGATTGGGCCGGCCCAGCGCCTTGTAGTAGGCGGCGCGAACCTTCACCCGATCGCTGACGTCGTAGTAGCCGGTGATCGACGGCAGCAGGTCGTCATAGCTGTTTTCACGCCTCACCAGCACGCCGCCGCGCGGGCGCTCGACGCTGGTCTCGGTGCGCTCGTAGCGCAGGCCGGCGATCACGGCGTAGCGCTGTCCGCGCCACACCGCCTGGCCATAGGCGGCCAGCACCTCCTCCTCGAAGCTGTAGTCGGCCGCCGTGTTCGATTCCGTGATCACGAAGTTCTGGCGGTTGGCGTTGAAGTGCGACAGGAAACCCTCGGCGTCGAGCACAAGCAGCGACGTCGGGGCGCCCGGCGCGACATAGCCCGGGCTGCTGGATAGTCCGGCCAGAGTCAGGGTGTTGGTCGCGCCCGGCCGCACCCGCAGGCGCTGCTCGTCGAAGGTGCGTTCGGTGGTGCGCAGCTGCGCGCCGGTGTCGAAGCCCAGGCCCAGGTCGCCGGCGGCGCTGTTGTAGCCGTAATTGACCTCGTACTCGTCGACGATGTCGTCGTTCACCTGGTCGTAGAAGTCGTAGCTGGTGAACCGATAGTTGGCTGGGTCCCGGAAATAGCCTGGATTGGCCAGGGTCAGGAACGGCTGGCCGTCGCGCACGACATAGTCGCCCGCCAGCGCGGTCTGGTTGCCGGCCGTATCGAACTGGATCTCGTTCGACGGCTCATGGAAAGTGGCCTTGGAGTGCGAGATCGTGGCGTCCAGCCGATGCCGCTCGCCCGGGCGCCAGGCCATCTTGCCCTGGACCGTGAACAGCGGCTTGTCGATGAAGAAGTCGTTGAAACGCACGAAGGCCGCGCCGGCGCTGTAACGGCCGGTGTTGTTCCCCGTCTTGGTGATCGTCCCCTGACGGGTCAGCTGCTGGAACAGCCGCAGCTCGGTGTCCTCCTGGGTGAAACGCGACACCAGCAGGCTGGCTTCCAGCGTATCGGTGGGCCGGAACTCGATCTTGCCCAGGCCGCCGAAGCGTTCGATCGTGTTGGGATAGCCGCCGTAGAGGAAGCCGTTCGGCGTCGCCAGCCCGTCGATCCCGGCGCCATAGCTGGTCGGCTGGGTCCGCTGCTGGTCGCGGCGGCGCTGGAGGTACGAGCCCGACAGCACCACGCCGACCTTGTCGTCGGCGAAGCGGGTCGAGGTCGTGCCTTCGAAGCGATAGGACGGGCCGTTGTCGCCGCTGCGGCCGTAGCCGCGCCCCGGAACCGCCTGGCTGTCGGTATAGCCGATCGAGGCCGAGCCGGCCGCGAAGAACCCCGGACGGTCGAAGGCCGAGCGCGTGACGAGGTTGATCGTGCCGCCGATGGCGTTGCCTTCCTCGGCCGCTGTCCGCGACTTGATGACGTTCAGCCGCTTGACCGCGCTGGAGGGCACCGCCTCCAGATTGACCTGGCGGTTGCCGCGCTCGGATGACGCGATGCCGGCGCCGTCCAGGGTCGCGACGGTGAAGTTGCCGTTCAGGCCGCGGATGCCGACATAGCGACCCTCGTCCTCGTCGAAGATCGTGAACACACCAGGGATGCGGCGGAAGGCGTCGGCGATGTTGAAGTCAGGCTGGCGATTGATCTCGTCGGCCTCGAGATAGTCGGACGTGACGTCGCTCATCCGCTTCTGGGCGATCGAGCGCTGGTTCTGCAGCCGCGCGCCAGAGACCACGATTTCTTCGACGCTGGTCGCTTCCGTCTGCGCCGCCGCCGGCGCCGCCAGGACAACGCTGGCCGCTCCGGCCAACCACAAGCTCTTCATGTCCAAACCCCCTCGAAGGGGCGAACCATCGCCCCGGCATGGCAGCGGCTCTAGGCCCGGGGCGTGACAGATATAATTCGTTCTCAGGAAATAAATCGAACTGACCTCAAGCGCCGACGTGGTGGATCGGCAGCAGCGCCGCCCCCTTGGCCACGGCCAGGCTGCCCAGCCGAGACACATGCAGCTGCGGGCGCGCCAGGAAGTCGAAATCGGTGGCCCAGGCCCCCTGCTCCACGCGGTCGGCCAGTCGCTGCAGGATCTCGAACGGCAAGGCGCCGGACATCACCACCGCGCCCGGATCGAGCCAGGCGACGCCGCTGTCGATGGCCGTCGCCAACTGCCCGCCGGCCCGATCGATCCATGCGGCCACCACAGCGGGATGCGCCGCCAAAGCGCTGTCCATGTCGAGCAAGGAATGGACTTGCGCGCCCGCCTCCTGCAGACGGCTCAGCAGGTCGATGCCCGAAGGCCGGTGCGTCGGCGGACCGGGAAACAGTCGGCCGATCTCGCCGGCGTTGCCGTGCTGGCCGGCGAACAGCTGGCGGTCGACGATCAGTCCGCCACCCACGCCATGGCCGATGAAGAAGACCAGCGCCGAAGAGGCCACGCCGATCAGCCGCTCGTCATAAAACTCCGCCAGGGCCGCCAGGGTGGCGTCGTTCTCCACCCACACCGGCACGCCTAGATAGTCGCTGAACAGCTCGGTCAGATCCTGGTCGCGCCAGCCGCTCAGCCACGGCACGGCCAGACGACGGCTGGGGTCCTCTCGCTTGGTGGGACCGGTGGCGGCGACGCCAAGCCCCAGAAAGCGTGAACGCAGCATGTGCCCCATGCCCAGCCCCGCCAGCCGTCGCTCGACCGCCTTGATGAACGGCCGCGGATCCGGGTCGTCGAACGGCTCGATGTCGCGGGCGATCAGCGCCCCGGAGAAATCGACGAGCGCGATCTCGAGCCAGCCTGGGTGGACCGTCGCCCCGGCGGCGTAGCCGCCTCGCCCCGATATGACCATGGGCACAGTCGGACGCCCGCGCGCCGCCGGCTCGGCCTCGCCCTCGTCGATCAGGTCCAGCGTCATCAACTCGCGGGCCAGCCGGGTCATGGCGCCGTTGTGCAGGCCCAGCCGCGCCGCCAGCGCGGTGCGCGACATCGGGCCGTGGGTCCGCAACGCCCAGATGATGCGCTTGTGGTCTTCCGTCAGAGTGATGACCGATCGGCGGCGCATGGCGAGATTTCTCGGATTGGACGCCATCTTTTTTCCGCATGTTCGAAAAAAGTCCAGCGATCTCCCGCCGGCGTCGCGGCTACGGCAGGCCACATGATCCGACCAAGGATGATCACCACCGAGCGTCGCAAACACTTCACATAAAACCCGTCCCCAAACCTGTCCCCGTCGGCGGCCCAGCGCCCTCCCCGGCGTGACGACTGGCGGGGAAGCCTCCCTGCCCTGTCACCAGACCCAAGGGATCGGGGCCATGAAAAAAGCCATCAAGTTCGACCTTCTGACCACGACGGCGCTGTCCGTCGCGCTGCTGGGCGCGGCGCAAGCTCATGCCGCCGAGCCGCCGGCCGCCGAACCCGCTGCTGACGAGATCGAGGCCATCGTCGTCACCGGCTTCCGCGAGAGCCTGCTGCAGGCCCGCGACCTGAAGCGCCGCGCGGTCGGCAGCCAGGACGTCATCGTCGCCGACGACATCGCCGCCTTCCCCGACCTGAACCTGGCCGAGTCCCTGCAGCGCGTCTCAGGCGTGACCATCTCGCGCGACGCCGGCGAAGGCCGCCAGATCGCCCTGCGGGGCCTGGGTCCCGACTTCACCCGCACCCAGCTGAACGGCATGGAGGTGCTTACCAACACCTCGTCGGGCTTCGACAACCGCGGTTCGGTCAGCCGCAGCCGCAGCTTCGACTACAGCATCTTCGCCTCGGAGCTGTTCAACCGGGTGACGGTCGAAAAGTCGTACGCCGCCGAACAGGACGAAGGCGGCATCGGCGGCACGGTGGGCCTGTCGACCGCCAAGCCGTTCGACTATGCCGGCTTCAAGGCCGTGGCCTCGCTGAAGGGCCTGCGCAACGCCAACACCGACAAGGTCACGCCCCGCGTCGTGGGACTAATCTCCAATCGCTGGGGCGACTTCGGCGCGCTGTTCTCGGTGGCCTACAGCCAGAACGACATCAACGAGTACGGCTACCGCAACTGGAACTGGACGCTGATCAACGCCAACGCCGCCAATATCGGCCCGGGCGTCTCGGCCGCCGATCGCGATCGCCTGATCAACGCCACGGGCAACAACCGCGTCCGCGCCTCTCAGGCCCAGACCTATTCGACCTGGTTCAACAAGCGCGAGCGCCTCGGCCTGACGGCGGCCCTGCAGTATCACCCGGGCGAGCGCCTGACGATGGACCTGGACCTGATGTACGGGACCCTGTCCAACGACCGCGACGAGTTCCAGATGACCTCGGCCGGCGTCAACGCCCTGACCGGCAACATCACCGGCACGCAGCGCCTGAACTCAGTGGTGATCCAGAACAACAGCCTGGTCGCCGCCGACGTCAGCGGCGTGGACATGCGCAGCGAGCACAAGTTCTCGCACGACAAGACCACCTTCACCCAGGCGGTGTTCAACGGCGGCTATCAGGTCACCGACGCCTTCAAGATCAAGCTCCTGGCCGGCTACTCGAAGTCGGAGTTCGACGAGCCGATCTTCGACAAGGTCTTCCTGCAATCGACCAACAAGGCGATCAGCTACGACTTCCGCAACGGCCGCATGGGCCAGAACACCTACAATTTCGACCTGACTGATCCGAACCAGTGGGGCCTGATGCGGGCCGACACCCGCGAGGACTACATCAAGAGCGAGTACAAGACCGCCAAGCTGGACGGCGCCTATGACTTCGGCGGCAGCTCGGTGCTGAAGGGTGGCGTCGAGTACAAGAACTTCGCCAATGACGGCTTCCAGCGCTTCCTGCGCGTCGACTGGTACAACCGCCCGGTCGTGCCGCAGGCGGTGAAGTACGTCGTCGATCGCGACTCGGTGATCCCCTACATCGTCGCCGACATCGACGGCACCTACGCCAACACCGGACAGCTGCGCGACCTGACCACCGCCAACGACCAGCCGGGCTCCAACTACCAGCTGGAAGAGAAGACCAAGTCGGCGTTCCTGCAGTACGACCTGAACACCACCGCCTGGGCCTATCCGGTCCGCGCCAATGTCGGCGTGCGCTACTACTCGACCGACCTGACCTCGGCCGGTACGGCGACGCAAGGGGCGGTGCTGCTGCCGGTGGTGATCAAGAGCAGCTACGACGGCTTCCTGCCGGCCTTCAACCTGGCCGTAGACGTCAACGACAGCGTCGTCGCCCGCTTCAGCGCCAACCGCAACATCAGCCGGCCCAGCCTGGCGGATCTGCGCGCGGCCGGCAGCGTCAGCTTCACCCCGTTCGGCGGCAACATCTCGGCCGGCAACCCGAACCTGGAGCCGTTCCTGGCCGACTCCGTCGAAGGCTCGCTGGAGTTCTACCAAGGCAAGAGCGGCTATGTCGCGCTGAGCGCCTTCTACAAGAAGATGGACAGCTTCATCACCAGCGAGACCTCGCAGGTGCCGTACGGCTCGACCGGCTATCCCACCCAGTTCCAGGGCCCGGGCCAGGACGCTTCGACCATCTACAGCTTCAACCGTCCGGTGAACGGCGACGGCGCCTCGATCAAGGGCGTCGAGCTGGCCGTGCAGCGCGACTTCGACTTCCTGCCCGCGCCGTTCGACAAGCTGGGCTTCGTCGGCAACGTCACCTACGCCGCCGGCAAGTCGGACGTGATCATCGACGGGACGGCGGTGTCGCTGAGCCTGATGCAGCTGTCGAAGTGGACCTCGAACGCCACCCTCTATTACGAGACCGCCAACTGGGGCGCGCGCATCTCGTCGGCCTATCGTGACGGCTATCTCGATGGCGCGGGCGGCAACGGCAACATCGGCTCGGGCTATCACAGCACCAACAACATCGACTTCGCCGCCCACTGGAATGCGCCGGGCGGGCTGAAGGTGGTGTTCGAGGGCATCAACCTGACCAACCAGGCGATCGATCAGTACACCGACATCGTCGCCGACCGGATCCTCGCCTACACCAGGACCGGCCCGACCTTCCCGCTGGGCGTGACCTACCAATCCTATTTTCCCTTTCCATCCCCTGACCTTACGCCCGCCCCCTCACCCGACGGCGGCCTTCTTTTCGCGGCCTTCAAATTAGTGACATGCGGCGTTTGTAGGGGTTCGCAGTGTGGCGTCGGAAACTTGACCGGCGGCCGCTTGGGGATTCCGATGGCGGCACGGCGCGCCTGGCTGGCGCGATCCGGCGCGATGATGAGCCTCGCAGCAGGCGTGGCGACGTTCGCGGCCGCGCCTGCCCGGGCCGAGGCCCCGCGCCGCTTCGCCATCGAGGGCGGCGATCTCTCCCAAGCGCTCAACACCTTTTCCCGCCAGGCCGACATTCCGGTCATGACCCTGGCCGACATCCGCCGCCGCACCAGTCGAGAGGTGCGCGGCGTACTGACCCCGGGCGAGGCGCTGAACCAGCTGATCGCCGGCCAGAGACTGCGCGCCGTGGCGGCCGGGGGCGGCTATGTCCTGCGCGAGGCGTCCGCCGTGTCCGCCCCGCCGCCGGTCGTACACGCCGCCCCACCCGAAACGCCGACGCAGGTGGAGGCCGTGATCGTCACCGGCTTCCGCGAGAGCCTGGTGCGCGCTCGCGACCTGAAGCGTCATGCCAACGGCGCCCAGGAGGTGATCCTGGCCGACGACATCGCCGCCTTCCCCGACCTGAACCTGGCCGAGTCCCTGCAGCGCGTGCCAGGCATGACCATCTCGCGCGACACCGGCGAGGGCCGGCAGATCGCCCTGCGCGGCCTGGGACCCGACTTCACCCGCGCCCAGCTGAACGGCATGGAGGTCTCGGCCTCAACCGCGTCGGGCATGGACAATCGCGGCTCGGTCAGCCGCACCCGGGCCTTCGACTATTCGATCTTCGCCAGCGAGCTCTTCAACCGGGTCACGGTCTGGAAGTCCTACGCCGCCGACCAGGACGAGGGCGGCATCGGCGGCACGGTCGAGCTGCGCACGGCCAAGCCCTTCGACTATGCGGGCGACAAGCTGGCCTTCTCGGCCAAGGCCCTGACCAACAGCGCCACCGACGCGGTCAGTCCCCGCTTCGCCGGCCTGGCCTCCAGGCGCTGGGGCGACTTCGGGGCGCTGGTCTCGGTGGCCTACAGCGAGAACGACGCCAACGAGTACGGCTATCGCAACTGGGGCTGGTCGCCGGTGACCTTCGGCGCGGCCAATGTCGGCCCCGGCGTGGCGCGCGACGTCGCCGACCGGCTGATCAACGCCACGGGCGAGCGCCGGGTAGTCGCGCCGATGGCGGCCAGCTATTCGACCTGGTTCGACCACCGCACGCGGCTGGGCGTCACCCTGGCCCTGCAATACGACCCTGGCCAGCGGCTGAAGCTGGGCGCGGACGTCCTGTATGGCCGCCTCTCCAACGATCGCAACGAGTTCTCCCCCGCCCCCCCGGCCGACAATCCCCTGGCCGGCGCCGTCCGCGGCGCCCAGCGCCTGCGCGCCGCCGAGATCCGCGGCAACAGCCTGATCTATGCCGACTATGCCGGCGGGGTCGATCTACGCAGCGAGCACAAGCGCTCGGAGGACACCACCGTCTTCCTGCAAGGCGCCGTGAACGGCGAACTCCAGGCCACCGATCGGCTGCGGCTGCGCGGCATGGTCGGCTATTCGAAGTCCGACTTCGAGGGGCCGGTGTTCGACAAGATCTTCCTGCAGACCCGCGACAAGGCCTTCAGCTACGACCTGCGCGGCGCTGACAAGGACGCGCGCAGCACCTACGGTTTCGACCCCGCCGATCCAGCGGTCTGGGACCTGATGCGCGCCGACGTCCGCGAGGACCGGGTGGTCAACGCCTTCTCCACCGGCCGCCTCGACCTGGACTACGAGGTCGCGCCGACGCTCTCGATCGCGGCCGGCGCGCAGTACAAGGCGTTCCGCAACGACGGCTATACCCGCCGCGCCCGCACCGACTATCCGGCCGGCGGCCCGGACGTCCCCAAGATCCCGATCTTCGAGACTTCCCTGATCCCGTACGCCGTTGGCGACATCGACGGCACGTTCGCGCGGCTGGGCCTGCCGCGCGACCTCTCCGAGGCCGACGACCAGCCGGGTTCGCACTATTCGATCCGCGAGAAGACCTGGTCGGCCTATCTGATGGCCCGCCTGGGCGGCGTCGCGGCCGGACGGTCCTGGCGCGGCGACGTCGGCCTGCGCTGGTACGCCACCGACCTGACCTCGGCGGGCATGGTCAATACCGGGACGCGGCTGGAGCCGGCGGTAATCCGCAGTTCCTATGACGGCGTTCTGCCGGCCGTGAACCTGGCCCTGGACCTGTCGCCCCGCGTCGTCGCCCGCGTGTCTGCCAACCGAAATATCAGCCGGCCCAGCCTGGCCGACCTGCGCGCGGCCGGCAACGTCAACTCCGCCCCGTTCGGCGGCACCATCTCGTCGGGCAATCCGAACCTGCGCCCGTTCCTGGCCGACGCCGTCGAGGGCGCGGTCGAGGTCTCTCAGGGTCGCACCGGCTATTTCGCGGTCAGCCTGTTCTACAAGCGGATGGACTCGTTCATCACCACCGCCACCAGCGCCGTGCCCTACGGCGCGACCGGATATCCCCTGGCCTTCCTGTCGCCCGGCAATGGGCCGGGCACGATCTACAGCTTCGTGCGACCGGTGAACGGCGATGGCGCAGCGATCAAGGGCGTCGAGCTGGCCCTGCAGCGCGACTTCACCTTCCTGCCCGCCCCGTTAGACAAGCTGGGTTTCGTCGGCAACGTCACCCGCGCCGCCGGCCGCTCGAACGTGCTGATCGAGGATCGCGCCGTGGCCCTGGACCTTTTCCAGTTGTCGCGCTGGACCTCGAACGCCACGCTCTACTACGAGACGCCGCGTTGGGGCGCGCGGGTGTCGTCGGCCTATCGCTCGGGCTATCTGGACGGCGCTGGCGGCAACGGCGCGATCGGCGCGGGCTACAAGGCCAGTCACAACCTCGACTTCGCCGCCCACTACAACACCGCCGCCGGTCTGAAGATCGTGGTCGAAGGCGTCAACCTGACCGACGCGCCGATCACCCAATATTCCGACCGTACGGAAAAGCGCCTGGTCGCCCGCACCGTCAGCGGCCGCACCTTCACGCTCGGCGTCACCTATGAGTTCTGAAGTCCTGCGAAAAAAGCTGCTGTCGCTGTCCCCGTTCGGCCGGCCTGCGCCTCTACGATCCATGGACGCGCGCACGACCATGCCGACCGGAAGCGCCATGACCGACGTGATCGCGGTGCTGCGGCCGCATGAGCGCAAGCTGGCGGCCTATATCGTGCGACGCTCCAAGGATCCCAGCCGGGCCGAGGACGTCCTGCAGGAGACCTTCCTCACCGTCATGCGCCAGGCCCAGAAGCAGGAGATCACCCAGCCCCTGGCCTACGCCTATCGCGTGGCGGACTCGCTGATCTACGCCCAGGCCCGCCGCGACAAACGCGAGGAACCGATCGGCGACGAGGACTTCGGCTGCGACCTGCCCCTGCCCGACGCGGTGCTGGAGCACAAGCAGCGCGCCGCGGTGTTCGAGGCGGCGTTGAAGCGTCTGTCCCCGCTACGCCGTGACATCTTCATGCGCCGTCACCTGGACGGACAATCACGCCAGGCCATCGCCGACGATCTCAAGATCAATGTCGAGGCCGTCAAGAAACACCTCGTGCGGGCCATGGCCGAACTGGCCGGCGCGATGCAGGACGCGGCGGTCAACGCCGCGCGAGAAGGGAGCGGCCGCGATGCGCGCTAACGACAACTGGCGCCTGCCGTCCGACGAAGAGCTCGAGATCGCCGCCGACTGGGCCGACCGCCTGCCAGACCTGACCGAAGCTGAACGCGCCGAGTTAGAAGCCTGGCTGGCCGCCAAGCCTCGCCATGCCACCGCCTTCGCCCTGATGCGCGACACCCAGCGTGACACCGCCTTGCTGGAGGCCGCCGAACGCGTCCGCGCCGCGCCGGTCGCCAAGCCCTCGCTGCGTCTGGGCCTGATCGCCGCCGGCCTGGCGCTGGTCGCGGGCCTGTCGGCCGTCGCCCTGGTCCGCCCCTATCTGGCCGAGACGCCGCTGGACCTGGCCACGCCCGTCGGCCAGCGCGCCGAGCACACCCTCGCCGACAAGTCCGTCGTCACCCTGGCGGCCGACAGCGGCGTCCAGGTCCGCTATGGCCGCGACGCCCGCAATATCGCTCTGACCAAGGGCGACGCAGTGTTCGACGTCGCCAAGGACGCCAAGCGCCCCTTCCGGGTTCAAGCCGGCGACACCCAGGTGACCGCCGTCGGCACGACCTTCGAGGTCGAGCGCGTCAGCGATGCGGTGCAGGTGCGGGTGTTCGAGGGTGTGGTGCGGGTGGCCCGCAACGGAACCGAGCAGCGTCTGGCCAAGGGTCAATGGCTGCTGCTGGCCAGTAACCGCGCCCCGGTCGGCGGTCGCCTGGACGCCGACAGCTACCAGGCCTGGCGCTCGGACTGGCTTGACGCCGATGGGCTGCCGCTGAAGTACGTGATCGCCCGCCTCAACCGTTACACGACCCAGAGCGTGGCCTTGCACGACCCCGCCCTGGGCGAGCTGAAGGTTACCGGCCGCTTCAAGCTGGACCGGCCGACCGAGTCCCTGACCATGATCGGCGCGCTGCTCGACATGCAGGCCCGTCCCGAAGGCGCGCGTGTCTATCTGACGCCGCGCCGCGCGCAGCCCTAGAGCGCGACGGGCTCGCGCTACATCTGGAACAGCGACCGGCTGGCGGCCACGGCCGCAGCGCCGACCGCACCCAGGTCCGGCTTCATCGCGACCATCGCGATGTCGGCCTGGTCGGCGTTCATGACGTTGCTCATCAGCGTCTGGCGCGCCACCCGGGCGAACAGGCCGTCCTCCGGCCCCTCGGCGAAGGCGATGACAATCTTGCCGGCGTCCAGGATCTGGATGATGTGCGAGGCCGCCACGCCCAGGGCCACGCCCGCGTGGTGCAGCACGCCGATGGCGGCCTGGTCGCCGCGGGTCGCAGCGGCGTCCAGCTCCGCCAGGTTCTCGGGCAGGCCGGCGGCGCGGGCCTGGATACGGATGGCGCGCAGCGAGGCGATGGTGTCCAGGCAGCCTCGCTTGCCGCACTGGCAGGGCGTGCCGTTGATCTGGATGGTGGCGTGGGCGATCTCGCCCGAACCGCCGTGGGCGCCGCGATGCAGCTGGCCGTTGATGATGTGGCCGCACCCGACGCCGTCGCCGACCGAGATCAGGCTGCACAGGTCCGCGCCGCGCAGGCTGCCGAACATGTGCTCGCCCAGGGCCATGGCGTTGGCGTCGTTCTCGATGAAGGTCGGCAGGCCGACGGCCTCTTGCACCAAAGCGCCGATCGCCACGTCGCGCCAGCCCAGCACGGTCGACCGCACGCAGACGCCCGCCGCGTGATCGACGAGGCCGGGAACGGCGATGCCAATGCCGCCCAGGCGGTCCTGCAAGGCGGGCTCCTTTTCCAGGCGGCGCTTGACGACATTGGCCACTTCGCGGGCGATCACCTTCGGATCCTCGCTGGCCTCGATGGGGTCGAAGGCGACGACCTCGCCATGCAGATTGACGACCACGGCGGTGAACGGATTGGTGGCGATCGATATGCCGATGAAGAAGGCCGAGCCTGCCTCCAGCCCCAGCTTGGCCGAGGGACGCCCCGCGCCATAGACGATCTCGTTCTCGACCAGCATGCCGCGCTCGACGAGGTCGGAAATCAACGCCGACATCGTGGCCTTGCTCACCCCCAGCTCCGCGCCCAGTTCCGCGCGGCTGAGCGCGCCGGCCTGATTGATCAGCCGCAGAATACGGGCGTGGGAAGCGGTCAGCATCGTCAAGGTGATCTCTGTATGGCGAACGTCCGCATGACGGACGAGCTGAACGGTTGTGGCAGATGGCGCGCGCGCAATAAACCGATGATTGACTGACTGAAAGCCCTGGCGCCGCCTGCCCGTCTCCGACTCATCTCCGCGGTATTTAAAGACAAAAAAAGCTCCGGCGAAGATCGCCGGAGCAGCACAGGAACGATCGTCGAGAACAGGAGGGTCCGCCGGCCTCCAGGAGAGGCGAAGCCGACGGACCCCAAGGGCTAGAACTTCGCGCGCACGCCAGCGCTGAAGCGGCGACCCGGGTTGTAGATTTCGCGCAGCACGTCGCTGGCGGCGTCCACATAGGTCTTGGCGTTGGTGAGGTTGTTGGCGTCGACGGTGAACGTCCAACGGTCGTTGTAATCGTAGCTGACCGACGCATCCAGCTGGCCATAGGCCCGCTGATGCGAGGCGCCGTCGGCGAAGTGGCCGTTATCGATCAGGAACTTGGTGCGGTAGTTGTACGAAAGACGCGCGCCGAAGCCGCCCCGCTCGTAATAGCCGCCCAGGTTATAGCTGAACTTGGACAGGCCGCTCAGGTTCTGGGGCGGACCGTTGTTGATCAGCGGGATTTTGTCCGCATCGATCACCGTCAGGTTGGCCAGCACGCCGAAGCCCGAGAACATCTCCGGCAGGAAGGTGAGCGGAGTCTGCATCGCCAGCTCTGCGCCCTTGATCTTGGCCGAGGCGGCGTTGAACGGGGCGTTGCGGACGAATTCGGCCGTCGTGGTGCCGCCTTCCTCGCGCTGCAGGGTCAGGGTCTCACGCGACTGGCCGGTCAGGACGAAGTTCTCGGTGTCCTTGAAGAACACCGCCGCCGAGATCAGGCCCGCCTGGCCGAAGTAGTATTCCAGCGACAGGTCCGCCTGGTTGGCCAGGAACGGCGCCAGGTTGGGATTGCCCGAGCTGATGACGCGGGTGTTGGCGTTGATCGTCAGGGCCGGACGCAGCAGTTGCAGGGTAGGACGCGTGAGGGCGCGGGCGGCCGCGAAGCGCAGCACCAGCTCGTTGGTCAGCTCGTAGCGGACGTTCAAGCTGGGCAGCCAGTTCTTGTACTTGTTCTTGATCGTGACCGGCGTGGCGCCCGGCACGAAGGTCTGAACGCCACCGCGCGAGACGATGAGGTTGTTCAGGTCCGGGGCCGCGCCGCTCGAGGTGAGGCTGGTTTCGACGTAGCGGATGCCGATGTTGCCCGACAGACGATCGTCGAGGCCGCCGAAGGTGGCGCGGGCGTATGCCGCCTTGACCTCTTCCTCGATCTCGTAGGCGTTGGCGGCCGCGGCGGCGACCGGCGCGATGCTCAGGATCTTGTCCAGCGGCAGGGCGGCATCGAACTTGGCGCGATCCAGGATCACCCAGTTGGCCGGACCGCCCGGGACGTGGTCGATCGAGCCGCGCTTCAGGAACGAGGCCATCGGCACGCTGCCGCTTTCCACACCGGCCTGATAGGGCAGGCCCACGGCGGCGGCGAACTTCTCGGACGTCAGCGAGCTGGTGCCGGTCCAGTACGAGTTGCGGTGGTTGGCCGCGTAGCCGCCGACCTGTATCGAACGGATGAAACCGTCGTCGCTGACCTTGTACTTGGTGTCGAGACGCAGGTCGTAGTTGCGGTCCTTGTAGGTCCGGAACTGGTTCGACAGCGAGACATAGTTGTACTTGCTGAAGTCCATCGGATCGAAGCCGCGGGTCCAGGCCGCGATCACCGGGCTCTTGTAGTCGCCGCGCATGTCGTAGGACGCCGAGCCACGGGCGATGACGCCGAAGGTCGACAGGTGATAGTCGCGCTCGGCCTCGGAGTACGAGCCCTTGGCGTTCACTTCCCAGCGCTCATGCTCCCACTGCGCGCCCAGGGCGGCCAGCGAGGTGGTGTCCTTGATGTCGTAGAACAGGGCGTCGGTGCGCACGTCCACGCCATCGGCGTCCAGGTACGAGATGATGCCGCTGGAATCGATGACGCTGTCGCGCACGCCATAGGCGTCGCCGGCGCGGGCCGGAGCGATGTTGGTGAAGCGCGTCTGGTTCTCGTCGCGGGTGTGGAACTGGGTGAATTCCGAGTGCAGGGCGTCGAAGGTCAGGCGCAGATTGTCGACCGGGCGGGCCTCGACGGTCAGGACGCCGGTGAGGCGCTCGTCCTTGCCGGCCTCGGGCCAGTACGACTGGCCGTGGTTCAGGCGGA
>CAZRPD010000125.1:0-16177 GCA_964601775.1 uncultured Caulobacter sp. | reverse complement strand
TCGGCGTGATCGACGAGATCGCCTTCCAGACCAACCTGCTGGCCCTGAACGCCGGGGTCGAGGCGGCCCGCGCCGGCGACGCCGGCCGCGGCTTCGCCGTCGTGGCCCAAGAAGTGCGGGCCCTGGCCCAGCGTTCGGCGGACGCGGCCAAGGAGATCAAGTCGCTGATCACCGAGAGCAGTCGCCAGGTCAGCGAAGGCGTCGACCTCGTCGGCCAGACGGGGCAGGCCCTGCGCGGCATCGTCGACAAGGTCGGCGGCATCGACGCCCTGGTCAACGACATCGCCGCCTCGACCGGCGAACAGGCCACCGCTCTGAACCAGGTCAATTCGGCCGTGAACCAGCTGGACCAGGTGACCCAGCGCAACGCCGCCATGGTCTCGCAGTCGACCGAGGCGACCCACGCCCTGCGCGTCGAGGCCCTGGACCTGTCGAACCGCGTCGGCGCGTTCCGCCTGGGCGGTCGTCCGCAGGTGGTGACGCCCGGCTTCCAGCCGACCTACCGCGAGCGTCCGGCCGAGAACCCGGTCCACGCCGCCCGCGCCCGCGTTGCCGCCTTCGCGCGGCCGGGGCGGTAAGGCCTAACGCGGCGGCGGGGCTGTCGAGGCGCGGTGGATGAGGGTGAAGGGCAGGAGCTCTTCGGCCGGCCATTCGGGCGCCTCTTCGCCGCCTTTGGCCCGGCCGATCAGCAGTCGCGCGGCTAGCGACGACATCTCCGCCACCGGCTGGCGCACGGTCGTCAGCTGAGGCCGGCTGAAGCGGGCGCTGGAGCTGTCGTCGAAGCCGGCCACCGAGATGTCGCCCGGCGTCATCAAGCCTGCCTCGGCGATCGCGGTGATGCACCCCAGCGCCATGTCGTCGTTGCTGGCGAAGATCGCCGTCGGCCGCTCGGGCATGGCCAGCAGGGCCTTGGTCTGCTCGACGCCCGACTGGAAGGTGAAATCGCCCTGACGGACCCAGCCGCTGGCGACCGGCAGGCCGCGCTCGCGCATTGCCGCCAGATAGCCCTCGCGCCGCGCCTGGCTAGCGCCGTAGCGCGGCTCGCCGATGATGAAGCCGATGCGGCGATGGCCCAGCCCGATCAGATGCTCGGTCATCTCGCGGGCGGCGGCGGCGTCGTCCATGTGCACGCGCGGCCCTGGGCCCTCGGCGCGTTCGGGGCCGATGCGGACATAGGGCGTGCCGGCCTTGTCCAGCATCTCCAACACGACCGGATCGTCGGAGGAGGGCGGGGTCAGGATCACGCCGTCGGGCTTCAGCGCGGCCAGGAAGGCGGCCACGTCCTGGCGCACGCGCGGCCCCTGGTGGTCGATCAGCTCGATCAGCAGGTGATAGCCGGCCTCGCGGGACACCAGCGTCGCGCCCAGCTGGATGCGGGACAGGTAGTCGGCCCCGCGCTCGCTCTGCCAGTGGTCGATGGTCAGGGCGGCGTCGACGAAGACGGCGATCACGAACGAGCGCGAGCCGGCCAGGCTGCGCGCTGACAGGTTGGGGCTGTAGCCGAGATCGCCGGCCGCCAGCAGCACGCGGTCGCGCATGGCGGGCCGAACGTTCGGCTCCTTGTTCATCACCCGGGAAACCGTCTTGATCGAGACGCCCGCTCGGGCGGCGACGTCGTAGATCGTCACCGAAGCCATCAGTCCGCCCCACGCCCTGCGAGATTCCCACACATGCCAGCAACCTAGAGCGTGATGAAGCCTGTTGGAAACTCCGGATCGCCGAACAGCACCTCTTGTCTGCTGGACATTGCGCAGCCACTGTCCGCTCGGCACGGCGCAGACCGTGGGGGAGAGGTAGAATGACGCCCGAGGACGAAGCGCGGCCAAGGGAGCCCGTACGCGCGAGCTTCGTCGCCGCCTACACCCTCGCCCAGATCGGCGCCTTCGTTTCCTTCCAGCCTCTCATCCAGGTTTTGCTGCCGCTGAAGGCCGAGGCCATCGACCCCGTCGGCAAGGCGCTGGTGCTGAGTCAGGTGGCCTTTTTCGGCGCGGTGGTCGCCAGTATCGCCAACCTGCTGGCCGGGGCGATCAGCGACCGCACAACCTCGCGCTTTGGTCGCCGCCGGCCCTGGATGGTCGTGGGCGCGCTGGGCGCGGCCCTGGCCTATCTGGCGATCATGCAGGCCAAGACCCCGCTGGCCCTGATCGGCGGGGTGATCCTGTTCCAGCTGACCTTCAATCTGTGCTTCTCGGCCCTGGTGGCGGTGATGCCCGACCGGGTGCCCGACACCCAGAAGGGCATGGTCGCGGCGTTCCTCAGCCTGGGCAATCCGATCGGCACGGCCGTGGGGGCGATCATGGTCGGCGGCCTGCTGGTCGCCGAGGGCCATCGCTATGCGGCGATCTCGGTCGCGCTGCTGCTGGGTCTGGCGCCCTTCGTCCTGCGCCTGAAGGACCCGCCGCTGCCCAAGGCCGACGTGCCGCCGTTCAGGCTGGGCGAGTTTCTGGCCGGCCTGTGGGTCAGCCCGCGCAAGCACCCCGATTTCGCCCTGGCCTGGTGCGGGCGGTTCCTGGTGCTGATCGCGCTGAGCCTGATCCAGTGCTACATGTTCTACTTCCTCAAGGACGTGATGGACTATTCCAGCCTGTTTCCCGGCCATCGCGCCGAGGAGGGACTGGCGATCCTGACGGCGGTCTCGACCGTGGCCAGTATCCCGTTCGCCATGGCGGGGGGGCTGCTGTCGGATCGGCTGCGGCGGCGCAAGCTGTTCGCGTTCGGCGCGGCCCTGACCCTGGCCATCGCCATGCTGGTCTTCTCGATGTCGCCGACCTGGCCTGTGCTGGTGGCGGCCTATGTGGTGTTCGGCTGCGGCATGGGCTGCTTCTGCGCCGTCGACATGGCGCTGGTCGCCCAGGTGCTGCCGTCGCAGCGCACCGCCGGCAAGGACCTGGGCGTCATTAACCTGGCCAACACCCTGCCTCAGGCCTTGGCCCCCGTGCTGGCGGTGTGGAGCCTGGGGCCGACGCACGAGAACTTCGGGGCCTTCTTCCTGATGGCCGCGGGGCTGGCCCTGACTGGCGGTCTGGTCATCCTGCCGATACGAGGGGTGCGTTAAAGCACCCGAGGCCGCTCTTGCCGCAGTTCCGTGTCGTCACCGATCCCGACGATCTCGCCGTCGCCCCGTTCCGGGCGATCAAGGAGCGCGACCTCGTGGGCCGCGAGGGCCTGTTCATCGCCGAGGGCGAGACGGTGCTGCGGGCCTTCGTGCGCGATGCGCCGGAGCGGGTGGTGTCGCTGCTGATCGATCCCAAGCGCCGGGACAAGCTGGACGACGTCTTCGCGGGTTTGCCGGACGAGACGCGCGTCCACTTCGCCGACCAGGCCGTGCTGGACGCCATCGCTGGCTTCCACCTGCATCGCGGCGTGCTGGCGGTGGGGAAGAAGCCCGAGCCGATCGCCGCGCGTGACCTTCTCGCCAGCCTGCCGGCGCGGGCGGTGGTGCTGGTGCTGTGCGGTATCGCCAACCACGACAACATCGGCGGCATCTATCGCAACGCCGCCGCCTTCGGGGCCGATGCGGTGGTGCTGGACGCCGACTGCTGCGATCCGCTGTATCGCAAGGCCATCCGTGTCTCGGTCGGCGCGGTCCTGTCCGTCCCGACGGCGCAGTTGGCGCGGGGCGAGGACATCGCCGACCTGCTGGCCGCGACCGGTTTCGAGGGCTTGGCTCTCAGCCCCTCCGCGGAAGAGATCCTGGCCCGGCTGACGCCGCCGCCGCGCACCGCCGTGCTGCTGGGCGCGGAAGGGCCGGGGCTGACGCCGGAGGTGATGGCCCGGGCGCGGACGGTGGGCATCCCGATGGCCAATGGCTTCGACTCGCTGAACGTCGCCACGACCAGCGGGATCGTGCTGCACCACCTGCGTTTCGCCCAAGCTTGACGGAAACCGGTTTCCGCTTAGGGTCCCGGCCAACGAAAACCCGCCAGAAGGCTTGATCCCATGCTGAACCGTCGCGGCGCCCTGACTGCTTTCGTCGCTGGCGTCCTGGGATCCCTAGCGGCCCGGCGCGCGGAGGCTGTACCGGTGGACAAGTCCCAGATCACGCCCCCTGACCCGACCGAGGTCATCACCCTCTGGCCGAACGGCGCGCCGGGCGGGGAGGGCGTCACGGTGGTCGAGGAGATCATCGAGCGTGGCGACGCCAAGGGTCTGCGCGACCGGGCCATGGCCCACACCCGCAAGCCGATCCTGGTGGTGTTCCGCCCCAAGAAGCCCAATGGCGCGGCGGTGATGCTGATCCCCGGCGGCGGCTACCAGCGCGTGGTGCTGGACAAGGAAGGCTACGAGACGGCCCGCTGGCTCAATGAGCGCGGCTACACCTGCTTCGTGCTGTTCTATCGCATGCCGGCCGACGGCTGGGCGGCGGGTGGCGACGCGCCGCTGCAGGACGCTCAGCGCGGCATCCGCGTGGTGCGGTCGAAGGCCAAGGAGATGGGCTTCTCGCCCGACCGCGTGGCGATCATGGGCTTTTCGGCCGGCGGTCACTTGGCGGCCAATCTGACGGTTCGGTACGACGCCCAGACCTATGCGGCCATCGACGCCGCCGACCAGCTGCCGACCAAGCCTAACCTGTCAGCCCTGGTCTATCCCGTCATCAGCCTGGACACGACGATCGCCCACGGCGGTTCGCGCACCAACCTGCTGACCAAGGACGGCTCGGCCGAGCGCATCCTGGCGCTATCGCCGGAAAAGCAGGTGCGCGAAGGCCTGTCGCCGGTGTTCATCCTGCACGCCGCCGACGACCCCACCGTGCCGGTGGAGAATGCGCTGGTGATGTTCGCGGCGCTGAAGGCCAAGAAGGTCCCGACCGAGATGCACGTCTTCGAGGAGGGCGGCCACGGTTTTGGCCTGCGTTTCGCGGTCGGCAAGCCCGTCGCGGCTTGGCCCAGCCTGTTCGAGACCTTCGCCAAGCGCCACAAGCTCTAGACGCCGCAGCCTTCCTTCTCGCGCAGGGTCCAGGCGGCGATTTCGGCGTCGCGGAACTTGATCCATTCGCCGCGCAGCACCGCTGGCCGCTTGCCGTGCCGCTCTTCCAGGAACTGCGCGCCGACCACGCGGTCGGTGCGGAAGGTGCGGAACGCCTGCCGCAGCTCGCACCAGGCTATGATCATGCGGATGGTCTCGCGATAGCCCACCGTCACCGGCCAGATCACCCGGGCGCTGACCGCCCCGGCTCCGTCGCTGTAGTCCAGGCGGATCTTGCGGCCGGCGTGGATCCAGGCGCGGACCTGGGCGACGTCGATACGGTCGGTCTCTGGCTTCCAGGCGGGGGAGGCCGCCGCGGCCGGCTCCAGCACATAGGGCCGCAGGCGATCGGGCACGGCGGCGGCGATCTTGCTGATCAGGTCGTTGGCGGCCTTGGCCAGGACGGGATCGCCACGCCCCGCCACCCATTGCGCGCCCAGCACCGCCGCCTCGATCTCGTCGGGGGTCAGCATCAGGGGCGGCATGTCGAAGCCGGCCTCCAGCACATAGCCGACGCCGGCCTCGCCGCGGATCGGCGCGCGTTGGCCGACCAGGGCGGCGATGTCGCGATAGACGCTGCGCTTGGAGGTCTCCAGCTCGGCGGCGATGGCGTCGGCCGTCACCGGCGCGCGGCTGCGGCGCAGGATCTGGATGATCTGGAAAAGGCGTTCGGCGCGTCTCATGACCGTGACTATGCGGCGGTGTTGCTGACAGCATGCTGGCAGTAGCCTGGCGCTAGCAAGTCGTCACCACGACATTCGAGATCGGAGAGGGACGATGATCACGCTGTTCGCCGCCGGAGCCGGGTTCGGGCTGCCCGAGATCAGCCCCTATGTGACCAAGACCGAGGTCCAGCTGATCATGGCCCGGCTGGACTATCGCAAGACGCAAGGGTCCCGCGACACCGCGCCCAAGGGCCAACTGCCGTGGATCGAGGACTGCGCCCAAGCGATCGGCGACTCGACCTTCATCCGCGCCCACATCGAGCAGAAGTACGATGTCGACCTCGACATCGGCCTGACCGGCAAGGAGCGCGCCCAGGCCTGGGCCATCGAGCGGATGATCGAAAACCAGCTGGGCTGGGTTTCGACCTACTTCCGCTTCCTGGAGCCGGCCAATTTCGCCAAGGGACCGGGACGCTGGTTCGACCACGCTCCGGAGGCGATGCGCGACGACATCCGCCGCGGCCTTCAGGAGGCGGTGGCCGGCAATCTCCGCGCCGTGGGCGTGGGCCGCCACCTGCGCGAGGAGGTGGTCTGGCTGGGCGGCCTGTCGCTGCGCGCGCTGGACGAGATGCTGGAGGACAAGGCCTATCTGATGCGCGACAGCCATCCGGTCGGCGTCGACGCCGCGGCCTTCGCGGTGCTGGCGGGGATCCTGACGCCGTTCTTCGACTCGCCGCTGCGCCTCGAAGCCGAACGCTATCCGCGCCTCGTAGAGTATGCCGGGCGGATGATGGCCCGGTTCTATCCGGCGCACCCCTGGGGCCTTCGCCAGGCCGCCTGAGCCTGAAAAGCATTGCATGCTGTCGCCATCCGGGGTTGTGATGGCGGCGGGATCAACCTTGTGCGCGCCAATTCGCCGCACAATTCAAGGTCTTGCCGCCCTGGCGCGGCGCGTGCTCCTTTGCGGCCCTGGGAATCAGGGGAAATTGATGTCGGACAAGTTGCCGCCCGTGAGCGTCGAGACGGTGCTGAAGGCGATTTCCACGGAGATGGGCATCGCCGCCGTGGCCTGCGGGCATCTGGACGTCGCCCTGGGCAAGATCCTCGAGGTCGTTCCCGCCGAGCATCGCCTGATGGTCATGCACGAACTGCACACCGTCGACCTGCTGGCCCAGCACGTCACCGCCCTGACCGATTTCACCGGCAACCTGTCGCAGCAGCACGGGCAGGGCGAGCTGGAAGTCAACGAGTCGCTGTCGGCCATCACGCTGGGCGACGTCGCGGCCCGCCTGCGCACCGCGATCTCGGCCTAACCATCTTCTTCGACGCCCTTACGCGCCGCCGGCCTTTGGAAAAAGGTCCCGCGCCGTGCGTTCGCACGTCCGCCGCCGGCAGGCTAGGGAGCCGATCTCAGTAGAGGTTGTTCTTGGCGTCCTGCCTCAGGGCGAAGTCGATGACCTGCGCCGGGACCAGCAGCTTGAACTGGTCGCGGGCGATCTGGCCCAGGGTCGGAAACACGCCCTTGGGCAGGCGCTTGTCGGGGTTCCACAGGTCCGAGCGCTTCAGCGCCTTCGAGCAGTGGAAATAGACCTCGCGGATCTCGATCAGCACCACCGAGCGCGGGCGTTTGTCCTCGTGGGTGAAGCGCGCCATCAGGTCCTCGCGCGTGGTCACGCGGGCCAGGCCGTTCAGGCGCAGCGTCTCCTCGACGCCAGGGACTAGGAACAGCATGCCCACCGACGGCTCGCGCATGATGTTCGACAAGGTGTCGAGCCGGTTGTTGCCGGGACGGTCGGCGAAGGCGATCTCGTTGTCGTTCAGCGCATGGACGAAGCCGGGCTCGCCGCCGCGCGGGCTGACGTCGCCCAGGCCGCTGGGCTGGCTGGAGCCGATGCAGCAGAACGGCGACAACTCCAGGAACCGGCGGCTGTGCTTGTCCAGGGTCGGGAGGGCCTTTTCGGCGATGGCTTTCGCGGGCTGGGCGTAAACGTCGCGCAGGCCGCTTTCGCTGGTGATCTCGCCGTCCATGCCTGTCGATCCTTCATACATGTTATTTTGAGAATGACTCGCAATAACATGCGGCGAAAATGAAGTCGACGATCCCCGGAATGGGGTGTTGTCGGACGGACACGGCCGCGTTCGAAAAAGATTGGAGGCTGCCTGGAGTTTGGCTGGAAAAAGCGCTGTAAATCAGGGCTAAATCCTGAGGCTGCGTTGAGGAATTGTGGAGATTTGGCGGTTCTGAAGCGATAGGCGCGCGGAAAAAGTGTCACAAAACTTGCGACTGATTGTCTCGCAAGCCGGTTAGCGCCGATCCCGTGGCGGCGAAGGGCAAGGCTTTTCCATTGGTGGGGACCAGGGGTCTTCGCCGCCGATTTCTTTCTCGGCTGCGCCACTGGAGAACTCCCTATGATCCGCGTTGGACACGTTAGCTTGATCGCGCTCGGAATGAGCGCCTGTTTGGCGCTGGCTGGTTGCGGCGGCGCCGACAGCGTCGCTTCTCCGGGCGAAGGCAGCTTCGCTGGCGGTGGCACGACCCCGACGCCGACCCCAAATCCGAACCCGACTCCGACCCCAGGCACGCCGGCGACCGATTGCCCGACCGGCTTCACCAACGTCGGCACCGTCGCCAACAACACGCTGCGCAACTGCCAGCTGCCCTCGGCGATCACCGGTGCGCTGACCGTTCCGCTGCGCGCTGGCACCGTCTACTCGGTCAGCGGCCGCGTCGACGTCGGTCAGGACCAGGGCGGCGACGCCAATGCGCCGGTCGCTGGCCGCGCCAAGGGCACGCTGACCGTCGATCCGGGCGTCCGCATCTTCGGTTCGGCCGGTCTGGACTACATCGTGGTCAACCGCGGTTCGCAGATCTTCGCGCAGGGCACCGCGACCCAGCCGATCATCTTCACGTCGAAGCAGGGCATCGAAGGCCAGACCAACGCCGACTCGATGGGCCAGTGGGGCGGCATCGTCGTCCTGGGTCGCGCCCCGATCAGCAACTGCTCGGGCTCGGGCGCCACGCCGGGCACCGCGGGCTGCGAAGCCCAGGTCGAAGGCACCAACGCGTTCTACGGCGGCAACGCCGCGGCGGATAACAGCGGCGCGATCCGCTACGTCCAGGTCAAGCACTCGGGCTTCGTCATCGTCGCCAACAACGAGCTGCAAGGCATCACCATGGCCGGCGTCGGCACCGGCACGGGCTTCGACCACATCCAGGTCCACAACAGCTCGGACGACGGCATCGAGTTCTTCGGCGGCACCGTCAACGGCAAGTACCTTGTCATGACCGGCAACGACGACGACAGCATCGACACCGACGTGGGCTACAACGGCTCGCTGCAGTTCGGCATCATCGTCCAGCGCGCCAACGGCGGTAACCGCGCCTTCGAAACCAGCAGCGCCGGCACCGCGCCGCGCTCCAACCCCAAGTTCGCCAACTGGACCGTCATCGGCCGCGGCGGCTCGGGCAACGACCTGCTGGTCGGCAACACCTCGACCAACAGCGTGTGGATCAACTCGGTCGTCGTGATGACCGCCTCGACCGCCGGCTGCGTCGACATCGACGACGCGACCACGCAAGCCACCTTCCACTCGGTCGTCCTGGCCTGCGCCACGCCGTTCACCGAAGACACCAACGTGAACGCCGCCGCCAACCAGGCGCTGTTCAACGCCGGCACCAACAACAGCTCGACCTTCACCTCGACGCTGTCGGGCACCTTCATCAACGGCGCTAACGAGAACGCCCGCACCCCCTACGCGGCGATCACGAGCCTCAGCAGCTTCCTGACGAACCCGGGCTACATCGGCGCCGTCAAGGACGCCAACGACACCTGGTGGCAGGGCTGGACCTGCGGTCTGGCCGCCGGCTCGACCTGCTGATCCTGAGCGGGGGCGGCCCGGAGCATCTCCTGCTCTGGGGCCGCCCCCGGCTCTTCCCGACGCCCGCCAATCCAAGGTTCCCGAGATGAACAAGCTGTTCCCGCCTCTGAGCGGCCTTCTGCTCGCGACGTCGGCGCTAGTCGCGCCGCAAGTCGCCCTGGCGCAGGCGTCCGCCTCGCCGTCCACGCCCGCTCCCCAGCAGTTGGCCATGGCCGACACCGATCCGACGGCGGTCGATGAGGTCCTGATCCTGGGGCGCAACATCCCTGAGCCGATGCGGACCACGTCGGAAGTCGCCAGCTTCCTGACGCCGGAAGACCTCCAGCGCCAGGGCGACAGCACCGCCGCCGAAGCCCTGACGCGCGTCAGCGGCCTGAGCCTGGTGTCGGGCCGCTTCATCTACGTTCGCGGTCTGGGCGAGCGCTATTCGTCGGCCCTGCTGAACGGCTCGCCGCTGCCCAGCCCTGAGCCCCTGCAGCGCGTCGTGCCTCTGGACCTGTTCCCCGCGGCGATCCTGTCGGGCGCGTCGGTCCAGAAGAGCTATTCGCCCAACTATCCGGGTGAGTTCGGCGGCGGCGTCATCGACCTGCAGACCGTGGCCATTCCGGACGAGCCCTTCTTCGAGATCGAACTGGGCACCGGCGGCAACACCGAGACCACGTTCGAGAAGGGCTTGACCTACTACGGCTCGGACACCGATTTCCTCGGCTACGACGACGGCACGCGTAACAAGCCGGCCGAGCTGCGCGAAGCGATCGCCACCGGCAAGCGCATCAACAGCAGCAACTTCACCACGGCCCAGCTGACCCGCATCGGCCAGAGCCTGGTCAATGCGAACCTCAACCTGATCCAGGTGAAGAACAAGATTCCGGCCAACTTCTCGGCCGACATCAGCGCTGGTCGCTCTTTCGATCTGGGCGACAAGCGCCTGGGCGTCGTGGCCATCGCCGGCTTCGAGAACAGCTGGCGTTCGCGTCAGGGCATCCAGCAGCAAGGCTTGGAACAGAACGGTGTTCTGGAGCCGCGCACCAACTACAACTTCAACAACACCAGCAACAACGTCACGGTCAACGGCCTGCTCGGCCTGGGCCTGGAGTGGGGCGACCACCAGATCAAGTGGACCAACCTCTACGTCCACAACACCACCAAGTCGGCTCGTCAGCGCGCCGGTGAAGACTATGCCGCCGGCCAGAACGTGCTGGACAGCTACACCGAATATTTCGAGCGGAACCTGTACGACACCCAACTGTCGGGCAAGCACGAGTTCGGGGCCTGGAACTTCGACTGGCGCGGTTCGTACGCCAAGTCCGAGCGCGACGCGCCGTACGAGAAGTTCATCCGCTATCGCCTGGAGAACGGCGTCTACTACCACAGCGCCTCGCAGGAGCAGAACTCGACCAGCTTCTCGACGCTGGACGACACCATGGCCAGCGCCGGCTTCGACGTGCAGTACACCCTGCCGCTCAGCAGCGGTCGCGATGCGGTGTTCAAGGGCGGCTACGCCTATCTGGACAACCAGCGCGACGCCGAACGCCGCGACTTCCGCTTCCAGGGCGGCGCCATCCCGCTGACCGTGCAGCAAGAGCGCGTCGACTTCCTGCTGTCGGACTACAACATCGCCCAGGGCTACCTGACCTTCACCGACATCACCGGCGGTGACGGCGCGGCGGCCTATGAAGCGGCGCTGAAGGTTCACGCCGGCTACCTGCAGGTCGAGGCCGAGTTCCTGCCGCGCCTGCGCACCTCGTTCGGCGCCCGCGTCGAGCAGGGCAAGCAGACGGTCGCCGTCGTCGACCTGTTCGGCGGCGCGCGGGGCACCCCGACCGCGCTGGACAAGACCTATGTCCTGCCGGCCGCGACCCTGACCTATAACTTCTACGAAAACATGCAGCTGCGTCTGGGCGCATCCAAGACGATCGCTCGTCCGCAGTTCCGCGAACTGGCGCCGCAGCAGTACTTCGATCCCGACAGCGACCGCCTGTTCATCGGCAACCCGTATCTGAAGGATACGGAGCTGACGAACCTGGACGCCCGCGTCGAGTGGTACTTCGGCGCCAACCAGTACCTGTCGGGCGGCGTGTTCTACAAGGATCTGAAGAAGCCGGTGGAATCGGTGGTCAGCGAGCAGGGCTCGACCATCGTCCAGACCTACGTAAATGCTCCGAAGGCTTCGCTGTACGGCTTCGAGATCGACGCCAAGAAGACCTTCACCGTTCCGATGGACGGCGCGTTCTTCGCCAGCAAGGAATGGCTGATCGGCGCGAACTACACCTACTCGTCGTCGGACGTGAAGGTCGGTTCGGGCGACGTGGTCTACCCGCTGGCCGGCTCGGGCTCGCCCCGTCCGGCTTCGGACTACGTCAAGGACGGCAGCCAGCTGCAGGGCCTGTCCAAGCACCTGGCCAACATCCAGTTCGGCTATGAGGACAAGGAAGCCCGCGCCCAGGCGACCCTGCTGGCCACCTATGTCAGCAAGCGGATCTCCGCGCGCGGTCGTCCGGACCAGCCCGACCTTGTGCAGGAGCGGGGCGTGACGGTGGACTTCACCTATCGCAAGGGCTTCGACCTGATGGATCGGGAGCTGGAGTTCACCTTCAAGGCCCGCAACATCCTGGGCGAGGACTTCGAAGAGTATCAGGTGCTGGGCGGCGGTCGCGTCGACGCCAACACCTACGACCTGGGCCAGAGCTTCACCTTCTCGCTGGCTCACCGGTTCTAAGAGACCTCGTGAGGCGTAAGCCTCGCAAGTTGAGAGCGCTCCCCATTCATCCGTATGGGGAGCGCTTTTCACATAAGCGTCATTAAATCGTCGCTGAAACTACGGGCAAGCTGCGTATTCCGTCGTCGGAACTTGGGGTCGACGATGTTCACAAGGCTTGGTGAGACCGTTCGCGCCCACCGGCGCAAGGCGCTGCTGGCGCTGGAGCTGGCCATGCTGCTGCTGGTGGCCATGCAGGCCGCCCGGCTGATCTGGATCTTCGCCGCTCCTCCCGAACCCACCGCGCCCAAGGCGACCGCCAGCGTCTTCCGCGCGGTCGATCACAAGATTTTCGCGGCGTTCGACGCCTTCGGATCCTCGGGCGCCGCGCCCCAGGCCGGCGCCCAGGCGACCGTCGAGGGCTTCCGCCTCTATGGCGTGCGTCAGGACGGAAGCAGCGGCTCGGCCATCATCGCCGGCCCCGACGGCGTCCAGAAATCCTTCGCGGTCGGCGAGACCGTGGCCCAGGGCGTGACCCTGGCGTCGGTCGGCGCCGACCATGTCGAACTCTCGCGCGGCGGCGCGCGCATGACCCTCTCGTTCCCGGAACGCCCATGACCAAGGTTTCCTCGCTGCGCCTCCGCGCTCGCGTGCTCGCCGCCAGCGCGGCGATCGCCCTGGCCGCGCCGCTCGTTTCCGTCGTTCCGTCGATCGCCTGGGCTCAAGCCCAGGTGCTGAACGTCCAGGACGCCGACATCCGCGTCTTCATCCAGGACGTGGGCAAGTCGACCAACACCACCTTCGTCATCGATCCGCGCGTCAAGGGTACGGTGTCGGTGACCAGCAACGGCCCGCTGAACCGCCGCGAGCTGTTCGAGCTGTTCCTGGCCACCCTGCGCGCCAACAACCTGGTGGCCGTGCCGGCCGGCAACGGCGTCTATCGCGTCGAGCCCGCCGAGAACGCCGCCCGTCAGCCCAACGCCGCGGGCGGCCAGTTCGCCACCGAGGTTTTCCGCCTGCGCTCGCTGGATCCGGCGACCGCCGCCGACATGCTCAAGCCTTTGGTCGGGCCGCAGGGCCAGGTCGTGGCTAATCCGCGCGGCGGCACCGTCGTGGTGGCCGACTATGCCGACAACATCCGCCGCATCCGCACACTGCTGGCCCAGGTCGACCAGGATCGCGCCAGCGTCCACACCGTCACCCTGACCAACAGCTCGGCCCGCGAGATCGCCCAGGTGATCAACGATCTGACTGCAGGGCCGGGCGCCGACGGCAAGGCCGGGCGCGGCGCGGTCACCGTGGTGCCGGTCGAGAGCAGCAATTCGATCCTGCTGCGCGGCGACGCCGACGCCGTCCAGCGCCTGCTGCCGCTGATCACCGACCTGGACCGGCGGGCCGAGTCCAGCGACGACATCCGCGTCGTCTTCCTGCGCCACGCCAACGCCGAGCAGATGCTGCCGGTGCTGCAGCAGCTGGTCGGTCAGGCCCCCACGACGACGGCCAGCAGCAGCCGTTCCTCGACCAGTGGGACTGGCGTGTCGACGACCGCCGCCCCGGCGGCGGCGACGTCCACGGCCTCGATCGCCCCGGCCGGCACGCGCGCCAGCGTCGCCCGCTATCCCGGCGCCAACGCCCTGATCATCAACGCCCCGCCCGAGACCCAGCGCACCCTGGCCGAGGTCATCCGCCAGCTGGACATCCGCCGCGAGCAGGTGCTGGTCGAGGCCATCGTGGTCGAGGTTTCCGACGACGCCGCCAAGCAGCTGGGCGTGCAATTTCTGCTGGGCGGGACCAACGGCACGATCCCGTTCATGGGCACGAACTACACCAACATCTCGCCTAGCCTGTTCCCGCTGGCCGCCTCGGCCGCCGCCGGCAACGACGCCGACACCGACGCCAGCAAGGCGCTGCGCGACTCCGCGATCTCGTCGCTGCTGGGCGCTTCGGGCGTCACCGGCGGCGTGGCCGGCCGCAGCGGCGACGTGCTGTTCGGCGCGATCATCAACGCCGTGAAGAAGGACAGCGGCTCCAACCTCCTGTCGACGCCGTCGATCATGACGCTGGACAACGAGGAGGCTCGCATCCTGGTCGGCCAGCAGGTGCCGATCACCACCGGCGAGGTGCTGGGCGACAACAACGCCAACCCGTTCCGCACCATCCAGCGCCAGGACGTCGGCGTGCAGCTGGAGGTCAAGCCGCAGATCAACGCCGGCGGCGGCATCACCCTGTTCCTGCGCCAGGAGGTCAGCGCCGTGGCCGGGCCGATCAGCGTGGGCTCGACCGAGCTGATCATCAACAAGCGCGAGATCGAGACCACGGCCCTGGTCGACGACGGCGATATCGTCGTGCTGGGCGGCCTGCTGGACCAGAACGAAACCGCCTCGGTGCAGCGGGTGCCGGGCCTGGGCGACGTGCCGGGCCTGGGCGCGCTGTTCCGCAGCAAGGTGCGCGAGCGCGGCCGGACCAACCTGATGGTCTTCATCCGGCCCCGGATCATCAAGACCGTGGCCGACGCCCGCGCCGTCAGCCTGCCGCGCCTGGACCAGATCCGCCGCGAGTCCCAGCTTGTGACGCCGGAAGGCGACAACTCGCTGGACGCGGTGATCCGCAGCTTCCCGGCCCCCCCGACCCCGGCCCAGCCGCAATGACCGCGACGGTCCTCGACTACGGCTTCGCCAAGCGCCACGGCGTCGTGCTGCTGTCGATGGACGAGCGCGCGTTGATCGGCCTGCGTGAGGGCTTCGATCCATCGGCCCTGGTCGAGGTGCGCCGCGCGCTGGGGGTGCCGCTGGCGCTAGAGCCGATGGCCACCGCGGCCTTCGATCGCAAGTTCTCGGAAGTCTATGCCGGCGCGGGCCTGGCCTCGGCCTCCAGCGGCGATGCGTTGGAAGACTCGCTGGGCCACCTGCTGGAAGACATGCCCACCGCCGCCGACCTGCTGGACCCGCAGGACGATGCGCCGGTCATCCGCCTGATCAACGGCCTGATCGCCGAGGCCGTCCGCTCGGGCGCCTCGGACATCCATATCGAGCCCTACGAGCAGGCCCTGGTCGTGCGGCTGCGCGTCGACGGCGTGCTGCGCGAGATCCTCAACCTCTCGCCGCGCATCGCCGCCATGCTGGTCTCGCGGGTCAAGGTCATGGCCAAGCTGGACATCGCCGAGAAGCGCCTGCCGCAGGATGGCCGCATCTCGCTGGCCCTGGGCGGCAAGAGCCTGGACGTCCGCGTCTCGACCCTGCCGGCCCGCATGGGCGAGCGGGTGGTGATGCGGATCCTGGACAAGGAGCAGGCGGGGCTGGGCCTGTCGGACCTGGGCATGTCGCCGCGCATGCTGTCGGCGCTGGAGGCGGCGCTGCGCGAGCCCAACGGCATCGTGCTGGTCACCGGCGCCACGGGCTCGGGCAAGACCACGACGCTGTACGCGGGTCTCGGCCTGCTCAACGACAAGAGCCGCAACATCCTGACCATTGAGGATCCGGTCGAATACGCCGTGCAGGGCGTCGGCCAGACCCAGGTCAACACCAAGGTCGGCATGACCTTCGCCGCCGGGCTGCGCGCCATCCTGCGTCAGGATCCGGACGTCGTCATGGTCGGCGAGATCCGCGACAGCGAGACCGCCCAGATCGCCGTCCAGGCCAGCCTGACCGGCCACCTGGTGCTGTCGACCGTTCACACCAACGACGCGGCCGGGGCGGTGGTGCGCCTGCGCGACATGGGCGTGGAGCCGTTCCTGCTGGCCTCGACCATGCGGCTGATCATCGCCCAGCGCTTGGTGCGTCGCCTGTGCCCGCACTGTTCGGTGTCCGAGCCGGCCGATCCGGCCGCCGCGGCGCTGATCGAGGTTCCGGTCGGCACGGCGCTGCGCCGGCCGGTCGGCTGTTCGGAATGCGGCCATACCGGCTTCCAGGGCCGGATCGGCGTCTACGAGGCCATCCGCGTCGACGACACGCTGCGCCGCCTGATCGGCCAG
>CAZRPD010000124.1:0-16322 GCA_964601775.1 uncultured Caulobacter sp. | reverse complement strand
GCTGGGGGGGTGGCGGGGGGGGGGGTGGGGGGGGGGCGGGCGCCCCCCCCCCCCCCCCCGCCCCCCCGCCCCCCCCCCCCGCCGGCGATCAGCTGGGCGCGCTTGGCGGCCTTGACGTTGTCGCTGTCGCCGCCGGCGAAGGCGAAGCCCAGGCCCGCGATGGTGATGAAGCCCAGGATCCCGGCGATGATGAACAGCATCGCCGCCTACTCCGCTGCGTCGAGGGCTTCGGCCAGCTCGCGCTCCAGGCCGTAGTAGCGGGCGCGGTCCCAGAAGCGCGGACGGGCGATGCCGGTCGAGCGGTGCTTGCCGATGACCTTGCCGTGCTCGTCCTCGCCGGTGATCTCGTAGACAAAGAGATCCTGGGTGACGATCACGTCGCCTTCCAGGCCGACCACCTCGGTGATGTGGGTGATGCGACGGCTGCCGTCACGCAGGCGGGCCGCCTGGACGATGACGTCGACCGAGCCGACGATCATCTCCTTGATGGTCTTCGAGGGCAGGCCATAGCCGCCCATGGTGATCATGCTCTCGATACGGCTGATGGCTTCGCGCGGGCTGTTGGCGTGCAGCGTGCCCATCGAACCGTCGTGGCCGGTGTTCATGGCCTGCAGGAGGTCGAACGCTTCGGGGCCGCGGACTTCGCCGACGATGATGCGTTCGGGACGCATGCGCAGGCAGTTCTTGACCAGGTCGCGCATGGTCACCGAGCCCTGGCCTTCCAGGTTGGGCGGCCGGGTTTCCAGGCGCACCACGTGCGGCTGCTGCAGCTGCAGTTCGGCGGCGTCCTCGCAGGTCACGACCCGCTCGGTGGGGTCGATGAACGCGGTCATGGTGTTGAGCAGGGTGGTCTTGCCCGAGCCCGTGCCGCCCGAGATGACGATGTTGCAGCGGCAGGCCCCGATGACCCCCAGAACCCGCGCCCCTTCCGGGCTGATGGAGAGGTACTCCACCAGGTTCTTCATGGTCAGCTTGTCCTTCTTGAACTTCCGGATGGTCAGGGTGGGACCATCCAGGGCCAAGGGGGGCGCGATGACGTTGACGCGCGAGCCGTCGGGCAGGCGGGCGTCGCAGATCGGGCTGCTTTCGTCGACACGGCGGCCGACCTGGCTGACGATCCGCTGGCAGATGTTCATCAGCTGAAGATTGTCGCGGAAGCGCACGTTGGTCAGCTGGACCTTGCCGGCCACTTCGATGAACACCCGGTGGGCGCCGTTGACCATGATGTCGGCGATGTCGTCGCGGGCCAGCAGCGGCTCCAGCGGGCCGTAGCCGAGGACGTCGTTGATGATGTCCTGGACCAGGTGCTCCTGCTCGGAGACCGACATCGAGACGTTCTTGATCGCCACCAGCTCGGCGACGATGTCGCGGATCTCTTCGGCCGCCGCCTTGATGTCGAGCTGGGCCAGCTGGCTCAGGTCGATCGTGTTGAGCAGGGCGTTGAAGATCGTGGTCTTGGTGGCGTGGTAGTAGTCGCTCTGCTCACGGACGATGTTGGTCGTCTGGGCGGCGGCGACGCCTTGCGCGGCGCGCAGCTGGTCCAGGCCCGCGGTCGCCTTGGGCGCGGCGCCGCCCTTGGCGGCCGGGCTGTTGACCTTCGGAGCCGGAGCCTTCGGTTCGGGGGTCGGCTCGACGCGCTGCGGACGCGTGGCGATGGGCGCGCCGCCGGCGGGAGCGGGCGGCGGCGCCTTGGGTTCGGCGGGAACGGTCTGGTCGCGCTTGCCGAACATCTCGTCTACTTCTTCTTGAACAGGCCCGAGAGCATGGAAGTCTTCTGCGCCGCTGGCGGCTCACGACGGCTGATCAGGCGCGCCAGATGCTCCAGCCCCTCGGCGGCCTTCGACTTGGGCGCCACCTCGGCCAGCATCTGGCCGTTGTTGGCCGCCTGGCCGTAGGGCTTGGGATCGAACGGCAGCACCAGAGACGGCTGCACGCCCAGCGCCTCGCCGAAGTCCTTCACGGGGATTTCGGGACGGCCGGGCACGCCCACCTGGTTCAGAACCAGGCGCGGCGGGATGTCGTTGGGCCGCGCAGCCCGGACCAGGTCGATGATGTTCTTGGCGTTGCGCAGGGACGCCAGATCCGGCGTGGCCACCACCACCAGATCGTCCGAGCCGACCAGCACCCGGCGGGTCCAGGCGCTCCAGACGTGCGGGATGTCCAGCACCACGAACGGGGCGGCGTTGCGGATCTTCTGCGTCACCTCCTCGAAGGCGTCGGCGCTGATCTCGTAGTCATCGTCCAGGGTCGAGGGCGCGGCGAACAGCGAGAGGCGGTCGCCGCAACGGACCATCATGCGGTCCATCAACACCGGATCCAGGCGGTCAGGCTGGGTCAGGGCGTCCAGAACGCCCTGCACGGGGTCCTGGTTGAAGTCGAGGCCGGCGGTGCCGAAGGCCAGATCCAGGTCGGCCAGCACGGTGGCCGTCTGCATCTTCTCGGCCATCGACCAGGCGAAGTTGTGGGCCAGGGTCGAGGCCCCCACCCCGCCCTTGGCGCCGACGAAGGCGATCTGGCGGCCGATGAACGGCGCGGCCGGGTCGGCGTACAGCGCGCCGACCGCGCGGACCACCTGCAACGGCGAGCGCGGCTGGGTGATGTACTCGCTGACCCCGCGGCGCATCAGCTCGCGATAAAGGGCGATGTCGTTGGTCTGGCCGACCACGACGACCTTGGTGCCCGGGTCGCAGACCTGGGCCAGGCTGTCGAGCAGATGCAGCAGGCGCTGGGCGCCGTCGGTGGTCTCGACCATCACCAGCGAGGGCGTCGGCTGGTTCTGATAGTGCTCGACGGCCGCCTCCAGACCACCGTCGCGAACGATGGTCGAGGCGCGGGCCATGCGGCGATCGTCGGCCGCGTGCTGGATCAGGGCCGCCGTCTCGGGACGCACGCAGAAGGCGTGGATCGAGATGCGCGGAATGACCGCCTCGCCCAGACCGTCGTCGCCGGCGGGCTCGTCATAGATCGGCGCCGGCGCCGGCGCGGCCGCGACGGGCGGCTGCACGACGATGTCCAGGTCGCGGAAGTCGTCCTCGGCCACCGGCGTCGGCGCGGGCGGACGCGGGCGGGCCTGGGGAGCCTGTTGCTGGGGCGCCGGTTGCTGCGGCGCACGGGCCTGTTGCGGCGGAGCCGGAGCGCGCGGCGCGGCGGCGGGCGCAGCCTGGGGCCGGGCGGGCGGGAACTCGGCGAACGGGTCCTCGAACCCGCCCATGGCCGGGGCCAGGGACGGCGGGGCCGAGGCGCGCCAGGGGTCCGCGCCGCCGGTGGTGAATTCGTCGGCGGCGTCGAAGCCCAGGTCGAAAGGATCGTTGTCGGTCGGCCGCATTACGGGATCGCCTTCGAGATCAGGGCCGGCGAGGCGCTGTCCTTGGCCGAGGTGGTCAGCTCGCCCTTGCGGTACTTGCCCAGCACCTCGCTGCGACGGCCGATGTCGGCGGTCGTCATGTCGCGCGGCCGGATCAGGTCCTCGGGGTTGGCCACCTGGGCAGCCAGGTTGGCGGCCAGGGCGCAGCCGAAGTTGTCATAGGCCTTGTTGTCGCGCGTGGCCGTCAGGTTTTCCCAGTTCTGGCCGCATTTGAGAGGTTGGGCCTCGTAGCGCAGGAAGCCGACGCGGATGGCGTTGTCCTCGGGTCCGGTCGGTTCGAAGCCGACGACCCGGACGCCGGCGGCCGGCGCGCCCAGATAGATCAGGCGGTCGCGGATCTGGCTGGCCATGCCGCCCGAGGCGTTGGGCGCGGTGACCACCAGCTCGCGGGCCTCGGCGTCCAGCCAGCGGCCGAACAGGGTCTGCAAGGCGGCGTTCTGGTTGGCCGAAAGGCCGGTGGCGTGCGGGGCCAGGACGATCTCGTCCGGGGCCGAGGTCACCTTGATGCGGTCCACCCACTGCTGGGTCTCGGTCGCGGCCAGCTTCGACGGTCCCTGGTCGGGCGACGTCGAGGCGCAGGCGGCCAAGCCGGCCAAGGCGGCCGACAGCAGCAGGGTCTTGAGGACGATCTTGACGGGAGCGGTGTGCGTCATGGCGGTCCTACTCGATCACGTAGCCGACGGGGCCTTGGTAGGCGCGTCCGGCGTTGGCGCCCGGCGGCGCCTTGACGACCTGGTTGAGGCGGCCGAGCAGCACGGTGCCCATGTCGCCGGCGATCCGCAGGCCGTCGGCCGGGGTCTGCAGGTTCTGGGGCTTGGTCGGGTCGACGATGTACGGGGTGACGATGATCACCAGCTCGGTCTCGCCGTTGAGGAAGTCGCGCGAGCGGAACAGCGAGCCCAGGATCGGCATGGTGGTCATGCCCGGCAGGGCGTCGATGGTCTGGCGCGTGGTCTGCTGCAGCAGGCCGGCGATCATGAACGACCCGCCCGACGGCAGTTCGACCACGGTCTCGGCGCGGCGCACCGACAGGCCCGGCACGGTGACGTTCGACGAGGTTCCGACGCCCAGCGTGAAGGCGCCCAGGCTGGACAGTTCCGAGACCTCGGTGGCGATCTTCAGCGAGATACGGCCGCCCGACATCACGATCGGGGTGTAGCTGAGGCCCACGCCGTACGGCTTGAATTCGATGGCCACGCGGCCGGTGTCGTCGGCGCCGGTCGGGACGGGGAATTCGCCGCCGACCAGGAAGTTGCCGCGCTCGCCCGAGACGGCCGTCAGGTTCGGCTCGGCCAGGGTGCGCACCAGGCCCACCCGTTCGAACGCCTGGATCATGCCCTTGCCGCTGTTCAGGCCCGGGTCGCCGGCGGTGTTCTGGATGGTGGCGGCGTCGGAGTTGCCGCCGTCGCGCACGACCACCGGGCACAGCGCGCCGGCGGCCCAGCCGGGACCCGTGCAGGGCCGCTGCATGACGGGCTGCTTGGTGGTGTCCATCTTCCAGCCGCCGGTCAGGCCGCCCAGCAGGCTGCCGTTGACGCCGTAGGTCGGCGAGAAGCCGAAGCTGTACTGGGTTTCGCCGACCTGGCCGATCACGGCGTTCATGTCGACGCCCAGCTGCTTGATGGCGTTGCGCTGCACCTCGATGATGCGGACCTGCAGCATCACCTGGTCCTTGCCGGAGACGCCGATCATGTTGAGGACGCGTTCGGGCGCGCCGACGAACTGCGCGGCGATGCGGCCGGCGGCCTCGGCGTCGGCGGCCGTGCGGGCCGTGCCGCTCAGCACGACGCTGTCGCGGACGGCCTGGACCTGGATCTTGGCCTCGGGCAGCACCCGGCGCAGGGTGTCGGCCAGATTGTCCATCGGCTGGGTGACCTTGATGGTCACCGACAGGATGCGGCGGCCGGCCGTGTCGAAGAAGGCCGCGTCGGTCACGCCCTCGGCCAGGCCCACGACATAGATGCGGCGCTTGTCGCGCAGCACCGCGTCGGCGACGATCGGGTTGGTGACCAAGAGGTCGCGGACGTCCGTGGGCAGCTCGATGATCGCCGACTTGCCGCGGGCGATCTCGACGCTGGCCGCGCCCTGGTCAGCGGTCAGATAAATACGCGGGATCTGGTCGCCGATCGGGGCGGCCATCACCGGCATGGGCGGCGGCGGCGCGGCGGGACGCGCCGCACGGACCGGGCGATAGACGTGCGAGCCGCCGACCGGACCGTCGGCGAAGGCCGGCGCGGTCCAGGACAGGCCCAGCAGCACGGCGAGATGCGCCGTCAGGATTCTGCGCTTGGGGGACATGTTCGCCTTCGTCTTGCGACGTTCGGAGGGGAGCCGGCTCACGGGCGCACCGCCACGCTGGTGGTCGCGCCGCCGCGGTTGATGCGGACAGTGGAATCTTCGGCGGCCTTGGGGCGCGTCGCGCCCGAGGGACCGCCCAGGTCGGTATAGGCGCGCAGCGACAGGGTCACCGGACCCATGGCCTTGGCGCGGGCCAGGGCTTCGGCGTCGTTTGGCGCGACCTCGAGGGTGGCCGTGGCCGCGACGATCGACTTGGCGTCCTTGTCGGCGGCGGTGGCCTGGTCGAGGGCCAGGACGCGGATGTTCTGCAGGACCGTCTCGGCGACGATCAGCTTGCCCATGGCGCCGTCCGGCGAGGTCGGGTTCTGCTCCAGGGTCATCAGCACATCGACGCGGTCGCCGGGCAGGATGAAGCCGCCGGCGGCGGTCTCGGACGTGACAGGCACGGACATCGCCCGCTTGCCGGGGCTGAGCACGACGGACAGATAGCCGCCCTCGCCGCCCCGCACGATCTTGCGGTTGGTGATCGGCTCGCCGGTCAGGATCGGGTCGCGGACGATCGCGCCATCCACCACCTTGGCCGGATCGCCGCCGATCATCTCGGCGGCTCCGGCGACGGCGGCCTTGGCTTCCTCGACCTTGCCGTCGGGCTTGGCCGGCGCTGCGCCGTTGGTGATGAACGCGCCGCTTATTGAATCAGAGGGCCAGGCCTGCCAGGCGACGTCGCCGGCCACCAGGCGCGTGCCGATCGGCAGGTCGCGCTTGGCCACCAGGACCTGCGTCATGGGCTTGCCCGGCGCGGCGGCCGGCGCGGCCGCGACCGATTCGGCCGGCTTTCCGCCCATGGCGCTCTGCAGGACCACGGCCAGGCCGATGGCCGAGATGGCGGCGATCAGGACGATCAGGAGGCGAACGGGGCTCATGCGCGGGCTGAAACTCTTGGGAAGAACCTTGTGGCCGCCGTTCCGGCGAGCGCGCAAAATTCGTCAGTCAGCCTTTCTGGCTACGTCCCATGCTCGCCTGTGCATGGTTAACGCCCGCTAAAAGTTTTTAACCCTGAGTCGAATGGCGTACGCGACAGGCTGTCGCGGGGCGAGTCTCGGGATCAGGGCCTCAACCCAGGATTCCGCGCATCAGGGCGCCCTCGGGGAAGGCGGCCAGGGCGCCGGCGGCGATGGCCACGCCGTAAGGCAGGGGACCGCGGTGTTCGCCCAGGTTGCGCAGCCAGGCCGGCCCGCCGGCCACGGCCGGCGCGACCCAGCCCGAGCGCAGGCCCAGGATGGCGAAGGTCACGGCGCCGCCGGCCAGGGCGGTATAGAGCATGAACGGCAGGGCGGCCGGCCAGCCCAGCCACAGGCCGCAGACCGCGAACAGCTTGGCGTCGCCGCCGCCGATCCAGCCGGCTGCGAACATGCCCATGCCCAGCACCAGCCCGCCCAGGCCCACGGCCAGGCACAGGCCCACCTCGCCCAGCGGCGCGCCGCTGACCAGGGCGGCCGGGAAGAACGCCGCGATCAGCGCCAGCGAGACCCAGTTGGGGATCGTGTAGCTGGTCAGGTCCTTCAGGCCGCCGACGATGGCCAGGGCCGGAAAGATCGTCAGAACCGCGAGTTGGAAAGCTTGCATCGTGGGGACGCCCTGTTTGATCGCCTCATCTTGGGACGATCAGGTGAAGCAATGGTTTCCCGGCGCCCCGGCGGCCCAGGGTTTCAGGCAAGAAAAAAGGGCCGGGACTTGTGGTCCCGACCCTTCTTTTCGAGGTGAAGCTTGGCGCTTACTTGGTCGCGTCGACCGCGGCCTGGAACTTCGTGTTGATCTGCTTACCCAGGGTCGTGACGGCGGTCACGATGACGACGGCGATGAGGGCCAGGATCAGGCCGTATTCGATGGCCGTGGCGCCCGATTCATCCTTCAGGAAGCGAGTGACGAACTTGGTCATGACTTTATCTCCAAAAACCAGAAGTGGTTGATTTGAGGTCTTCAAGCCGTTCGACTTGCTCACCCCCGAAAACACGATCAATTTCGCCCAGCTCACTTAATGGCCAGTAAACACCGGAAAGTTTCCGAGTATTTTCTTTTGGTTTATTTGTATTTACCATTATTTATTCTTAACCATGGGAGCCAGAACCGCGACTAAAGCCTTTTGAATCAAGGATTCTCTCAAGCGACGCCTTGACGCACACAGCGGCGCTTTAGTCTTTTGTTGACCAAACAAAGTGATCCTGCGGGAACATTCTGATCCGGAAACGCCAACGCCATGCGTCGCCTCCCCCTCGCCCTCACCGCCGTCGTCGCCCTTTACGGCGCCGCCGCGAGCGCCCAGACCCTGCCGGTCAACGCCCCGGCCGACCTGTCGGTCGCCGCCGGCCAGGCCTCGTACCTGACCCTGGGCGGCGCGGTGCGCGACATCGTCGTGGGCGATCCCAGCGTCGCGGACGTCAGCGTCGTCAGCGACCGCACCCTGGTCGTGCTGGGCAAGCGCCCGGGCGTCACCAGCCTGCTGGCCTTCGGCGCCAGCGGCCGCGCCCTGACGGCGCGACAAATCGTCGTCACGAATGGCGGCGGCGTCACCGTCTATCGCGGCGCCAAGGCCAGTTCCTATGCCTGTGGCGCGCAATGCACCCAGCTGGGCGGGGAAGCGGGCGTTCCCGCCGCCGCACCGGCCGCCGGCACGCCCTAGTATAGACTCCCGCGCGGGCGGCGCGCCTAACTCGCGGTTAGGATCATTCGGCTAGGGTGCTGGCGACACTCACGAGGCCCCTGCCCATGGCTTGCCACCGCCTTCTCGATCGCGCCCGACGCCGGCTGGTCCGCGCGACCGGCCGCTTCGCCCGCGCCGACGACGGCGCCACGGCGGTCGAGTTCGCCATCGTCGCCATCCCGTTCCTGGTCCTGGTCTTCGCGATCATCGAGCTGGGCCTGGTGTTCCTGGTCTCGCTGACCCTGGAGAACGCGGTCATCGATGTGGGCCGCACCATCCGCACGGGCGAGGCCCAGACCGCCAACACCAGCGCCGCCGCCTTCAAGACCGCCGTCTGCAACAAGATGGGCTGGGTCGGCTCCAGCTGCGCGTCGTCGCTGTCGATCGACGTCCAGACCTTCACCGACTACGCCGCCAGCAGCGACGCCCGCGACGGCGACATACCCAAGACCATGTCCTGGAAGCCCGGCGTGGCCGGCTCGATCGTGCTGATCCGCGCCTATTACAACTGGACCCTGATCACGCCGCTGCTGAAGACCGGCCTGCAGAGCGCCGACGGCAAGCGCGTGATCAGCGCCGCCACCGCCTTCACCAACGAACCCTACGACCAATGACGCGCGACCCGATGACGCGCCCCGTGCGCAAACCCCGCCCGCTGAAGACCTTTTGGCGCGACAACCGCGGCGTCTCGGCCGTGGAATTCGCCCTGATCGCGCCGGTGCTGATCTTCATGTACTGCGGCATGGCCGAGCTGACCCAGATGATGATGGCCCAGCGCCGCCTGTCCAACACCGCCTCGGCGGTCGGCGACCTGGTGGCCCAGTCGGGCCAGTACGGGCCGACGAAGATGGGCGACACCTTCATGATCGCCGGCGTCATCATGGCGCCCTTCCCGACCGCGAACCTGAAGACCTGCGTGGCCAGCATCGTCTCCGACGACAAGGGCAAGGACACCGTCGCCTGGTCCAAGCAGTCGGTCGCCAACATGGACGAGTGCCCGAAGGAAAAGACCCAGGTCACCGACGTCGCCGTCGGGGTCCTGCCGCCCAGCCAGAGCGTGATCATGGCCCGGGTGATCTACAGCTATACGTCGCCGATCAAGCTGTTCCTGCCCAAGCCGATCAACTTCGCCCGCACCTATTATCTGCGCCCGCGCAAGTCGGACACAGTGCTCTGGAACGAGAACAACTAAAGCAGGGCCTGGAGCCGCGCTGTGGCCGGGTGCTCTTCGAAGGTCCGCGTACCCAGCCGTGACAGCGGCCGCACGCCGATCAGGCTGTTGGTCAGGAACACCGCCTCGGCCCGATCCAGGACCTCCGGCCCCGCGGCGACCTCCTCGACGTCCGCCAGCGCCATCAGCCGCGCCCGCGTGATCCCGGCCAGCACGCCGCAATCCAGCCGCGGCGTCATAAGACGCCCGTCGGCGATCCAGAACAGGTTGGCCGCCGCGGCGCAGGCCAGCTCGCCGCGATTGTTCAACATCACCGCCTCGTCGGCGCCGGCCGCCTTCGCCTCGGCGCGCGCCAGGACATTGTCGAGATAGCTCAGGGTCTTCAGCCGCGCGGCCGGCGAGCCCTCGTTGCGGCGCGTGGTCGCGACGATCGCCGTCGCGGGCGTCGTCACCGGGGTCGAGGGCGCGGCCGTGGCGAACAGGCGCACGACCGGCGTCTCGGGCCGGTCCAGCCCCCTCCCCCCGGAGCCGGCGGTCAAGGTCAGCCGGACGGCGAACCGGCCCTCGGCGGGGGCGGCTTCGCGGATCAGTCGCTCGGCCTGCGCGCGATCGAACGGCAGACCCAGGACCGCGCAACCGGCCTCCAGGCGATCCAGATGAGCCGGCAGATGCGGCGCGGCGCCGTCCACGGCCAGCAGCGTCTCGAACAGGCCATCGCCCAGCAGCAATCCGCGATCATCAAGAGGGATCATTCGGTCAGGGCCTTCTTCAGGGCGGCGATCTTGGCTTCGGTTTCCAGGCGTTCGGCGCGCTGGTCGCTGTCGACGACGATGCCAGCCCCGGCGCGGGCTTCCAGGCGCCAGCCGCCATCCGCTTGCGTCAGGGCGACGCTGCGGATCAGCACGCTCGAGTCGAACGCCCCGTCGAAGCCGGCCCAGAACAGGCTGCCGCAATAGGGGCCGCGCGGCGGTTCCAGTTCGGCGATCACCCGCATGGCCTGGACCTTGGGCGCGCCGGTGATCGAGCCGGGTGGAAAGCTGGCCGCCAGCAGGTCGACGACACCTTTGCCGCCGGTCAGCCGGCCCGTCACCGTCGAAACCAGATGATGGACGTTGGCGAAGCTCTCGACCTTGAACAGTTCCGGGACCCGCACGCTGCCTGGCGGGCTGACACGAGCCAGGTCGTTGCGCATCAGGTCGACGATCATCAGGTTCTCGGCTCGATCCTTGTCGCTGGCCAGCAGTTCGGCGGCCAGGGCGCGATCCTCGGTCGCGTCGCGCCCACGGGGGCGCGTGCCCTTGATCGGCTGGGTCTGGATCGCGCCATCGGGATCGACCTTCAGGAAGCGCTCGGGCGAGTTGGAGACCAGGGCGCGACCCGGCAGCCGCAGATAGGCGCTGAACGGCGCCGGGCTGGCGGCCCGCAGCCGCGCGAACAGGTCGAAGGGATCGGCCCCCGCCGTCAGCCGTCCGGTCCAGGCGCGGGCGATGTTGGCCTGGAAGATCTCGCCGGCCAGGATGCGCTCGACCACCTGGGCGACGGCAGCCTCGTAGGCGGCCGGGTCGTCGGCGGCGAGGTCGGGACACAGCGGGCCGGCGACGGGCGGGCGCTCGACGGCGGGAACGTTCAGCCAGGCAAGAGCGTCGCGGGCGCGGCCCTGCGCTTCGGCGTCCGTCCCGCCGCGTCCGACCGCCACGACCTGCCGCGCGTGGTGGTCGAAGGCCAGCAGCGCCGGGTAGCGGGCGCAGGTCAGGTCCGGCCAGGCGGTGCGGGCCAGGTTCAGCGTCTCGACCCGGTCGCCCAGCTCGTAGGCGGCCAGCCCGATGACGCCGCCCTGGAACGGCGGGCCTTCGGGATCGGCGGCCAGGCGCGGGCCCAGCAAGTCGGTCAAGGCGGCGAACGGGTCGGGGGGGAGGTCGGCGGCCTGGGCCGGTTCGCGCCGCAGATACGACCACCAGCCGCCGGCGCCGGCGGAGAGGGGGGGAAAGGAGGGGTCGTCCCGGAAAGGCGCGAGCGCCCAGACCGGCTCGCGCCAGGGGGCGGTAAGGAAGGCGACGCGGCGCATGGGTGCGGTGATAGCAGGCGGCCAGCGCCCCCTCCACCGCTTCGCGGTCCCCCTCCCCCGCATCGCTGGGGAGGATCAAGCCTCCCGCGCGCCGCCCTTCACCCAGAACAGCCCGACCATCCCCAGGGCCAGCAGCCCCGCGATCGGGATGAAGCCGGCGACCTGGCTGTCGAAGGCCTTGGTCGCCAGGGCCACCAGCAGCGAGCCCAGCCACATGGTCGCCGTGCCCGACAGCGAGAACAGGCCGAAGAACGCCGCCATGCGGTCCTGCGGGGCCAGGCGCACCAGCAGGGTGCGGCTCGAGGCGTACTGGGCGGTGACGAAGACGGCGATCAGCAGGCCCATGCCCAGATAGATCAGCTCCGGCAGGGTCGAGAACAGCGGGCTGTTCCACACCGGCGGATGAGTCGCCGCGTCCCAGGTCCAGAAGAACAGGATCTTCTCGCGGCCCATGCCCAGCGTACCCAGCAGCATCAGGATGCAGCAGCCGATCTCGAGTTGCACCGCCTTGCGCGGCCCCAGGGTGCGGTCCAGCCACGGCGCGATCAGCCCGCCCAGCACGCCGAAGATCGACAGCGAGACGCCATAGGCCAGCATCTCCAGCTCGCCCCACTTCATCAGGCCGGCCGCGAACAGGCCGCCGAAGATCAGCAGGGCCGTCATGCCGTCGCAGTACAGCATCCGCGCGCCCAGGAACTTGGCGACGTCGGCGTGACCCTTGAGATTGGCGAAGGTGTCGGCGATCAGCTTCACGCCTTCCTTCAGCGAAGCCAGGAACGGCACGCCGGTGCGGGCTGCGTCGCGGGTCCACAGGAAGAACGGGATCGCGCCCAGCAGCATGACCAGCCCGGCCAGCGGTCCGGCGATGCGGCTGGGCTCGTGGGCGGTCTGGCTGAGACCCAGCAGTGGCGCCGATGGCACGAACGACCAAGGCACCACGCCCGGCAACACGAAGGCCCACATCACGAAGATCAGCAAGGTGACCGACAGGCCGTTGGCCATCGCATAGCCCAGGCCCGACAGCACCGGCTCCTGCCCGCGCTCCGCGGCGCGCGACAGCAGCGAGTTGTTGAGCACGTCGCCCCAGTTATAGACCACGCCCAGCACGATCAGCATCGCGCTCACGACGCCGACCGACAGCCCGCCCGGCGCAGCCCACCACAGCCCGATCAGCAGCGGGACCATCACCGCCAGGACCAGGGCCATCAGCGGCTTGCGCGGTCCGAAGCGCTCGATCGACGCCCCCAGCAGCGGCGCGGTCAGGGCGGTCAGCACGCCGTAGACGGTGGAGATGTCGGCCACCACCGCCTGGCCCTTGACCGGATCGCCGACCAGCACCCGCGAGAAGTACGGCGAGAAGACGTAGATGGTGACCAGGATGACATAGGGGTCGCGCGAGCCCTGGTGCAGGATCCAGCTGAGCGCGCCGCGAGAGAGTTTCTTCCGGGGCGTTGGGATGAGGACATCCTCGGCCACAACTTCGCTGAGGCCCGGAGGGGCACCCGCCAACTCGCTCATGCCATACCCTAAGCTGATCGGCCCTCTGACGGGACCGTCAGGAGAGGCTGAACCTTAAACGAGCGTTTGTCACCTTAGAAACCTGTCATCCCGGCCGCAGCGCAGCGGAGAGCCGGGACCGCCGCAAGCTCGGCGTTTCCGGCGGTCCCCGCTCCGCGCGCCCCGGCGTTGGGCGGGATGACAGCTTCTAAAGCAGGATGTGGGCCCGCACCTTGTCGCGCGCGGCCGTATCCAGGCCGATGGCCTTTTCCAGATAGCCGTCCAGCCCGCCGAACTCATTCTGGATGACCTCCAGCGCCGCCGCCAGGTAGCGGGCCTCGACGCCCATGGCCGCGCGCATCGCCGCCTCGCTGGGGCGACGGCCGGTCACCTCCTCGATGGCGACCATGTATTTGGGACCCCGGCGCGCAAAGCGGGCCTCGTCGTTGGTCAGCAGATAGTCCTCGATGATGTCGTCGTCCGAGACGCCGGCCACGTGATGGGTCAGGGCCGCCAGCATGCCCGTGCGGTCCTTGCCTGCCGCGCAGTGGATCAGCACCGGCCCCTTGGCTTCGGCCATCGCCTGGAAGTAGCGGCGGAAGAGGTCGATGTGCCGTTCCTTCAGCGGCAGGCGGCGATAGTACTCTTCCATGTAGCCCTCGACCGCGCCGACCGAGAGGTCGGACTCCTGCAGGAAGGTCAGCCACGGATCGGGACCGGTCGCCCCCAGATCGTTGTCGATCACCTGGGCGGCGAAGTCCTTCCACCGCCGCGACGGATCGCGCTCGCGCTCGTTGGGCCGGCGCAGGTCGACGATGGTGACCACGCCCAGGGCGGCCATGGCGTCCAGGTCCTCGTCCGTGGCCTGGGCCTGGTGGGCGGCGCGGAACAGCACGCCTTTCTTCAGGCGCCCGACCCCGGCGGCGTAGTCGCCGAAATCACGGAAGTTCTCGACGCCTTGCAGGGAGATGTGTCTGGTCATGGGCACGGGATTTAGCGCCGCAAGATGACGATGGCGAGACCTTGGCCGCGCCGGCGGGGCGCCTACTTCCGCAACAGCGGTTGCAGCCTTTGCTGGATCGGCTGGTCCACATACTTGTGGAAGGCCCAGGCCGCGCCATAGGCCAGCGGGAAGCCGGCCAGCCACATCAGCCACTGCCAGCCGATGCCGATCGGCACGGTGTCGATCAGCTTGTGCACCGCGCTCCAGTAGATCACGCCGACGAAGATGTGGGTGATGAACAGAGCGAACGACAGCTTGGCGCCCTCCTCGATCCAGGCGCGCGGGTGCTTGACCGGCAGGCGGCCCGCGCCCAGCACGATGGCGGCGATGGCCAGCAGCGACGGCGCGTCGAACCACCAGGGATCGGGCAGCGCGTAGCGGTCGAAGGCCTGGGTGATCACCAGCAGCGCGACGCCGCCCCACAGCAGGCCTTTCGCCATTTTTTCCGACGGCCAGCGCATGTCGACCGCTCGCGCCAGGCACAGGCCCAGCACGAACAGCGGCAGGGCCCGCACGACGCCGTACTGGAATTGCAGGTCGGCCAGGGCGTGGCCGAACGCCTTGCGGGCGATGATCTCGAACACCCCCAGCACGACGGCCGCGCCGATCGGCAGCACCCAGGCGTGGCGCACCTTGCCCACCGCGCGCCACAGGAACGGAAACATCGCGTAGCAGACGATCAGCGCCGACAGCGACCAGCTGGGCAGGTTCCAGCCGTCGCTGGGCACGCCCCAGGCATGGACCAACAGGGCCTGGGCCGGCAGCTGGTCCCAGGCGAAGCGGCTGGGCTTGTGGGCGTCGGTGCCGACGGCGTTAAGGATCAGGACCAGCACCGCCAGCAGGGCCAGCACCACCAGATGCCCCGGCCAGACGCGGGCGGCGCGGCGCACCCAGAACCGGCCCGGGGCCACGCGGCCGCTCAGGATCGAGGCGCCATAGGCCCGGCCCAGCACATAGCCGGACAACATGAGAAAGAAGTCGGTCGCCAGGAAGCCGCGCGCGAACACCGGGTGGAAGCGCTCGATCCGCAAGGGGCTCTCGGCCCCATAGTGGTAGATCACGATCAGCAGCGAGGCCAGGAAACGCAGGAAGTCCAGCGATCCGCCGCGCACTGCGTCCTTTTCGGGACGCTCCAGCGTCGGGGCGGCTTGGGGCTCGTGATTAGCCTCGGAAGGGGAAAGCGGAACAGTCACGCCCCGGTCATAACGAAGCGCGCGGCGGCGGGAAAGATACGGACGGACGCGCAGCTTGCGATACGACGTCGCGCCGCCTATCTGCAACTTCTGTTGTTTCTGATAGGCGATACGATGTCTCGCATGCCCGTCCTGTTCGTCGGCCACGGCTCGCCGATGAACGCCATCGAGGACAATGACTGGAACCGCGACTGGGGCCGCCTGGGCCGCGAGCTGCCGCGCCCCAAGGCGGTGCTGATGATCAGCGCCCACTGGGAGACGCGCGGCGCCTCGGCGGTCAGCGCCTCGGCGGCGCCGGAGACCATCCACGACTTCGGCGGCTTCCCGCAGGCCTTGTTCGACGTGCAGTACCCCGCGCCTGGCGATCCGGACCTGGCGGCGCGCGTGGCCGACCTGCTGTCGCCCGACGTCGTCGTGCAGCACCCGACCCGCGGCCTGGACCACGGCGCGTGGGGCGTGCTGCGGCCGATGTATCCGGCCGCCGACATTCCCGTGGTGCAGCTGAGCCTGGATCGCGGCCGTCCCGACCGCTGGCATTACGAGGCCGGCAAGCGCCTGGCGCCCTTACGCGACGAGGGCGTGCTGATCATGGGCAGCGGCGACATCGTCCACAACCTGCGCGCCGTCGACTGGCGCCGGCCTGAGGCCCCGGACTGGGCCGACCGCTTCAACGCGGCGGCCAAGGCGCTGATTCTGGCCGGCGACCACGATCCGCTGATCGACTGGCGGTCGCTGGGGCCTGACGCGGAAGCCTCGATCAACAGCGCCGAGCATTACCTGCCGCTATTGTATGTGCTGGGCGCGCAGGCGGCGGGGGATAAGGTCGAGTTCTTCACCGACGACCTCTGGGCGGCGATCTCGATGACGGGGGTGAAGATCGGTTGACGCCGCAAGCGCCCCCTCCGGCCCTCCGGGCCACCTCCCCCGTTTCACGGGGGAGGAGAGGCGACCTTCCCCCCCCCGCAGGAGGGGGGGGGGGGGGGGGCCGAGACACCGCGTGGCCGGGGGGGGGCCCGAAGGGCGCCCCCCC
>CAZRPD010000123.1:0-16361 GCA_964601775.1 uncultured Caulobacter sp. | reverse complement strand
GAGAGCCTCGCCAGCGACCTGAGGCCGGCGCTCGTGGGGGGGGATCGTCCGCCCCTGCTGCAAGCCTCCACAAACCTGCTGGATAACAGCCGGGCGCAGGCGGGCGCCGGCGCCCGCATTACCGTCGACCTGACGAGCGCCGAGGGAGGGGTAAGGCTGCAGTTCGCCGACGATGGTCCGGGCGTTCCGATCGAAGCGCGAGAGCGGATTTTCCGACGTTTCGTTCGGCTGGACCTTTCACGTTCGGTCCCGGGGCACGGGCTGGGCCTGGCGACTGTCGCAGCCATTATCAGCGCCCACGGAGGCTCCATCCGCGTCTTGCCCACAAAGCGCGGCCTCGCCTACGCCATAGAGATGCCAGCGATGGATTGACGGGCGCGCAGCGATATCGGGCGTCACTCAGTCGGCGGCGCAGGGGCTCACACAGCTCACAGCGCCCCCGCCAGCCATAAACACGCACAGGGCTGTTGCTGAAACTATCTAAACCCTCCGACGCATTTCGTACTCAGAGGCGGTCGCTGGAGACGGATAGCCAACCTCGATGTCAGAACCTGTTTTTGCTAACTTCATTGCGGCGGGTCACTTTAGAAGTCACGCGTTGGCCCGGACCCACGATCCCAGAAATCGGACCTTGGCCGTTTTCATCCCCAAAGGCCCAACCCGCTGAATCCTCACCCGGATTCCGTTTACTAGTATCGCCGGGCGTTCTGTCTACGGCTTGTCAGCTCCCGCTCAGCTCCCGCGGCAATCCCCGCAGAGGCCGTGGGCTTCGATGGTGACGGCGGTCAGGGCGTAGCCGGCCGAGGCGCCGGCGGCGATGATCTCGGCGCTGGCGGCGGGTTCGATCTCGCGGGTCGCGCCGCAGCAGTCGCAGATCAGGAAGGCCGCGGCGTGGCCGTCGGCCTCCTTGCGGCAGGCGACATAAGCGTTGAGGCTCTCGATCCGGTGGGCGAAGCCCTGCTTCTCCAGGAAGTCGAGCGCGCGATAGACGGTCGGCGGCTTGGCCGGGGGGCCCTCGCCGCCAAAGGTGGAGATCAGGTCATAGGCCTTCACCGGCTGACCGGCCTGCAGCAGTTGCTCCAGCACCCGGCGGCGCGGGGCGGTCAGGCGCTGTTCGGCGGCGACGCAGCGGGCCTCGGCCGCGGCCAGTTCGGCCGCCAGGGCCGCGCCGGCGACGCCGTGGTGGTGGTGGTCGTGTCCGCAGGAGGTTTCGCCGTGAGCCATGGCCAAGAGGTAGAGGCCCGAACGGCCCGGCGCAAGCTAGAGGAGCGGGCGGGCCAGCACCGCCGCGTCGGCCTGGCAGCGTAGCGGGTCGGGCGCGGGGCCTTTCGCCCGGGCGGCCTCGAGCTCGACGCGGGCGGCGGCGAGGTCGGCCTGGAACGCCGGCGAGGCCTTGAGGGCCGTGAACAGGTTGCGGGCGTTCTGCGCGCCGGCCTCGACCGAGCTCATGTTGTGGACGCCGCAGACCACACGGCTCTCGCCGAACGCCTTGGCGCGGGCCAGGATGGCGTCGGCGCGGTCGGGGGCGATCTCGGCCAGCAGGAGGCCGACGCTCCAGCCCCAGGTCGCGTGGCCCGACGGGTAGTCGGGGGCGATGGACAGGCCCAGGCTGCGCTTAATGCAGATCGGGCCGCCTTCGGCCAGATAGGGGCGCGGGCGGCGGTATTTCAGCTTGGGGCCGCTGACGGCGGGGCGCACGTCGCGGCTCATGCGCAGCAGGGTGGCGGCCAGCTTCGGATTGGCGTCCAGGGTCGGGGTCACGCCCAGGGCGCAGGCGTAGCCCGTCAGGATGTTCTCCTCGACATTGTCGGCCTGGGCCAGCGACCAGCGTGGGGTGTCCTTCAGGGCGCGGGTGGCGTGGAAGATCTCGCGGTCGCGCAGCGCCAGCGGCGCGCCCCTGGCGGGCGGCGGCGGCAGCAGGGCCTTGGCGTCATAGACCCCCTTGGCCAGATAGCGGCCGCGTTCGGCCTGGACGCCGTGAGGCGCGGTGGCGCAGCTGGAGAGCGCCAGGGCGGCGACGGCGACAAGCCACGAAGCACGCATGAAAAAGGTCCCCGAACCGATGCTCGGGGACCCTGCATTTTCAAGCTTGAGGGATCAAGCCTACTTGCCGAACAGCTTGTTCCAGCGCGGCTTCTCGCGGCCCTTCCAGGCTTCGCGGTGATAGGCGTCCGAGGCGATCAGCGGCACCACCGTGGTGGCTTCGGCGAAGACCATCTGTTCGTAGGTGGTGTCGACCTTGCCCCACGAGGCGGCTTCCTTCAGCGTCGACGACGAGCAGGCGCCGTCGCGCACGTCGGCGACCGTGATCTGGATGGCGTACTTGTGCATGTCGGCCTCGACGCCGAGGATCTCGGCGCAGACGACGGTGTCCTGGGCGAAGTTCTTGGGGACGCCGCCGCCGACCATGAACAGGCCCGTGGTGCCGGCCGCGATCTTGATGTCGGTCAGTTCGCGGAAGTCGGCGACCGCGTCGATCATCAGATAGGGCTGCTTGGCGGCGATGCGTTCTTTCTGGTGCTTGACCAGGCCGAAACCCGCAGAGCTGTCGACGAAGGCCGGGCAGAAGATCGGCACGCCTTCTTCATAGGCGGTCTGGATCAGCGAGCCGGGCTTCTTGGCGTTGCCCTCGCTCAGCCACTTGCCCATCTCCCAGATGAACTCGCGCGAGGAATAGGCGCGCGGCTCAAGGCGGTTGCAGATCTCCAGGATCGTGTGATCGCAGTTCTGAAGCTCTTCCTCGTCGATATAGGTGTCGTAGATGCGGTCGATATAGTTGTCGCGCAGCACGTTGTCGTCGACCGGGCCGGCCGCCTGATAGTGCTTGAAGCCGAGGGCCTCGAAGAAGTCCATGTCGACGATGCTGGCGCCGGTGGCGACCACGGCGTCGATCATGCCGTTCTTCACCATGTCGCGGTACACGTGCATGCAGCCGCCGGCCGAGGTCGAGCCGGCCAGGATCAGCCACGGCGAGCAGGCCTTGTCGGCCAGGGCCATGTTGAAGATGTCGGCGGCGCGGGCGGTGTCGCGCGAGCTGAACGACATCTTGCGCATCGAGTCGATGATCGGGCGGGCGTCGAACGACGTGATGTCGATGTGCTCGACCACGTTCTGCAGCAGCTCGGCCTTCTGGTTGTTCGGAACGGGAGCGTTCATGACAGAGAATCCTCTGAGGGTGAGCGCCCGTCGTGACCCGAAAGCACGCCGGGACGGAGCGACCGGCGAGGGGATTAACGGGGCGCTATATAGAGTCTTTGCGACGTTTATCGAGTCCTGATCCGCATAAACGCACGTCGCGCCGGAACGTCGCCGGACGCCTTGTGGCGGCGGCGCAGGGACAGGCCCAGCCAGGCGGCGGTGACGGCCAGGGCCAGCAGGGAAATCGTGTCGCAGACCACCTCCAGCGGCGAGCGGACGATGCGGGCGCGATAGAGGTGCGCGCCCGGTTCGGCGGTGAACGACAGCAGGTGTTCGGGCGTCGCCGGCTCGGTGGCGACGACGGGATCGGGACCCTTTTCCACACGGCCGACCTCCCAGGTCGGGAAGTAGAACTTGCGCAGCACGATGCGGGTCGGGCGGGCGGCCTCGATGGCCATGGCCACGCTGCCGTCCGGGAAGACGCTGGCGGCGGTGACGCGGGCGCCGTTGGTCTCGGGGGCGGCCAGCGGCAGCTCTTGGTAGTGCGACATGCAGTAGGGGTCGGCGGAATAGCGCCAGGCGCTGGCGAAGCCGTGCGGCAGGTGCTCCTCGGGGGCGCGGCGGCAGGCGACCTGGGCGGCGGTCTCGGGCAGGGCGGCGTCGCCGACGACCGCGTTGTGCAGGCGGATGAAGTCGTCGTTGATCCGATAGCCGATGGACATCGGAACTACCGAGGCCAGCGCCAGGGCGGCGACCAGCAGGACCCTGCCGTGCGCGGCGGCCAGGACCAGGGCGGTGACGGCGGCAAACTCCATGCCCAGCAGCAGGCGGAACGGGAACTGCACCTTGTTCAGCACCAGGCCGGTGACCCCCTGCCAGACCCAGGGCATGGCGTAGAGGGCGAAGGCGACCAGCGCGCCCGGCCGCCAGACCGGGGCTTCGCCGCCCGCGGCGGACCGCTGCCGGCCGCCGCCCCCCGCCACGGCGGCCAGCGCGGCCGCCGCGAGCCCATAGGTGATCCAGGCCATGGCGGTCGAGAAGGGCTTCTGCGGCCAGCTTGAGGGCGTCAGCAGCGCCCATTTCGAAGGATCGGCGTCCTTGCCCCACATGATGTGCATGACCGTGTCGTCCTGCAGGGTCATGGCCGGGCCCAGATAGGCCAGGGCGATGGCCAGGCCCAGCAGACCGCCGACGGCGCAGCGCAGGAGGGTGGCCCCGCGCTGGCCGGCCGGCGCGCTGGCGACCAGATAGAGGGCATAGACCGGCAGGATGCTGACCCCGGCCAGCAACGCGATCAGCAAGTGCGAGGTCAGCAGCGCCGCGACGCCCAGGGCCAGGGCGGGGATCCAGGCCCAGGACCGCGCCGCGCGCTCCAGGCCCAGGGCCAGCAGCGGCAGGGTCAGATAGCCCATGGTCTCGCCCACCGAGCCGCGGACATAGAGGTTGAGCAGATGGTAGGGCGCCAGCAGATAGATGACCGCCCCGATCAGGGCCCAGGCGTCGCCGGTCTTGGATCGCAGCCAGGCGAACATGGTCAGGCCCGAGCCGACCGTCAGGGCCAGGGTGGTCCAGGCGATGATCGTCATGTGGTTGGAGCCGGGGATGACCAGGTCCACGAGGGCGGCGGCGTAGAAGAACAGCGGCGGATAGAAGTAGAACGACGGCGCGCCCATGCCGTTGAAGGCTCCGTGCAGCCAGCGCGGTGGAAACTGACCGCTCTCCAGCGCCCGCCCGAACTCCAGGACCCAGGTGGAATTATAGACGTAGCTGTGGGTCAGGCCCGCGCCCCGCAGGAGATCGGGGCCCAGCAGAAGCGCCCCCTGGGCGAGCAGCACCGCCAGAACGACCGGCCAGCCCAGCTTGATCTTCGACATGCACGCTACTCAACGTCAGGCGTCACACTTGGGAGCTTGACCGTTTGTCGCGAGCGGAGGGGTTTGTCCAGCGCGAGGCTTGCGCAACATGAAAAAAGGCGGGGCGCAGGCCCCGCCTTGTCATTTCAGCGATCGATTGCGCTCAGCGACGGCGCTTGCGTTTGCCGGCGGCGCCCTTGGGGCGCGAGAAGCGAACGATCTTGCGCTCCTCGTTCTCCTGGCGGACGGCCGGGATCGAGCGCTTGGCCAGGCCGTACATCGAGGCCATGGGCGCGTCGCGCACTTCCACGGTGTCGGTCTCGCCGAAGCCGTTGAAGCGGGTCGACATCGCCACGCCATAGGCGCCCAGCATGCCGATCTCGATATAGTCGCCCTCGTCCACGCTTTCCGGCAGGTAGAACGGGCCGGGCATGTGGTCGACGCTGTCGCAGGTCGGGCCGTAGAAGCGGAAGGGCTTGAGGCCTTCTTCCACCATCTCACCCGTCTTGCGGTAGGCCTTCACGGGGAACGGCCACTTCATGTGGGCGGCGTCGAACAGCGAACCGTAGGAGCCGTCGTTCAGATAGAGCGCGTCGCCCTTCTTCAGCTCGACCTTGACCAGCAGCGACGAGGCTTCGGCGACCAGGGCGCGGCCGGGTTCGCACCACAGCTCGGTCGTCTCGTGGACCATCATCTCGGCGAAGCCGCGGTCGATGGCCGCCAGGTACTCGGAGAGATCCGGCGGGACCATGCCCGGATAGATCGACGGGAAGCCGCCGCCGACGTCGACGACATCGGCCAGCACGCCGGCGCGAACCAGCGCGCGCGAGGCCTGGGCCATCGCGGCTTGGTACGCCGTCGGGCGCATGCACTGGCTGCCGACGTGGAAGGACACGCCCATCAGGTCCTGGGTGGCGCGACGGGCGGCCAGCAGCAGGGCCGGGGCGTTGTGCGGCTCGACGCCGAACTTGCCCGACAGGCTGTAGGCCGCGCCTTCGGCCTGCACGCCCATGCGGACGATCAGGTTCAGGTCCTTGGCGTTGCCCGTGGCGTCCAGGATCTTGGCCAGCTCTTCGTGGGTGTCGAACGAGAAGGTCTTTACGCCATGGTCGAAGTACGCGGCCGAGATCGCCTTGCGGCTCTTGACCGGGTGCATGAAGGCCATGCGCGAGCCCGGGGCCTCCTGGGCCACCAGCTCGATCTCGTTCAGCGACGCGACGTCGAACGACCGCACGCCGGCCTGGGCCAGCTCGCGGATCACCCACGGCGAAGGATTGGCCTTCACCGCATAGAAGACGTCGCCTTTAAATTCGGACTGGAACCAGCGCGCAGCTACGGAAACCGCGTCAGGCCGCACGAGTGCGACGGGACGTTCCGGTGACCGCTCACGGACCAGGTCCAGGGGAAGTTGGTACGTGCGCAATTCACGTAACCCCCTGTTGGAAGTTAAACCCAGGCCGGCGTTAGCAGCGTTTTAGAGGACTTCGGGTCCGCCGGAGCGAGCGAAATAGGGTCATTGGGCAGGGTTGTAAAGACCCTTTTGCAGCGACGTTTCGGGATGAAACACAGCGCTGAACGTCACAAATCCATTGCGAACCGCCCCCAAACCGGAGATCGCATTTCCCAAGTCCCGAAACCACGTTAAGGATTCGCCCCGACCATGACGTCGGACCCAGTTCTCTCGATCCGCGGCGTGTCCAAGACCTTCGGGTCGCGGCGCGCGCTGGACCAAGTCTCCCTCGACGTCGCGCGGGGAGAGATGATTGCGCTCATCGGCCCGTCGGGCTCTGGAAAATCCACCCTTCTGCGCTCGATCGACGGCCTTCAGACCATCGACGCCCCAAGCGAGAATGGGGGCGAGGGCGCCATCACGGCCTTCGGGGGCGCGGTCCAGGCCAAGGGCAAGGTGTCGGGCGAGGTGCGCCAGGCGCGCATCCGCATCGGCTTCATCGCCCAGCAGTTCAATCTTGTCGGCCGCCTGTCGCTGTTCAGCAACGTGGCCCTGGGCTCGCTGGGCCGCATTTCTTTCCTAGCTGGGTTGTTCGGCCGCTGGCCGAAGGAGACCCGCGAGGCGGCCATGGCGGCCCTGCATCGCGTGGGCGTCTCCGACTACGCCGCCCAGCGCGCCAACACCCTGTCGGGCGGCCAGCAGCAGCGCGGCGCCATCGCCCGCGCCCTGGTCCAGAAGGCCAAGATCATCCTGGCTGACGAGCCCGTCGCCTCGCTGGATCCGGTCTCGGCCCGCAAGGTCATGGAGATCCTGCGTGATCTCAATCAAACCGACGGGCTGACCGTCGTCGTAACCCTGCACCAGGTGGACTACGCCCTGCGCTACTGCGACCGGGTCGTGGCCCTGAAGGCCGGCCAGAAAGTCTATGACGGCCCGGCCGCCGACCTGAAGCGCGACAAACTCATCGACATCTACGGCCCGGAATTCGAGGACGTGTTCTGGGAAGGAGCCCCGCAATGATCAGCCGCCGCTCGGCCATCGCTATCGCCGCCGGTTTCTCGGCCCTGGCCCTGGCCGCGTGCGGCCAGAAGGCCGCGACCACGTCCGCCAAGGACACGGTGACCTTCTCGATCCTGTCGACCGAGTCGGCCCAGAACATGGAAGGCTACTGGAAGCCGATCCTGACCGATATGGAGGCTCAGACCGGCCTCAAGGTGAAGCCGTTCTTCTCGTCGAACTATTCGTCGCTGATCGTGGCCATGGGCGCCAAGCAGACGGACCTGGGTTGGTTCTCGAACCAGTCGGGCCTGGAAGCCGTGCGCCGCTCGGGCGGCGAGGTGTTCGCCCGCACCTTCGACCCGTCGGGCACCGACGGCTACAAGTCGGTGATCATCGTCCCGGCCGACAGCAAGCTGACCCTGGAAGGCCTGCTCAAGTGCGACAAGACGCTGAACTTCGGGATCGGCGACAAGAAGTCGACCTCGGGCACCCTGGCGCCGATGACCTATGTGTTCATCCCTGCCGGCGTGAAGCCCGACACCTGCTTCAAGACCGTGCTCAGCGCCAGCCATGACGCCAACCTGGCGGCCGTGGCCAACCACAAGCTGGACGCCTCGACCAACAACTCCACCGCCCTGCGCCTGAACGCCGCGCGCAGCGACAACAAGACCTCGAAGGTCAAGGTGATCTGGGAGTCGCCGACCCTGCCCGAGGATCCGATCGTCTGGCGCAAGGACCTGGATCCGATCGTCAAGGAGAAGCTGCGCCAGTTCTTCCTGACCTACGGCCAGGGCGACACGCCTCAGGCGGTCCAGCAGCGCGCCAATCTCGCCAAGCTGTCGATGGGCGGCTTCAAGCCGGCCGACAACACCCACCTCTTGGTGGTTCGCGAGATGGAAGCGCTGGAGGGCCTGGGCCTGGCCAAGGAAACCGGCGATCAAGCCAAGATCGCCGCCGCCCAGAAGAACCTGGATGGCGTCAAGGCCGAGCGCGTCGCCGCCGAGGGCAAGGCGGGTCTTCCCGCGCCGGCCGCCGACTGAGACCCGCGATGAGCGAGACCCTTTCGGCCGCGCGTCCTCCAGAAGCGCCAAGGCGCTCCAGCACGGCTCTGCTGTTCGACGTCCTGATCTGGGGCGGCGTGGCGGCCCTGCTGATCGTCAGCTTCAAGCCGGCCGAGATCGACAAGTTCCCGCAGCTGTTCACCGAAGCCGGGCGGATGCGGGAGTTCGCGCAAGGCTTCTTCTCGCCGTTCACCGATCCCAAGGCGTTCATGGCCGCCGACTGGTCGCTGTACGTCGGCAAGATGTGGCAGACGATCCAGATGGCGCTGTGGGGCACCTTCCTGGCGATCATCGTGGCCATTCCGCTGGGCCTGCTGGGCGCCAGCAACATCACGCCGGTGTGGATCCAGCAGCCGGTGCGCCGCGCGCTCGACCTGATCCGCTCGATCCCCGACCTGGTGGTGGCTCTCATCTTCATCACCGCCGTGGGCCTGGGGCCGTTCGCTGCCGTGTTGGCGCTGATGTTCACCACCGGCGGCGTGCTGGCCAAGCTGTCCGCGGAAGCCGCCGAGTCGATCGACAAGGCCCCGGTCGAGGGCGTGCGCGCCACCGGCGCGGTGAAGCTGCAGGAGATCGTCTGGGGCGTGATCCCCCAGGTGGCTCCGCTGTGGACCAGCTACGCGCTGTATCGCTTCGAGTCCTCCAGCCGCGCGGCCACCGTGCTGGGCCTGATCGGGGCCGGCGGCGTGGGCCAGGTGCTGCTCGATTCGGTCAATGCGTTCCAGTACGACCAGACTGGCTGCATCGTGCTGGTGATCGTGGTGGCGGTGTCGCTGATCGACCTGCTGTCGCAAGTGATCCGGACGCGCCTGCTCTAGGTCGGGCCTAGTCGCGTCAAATGGGGCGTTATTCGCGTCAAAGAACATCAAACGCCGTGGCTCTATAGGCCGCGGCGTTTTTCTTTGTATAGTAAGCGGGCCGGGATCCCCTGCTTGCCCGCGCCGCGGTCGCCGTCCGGCGACGCGTCCTTGACCCTGAAGGGCCATGATACTCGTCGCGCTCGCCGTCGTTTTCCTCCTCGTTCTGCTGAACGGGGTTTTCGCCATGTCCGAACTGGCCGTCGTCTCGGCCCGGAAGGCTCGCCTGCAAGGCTTCGCTGACAAGGGCGACAAGGGGGCCAAGCTGGCCCTCGACATGGCCGAGCACCCGACCCGCTTTCTCTCGGCCGTGCAGGTGGGCATCACCCTGATCGGCATCTTCGCCGGCGCCTACGGCCAGGCCACCATCGCCAGCGCGCTCGACCATTGGCTGGAAGGCTTCCCGGTCTTCGCCAAATATTCCGAGATCATCGCCACCGGCATCGTCGTCATCGGCCTGACCTATGTCTCGGTGATCCTGGGCGAGCTGGTGCCCAAGCGCCTGGCCCTGATGTTCCCCGACTCGATCGCCCGCCGCATGGCCCCGTTCCTGGCCGTGGTCGCCACGGTGCTGCGCCCGTTCGTAACCCTGCTGACCGTCTCGACCGCCGCCGTGCTGAAGCTGATGGGCGTGCGCGACGAGCGCAACAACAGCGTCACCACCGAAGAGGTGGAAGCCGTCCTGGCCGAAGGCGCCGAGTCGGGCCTGATCGAGCCGGAAGAGCGCTCGATGATCCAGGAAGTGCTGCGCCTGGGCGACCGCCCGGTCCGCGTGGCCATGACCCCGCGTCGCGACCTCTTCTGGGTGTCGCTGGCCGACAGCCCCGAGACCGTGCTGGCCGAGATCCGCGCCAGCGCCCACTCGCGCATCCTGGTGGCCACCGAGGGCGACCTGGACGGCGACATCGGCGTGGTGTCGAAGAAGGACCTGCTGGACGCCTGCCTGGGCGCCGAGCCGCTGGACCTGAAGGCCCACGTGCAGCAGCCCGTCGCCATTCCCGAGACCATGTCGCTGCTGAAGGCCCTGGCGGTCTTCAAGTCGACCAGCCTGCACATGGCCCTGGTCGTCGACGAGTTCGGCTCGCTGCAGGGGGCGATCACGCCGCTGGACCTCTTGGAAATGATCGCCGGCGACTTCCCCGAGGATCACGCCGACGACGAGAAGCGCATCCTGCGTCGCGAGGACGGCAGCTGGCTGATCGACGCGCGCCTGGACATCCAGGAGCTGAACGATCACCTGGGCGAGAACTTCGAGGCCGAAGGCGGCTACCACACCGTGGCCGGCCTGATCCTGGACCGCCTGGGCCGCCTGCCGACCGAGGGCGAGCACGTCGAGATCGGCGCCTTCGATCTCGAGATCGTCGACATGGACGGCTCGCGGATCGACAAGATCATCCTCAAGCACGGCAAGCGGAAGACCGACGCAGACGAGGACTAGGCCCGTGCTCGGCCCGCTGAAGCTGCTGGCGCCGGCGCTGATCCCGTCGTGGAACTTCTTCGACGTGATCGCGCCCTCGCCGCGGGTCGAGTATGCTCTGCTGCCCACGCGCGGCCACGTCGCCGACGACTGGCGCGAGTTCCGGCCCAAGCCGGCGCGTGTGTCGGCGGCGACCATGCTCCGACGCCTGGTCTGGAACCCGCGCTGGAACCAGACCCTGTTCGTGATGAGCTGCGCCGAGCGCCTGGCCGAGGATCGCAACCCTCAGCACAGCGAGGACGAGCTCTTCAAGCGCATCGCCGCCGACTTGGCGCCGGATCCCGAACGTCCCTGGCTGTGCTTCCGTCTGGTCTTCGTCAGCCGGGGCGAGGCAGGCGTCGAGCGCGAGGTGCTGTTCCAGCCCTATCCGCGCCTGCTGGCGGACATCGACGCCCAATGAGCTTGGCGATGACCCTGGAGACCGCCACCCGCTACACCGAGGTGCTGCTGGCCCTGGCCTTGATCCAGCAGAGCCTGGAGCACCTGCGCGGCTTCCGCGACGAGCGGGTGCTGTTTGGGATCCGGATCATCCTGTGCGGCCTCGTCATCGCCGGCCTCGCCGCGCCCTGGCCGCTGGTCGCCCTGGCGGGGCTGTCGCTGCTGATCCTCCAGCGCTTCCAGGGGCCCTACAACGGCGGCAGCGACCGCATGGGCCTGCTGGCGCTCTGGTGCCTGACCCTGTCGCACCTGCTGCCGACGCCAGCCCTGAAGGAGCTAGCCTTCGGTTATCTCGGCGCGCAGCTGGTGCTGTCCTACTTCATCTCCGGCTGGGTGAAGATCATCAACCCCGACTGGCGGTCGGGGCGCGCCCTGCGCGACGTGTTCCAATTCTCGGCCTATCCGGTCGCGGAGAGCCTGCGCGCCTTCGCCGACCGTCCGCAGCTGCTGCGGGCCATGTCCTGGGCGGTGATGGGCTTTGAGCTGGCCTTCCCGCTGACCCTGCTGTGGCCGCCGGCGCTTTATGCGGGCCTGGTCATCGCCGCGACCTTCCACCTGGCCAACGCCTGTCTCTTCGGCCTCAACCGTTTCTTCTGGACCTGGCTGGCGACCTACCCGGCGATCCTGTGGCTGCAGGGGCGGGTGTTCTAGGCGAAGACCCATTCGGCGAAGAGCGGCTGCAGGTCCCGGCCGCTGGCCGCCTCCATCGCTCGTTGGAAATCGAGGCTGGTGACGGTGCCGCCAGCATGGGCGCGAGTGTAGCGGCGCAGGCCGGCCCAGAACACCTCCTCGCCCAGTATGACGCGCAGATGATCCATGAACAGCGCGCCCTTGCTGTACTGCACTGCGCGTCGGGTCCCCAGGGTTGGATAGGATCCGTCCCACGCCAGGGGTTTGTCGAACCCGGCCGCTCGCGCCTTGTCCAGCCGGGCGCGCGCGACCGCCAGCTCCGCGTCATAGGCGGCCCGACCATAACGGTGCTCCTTCCAGGCGGTCGTCATGAAGGTCGTAATCCCTTCGTTGAGCCAGAAGTCCCGCAACGTCGCGCAGGTGACCAGATTGCCCCACCACTGGTGCGCCAGCTCGTGGGCGATGGCCCAATCCTCCGCCGGGTCATTCGCCTCGGCGGGCAGGGCGTCGAGGCCGATCACCGAATAGGTCGCCGCCTCCTGCGCTTCGCGGCCCCTGACCAGCAGCTGGCTGTACGTGCGGACGGGCAGCGGCGCGCCAGCCTTGTCGGCGAAGAAGCGGACGATCGCGCCGGTCTCGGCGAACCGCCGCTTCAGGGTCTCCGCGTCGGCGACATCGCTGAGATAGGCCAGCCTGGCGCCGCCGACCCGCTCTTCGACGCGGGCGAAGCGTCCGATCGCGAAGCCGAACAGATAGGGCGAATAGCGGCGCGGCGTGACCCAGCGCTGGATCTCGCCGCCGTCAGGGACCGATCGCCGAGAGACTCTGCGACCGATAGACAGCGCGTCCATCCCGGCTGGGACCCGTAGGTTCAGCGAGACGGTCGCCTTGTCACCAAACCCCTCTTGTCGGCAGACCATCCAGTCGCAGGCAAAATAGCTGGTGTAGAGCGACGTTTCCGAGCCGGCGAACCCACGCGCGGGCTTGCCGTGATAAGCCAGCGCCAGCTTGACCACGCGACCGCGCGTGAGTGGCTCCGGAGTTTCGATCTCCAGCGCCCCGGCCGTCGAGCGGACCGTGACCGGCTCGTCGTCCAGCGTGGCGCTGTCGATGCTCAGCGCATTGCCCGAGAAGCTCAGGCGCTGCAGCCGATCACCGGTCACACGCAGGGTGATCACCTCGCGGCCCGACAGCGTCTTGGCCGCAATATCCGGTGTCAGCGCCAGATCGTAGTGCTGGACGTCGAAGTCGTCGTCCGGGGCGGCGAAAGCGGCGTTGGTGAGAAGGAGCCAGGCGACCAGGGCCGCGCGCTTGGACATGGACCCCTCGAGACTTCTTACGCCGCCGTCTTCTTCCGCAGGCGCGCCAACCGCCGCAGCCGGCGCCAGAACCGCGTCTTCTCCGGTTCCGGATAGGGCTGGAGGTTGCGGTAGAACTCCTCGGCGCAGGAGCGCCAGGAAAACTTCTCGGCGAACTTGCGGGTCACGACGCGGTCGATGTCGAGGCAGGCCAGGCAGGCCTCCTTGAGGCCGTCCGTCTGTCCGGGGGCCAGGACGCCGGCGTTGGAGCCGGGGATGATGTCGACCGGGCCGGGGGCCGAGAACGCCGCCACCGGCACGCCGGCGGCCATGGCTTCCAGGATCACCAGGCCGAAGGTGTCGGTCAGGGACGGGAAGCAGAAGACGTCGGCGCCGGCGAAGTAGCGGGCCAGCTCGTCGCCGAACTTTGCGCCCAGGAACTTCACCTCGGGATATTTCTCGGCCAGCTCCTCGCGCTGGGGACCGTCGCCGATCACCACCTTGGTGCCGGGCAGGTCGAGGCTGGCGAAGGCCTCGATGTTCTTCTCGACGGCCACGCGGCCGACATTGAGGTAGATCGGCCGCGCCAGGCCTTCGAACACGTCCGGATCGCCCGGCTCGCGCGGCTTGAAGATGTCGGTGTCCACGCCCCGCGACCACGGCGACAGGTTGCGGAAGCCGTGCTTGGCCAGCTCGTCGCGCATGGTCGGGGTGGCCACCATCAGGCGGCCCGACGGCTTGTGGAACCAGCGCATGTAGGTGTAGCCGGCCGCCAGCGGCAGCGGCAGGCGGGCGGAGACATATTCCGGGAACTTGGTGTGGTAGCTGGTCGTGAACGGCAGCTTCCACTCCAGGCAGATCCGGCGCGCGGCCAGGCCGATCGGGCCCTCGGTGGCGATGTGGATCGCCTCGGGCTCGAACGACTTGAAGCGCTCCTGCACCGGCTCGTAGGCGCCGATGGCCAGCTTGATCTCGGGGTAGGTCGGCAGCGGGAAGGTCGGGAACTGGTCCGGGCTGACCACATCGACGATGTGGCCCATGGCGCGCAGTTCCTGGGTCACGCGGCTGAGGGTGCGGACCACCCCATTGACCTGCGGTTCCCAGGCGTCGGTAGCAAGCAGAATTCGCATCAGGCGGCGGCCGGCTCCGGCAACGGCTCGTCGGCCCCTTCGGTGACGGGCGACAGCTGGGCGGTGGTGCGGTCGATCACCGACCACGAGCGCAGCTTGGCCCACTCCAGGATCTCGAGGTGACCGTCGGCGTGCTCGGCCAGGGCCGTGCAGCTTTCGACCCAGTCGCCGTCGTTGATGTATTTGATGCCGTCGATGTCGCGCATCTCGGCCTTGTGGATGTGACCACAGATCACGCCGTCGACGCCGCGGCGTCGGGCTTCGTCGGCCACGGCGGCCTCGAAGTTCTCGATGAAATGCAAAGCGTTCTTCACCTTGACCTTCAGATACGCCGAGAGACTCCAGTAGCCGAACCCCAGGCGACGCCGCAGGCGATTCACCAGAGTGTTCAGCATGAGGATGGTTCTATAGGACCAATCCCCGAGGAAGGCGAGCCACTTGGCGTGCTGGACGACGCCGTCGAACTCGTCGCCGTGCACGACCAGATAGCGCTTGCCGTCGGCGGCCTCGTGGATCACGTCGCGGGCCACGATCACGCCGCCGAAGTGCACGCCGCAGAAATCGCGGATGCGGTCGTCGTGGTTGCCGGGGACGTAGATCACCTCGGTGCCCTTGCGGGCCATGCGCAGGATCTTCTGGACCACGTCGTTGTGGGCCTGGGGCCAATACCAGCCGCTGCGCAGCTTCCAGCCGTCGATGATGTCGCCGACCAGGTAGAGCTTGTCGCACTCGATGTGACGAATGAAGTCCAGCAGCAGCTCGGCCTGGCACCCCCGCGTGCCAAGATGCAGGTCGCTGATGAAGACGGAACGGTAGCGGCGGACGGCGACGTCGGCGCTCATGGTCGAACCCCCGTTGTGGCGCCGCTTTGTTCGCTCCGTCCCCGGATCGGTGCGATGGCGGCCAACGGCTGGCGATTAAGCTGATTGCGTGTCGCTTTAATGAAGCCGAAAGGAGTCGCTTAGCTGGGCCACAGCAGCTGCCTTCCGTTGGGTGAGCCTACGAAACGCGCAGTTTCGGCGATTTCGTCAAAAAACTGGACGCAATCGCAATCCCTTTTGCCGCTTGGGGTTGGCTAGCTGTTGCGGTGCAATATCGCTCGCACTAGATCACGCTCCATGGACGCCGCCCGCATCGCCAAGGACACCCCAAAGTCGCAGAAGACGCGTGCGCGCATTCTGGACCAGGCCATGCGCCTGATCGCCGAGGTCGGCTATCACGCCGCCTCCAATCCAGCGATCGCCGACGCAGCGGGTCTCACCCGCGGGGCGATGCTCTACCATTTCCCGACGCGCGAGGCCTTGGTCGAGGCCGCGGTGGCCCATATCCAGGCCGAGCGCTCGACCCTGTTCCGCACCGCCGCCGACAGCATACCGGCCGGGGCCGACGTCACCGAGCACGCGATCGACAGCTACTGGGACCTGCTGCACAGCGTGCCGTTCCAGGCTTTCGCCGAACTGGAGGCCGCCGGCCGCGCCGACCCGGCCATCCAGGCGCTGCTGGCTCCCGCCCAGGCCGAGTTCGACCGGGCCCAGGCCGGCGACCACAGCACGTTCAAGATCCTGCAGGCCGGCGCCGGCCCGCGCTTCCAGGCCAGCCGGGACCTCGCCCGCTTCATGCTGGAAGGCCTGGCCCGCTCGACCCTGACCTACGACACGGACGGCCGGAAGGATCGCCTGCTGGCGGTCATCAAGCGCGCCACGCACATGCTGAACCGCAAGGGCGACGTCCAGGATCTCTGGCCGGAGTAGAGTCTTCGATCAGGCCTTCAGCGCCTTCGGCAGCACGCTCGCGAAATAGTCCAGCTCGGCCGGGCTGGCGGTGCCGACGCGGATCCAGGTCGGGTGGCGGGGACTGTCGAACACCCGGACCTCGACGCCCAGCGACGCCAGGGTCTTCTGGAAGGCCAGGTTCGGCTTGCCGCAGTCGACGAAGACATAGGTGCCGTGCGAGGGCAGGTGCTTCAGGCCGTTGGCGCCATGCCCCTAGTAAAATACCTAATGGCAGATGACATTTGCACGCCAGTGACC
>CAZRPD010000122.1:0-16428 GCA_964601775.1 uncultured Caulobacter sp. | reverse complement strand
CCCCCGGCGAGATAAACCCCCTCGTGCCCCTCTCCGCCCGAAGCGGGGGGGCCAAACGGACCACGGGGGGGGGCGAGCCCCGTCCCCCCCCCCGCCTTCGCCTCTTGCCTAACCCCGTTCGCTCACCGAAGGTTGAGCCTCCACATGGGGAACACTCGATGCGCACTGTCCTGCTCGCCGCCGTCGCGGCGCTCGCGATCCTGCCCGCCGCCACCGCCCAGGCCCAGTCCACCGCACCGTTGATCGAGCGCGCCAAGCTGTTTGGCAATCCCAGCCGCGCCCGCGGCCTGGTCAGCCCCGACGGCAAGCACCTGGCCTGGATCGCGCCGCGCGACGGGGTCATGAACCTGTGGGTCGCCCCGCGCAGCGATCCGTCCAAGGCCAAGGCCCTGACCGACGAGAAGACCCGGCCGATCCGCAGCTACTTCTGGTCGCCGGATTCCGCCTCGCTGTTGTTCGTCAACGACAAGGGGGGCGACGAGAACTTCCTGCTGTACGGCGTGGATATCGCCACCGGCGCTCAGCGCACCCTGACCCCGTTCGAGAAGACCCGCGCCCAGATCCTGGGCGTCAGCCGCGAGGTTCCCGACCGCATCCTGGTCGGCGTCAACAACCGCGACCCGCGCTGGCACGACGTCTACAGCCTGGATCTGAAGTCCGGCGCGCTGACGCTGCTGTTCAAGAACGAGAAGTACGCCGGCTTCGTCTCCGACGAGAAGCTGGTCCCGCGCTTCGCCGCCCAGGCCCGCCCCGACGGCGGCCAGGACTATTTCCGCATCGTCGACGGCAAGGTCGAGGACAAGCCGGTGGTCAGCTTCGGTCTGGACGACTCGCTGACGACGGCGGCGCTGGGCTTCACCCGCGACGGCAAGACTCTCTACTGGATCGACTCGCGCGGTCGCGACACCGCCGCCCTGGTCGCCCAGGACGTCGCCACCGGCCAGACCAAGATCATCGCCCAGGACCCCAAGGCCGACATCGGTCAGATCCTGGCCGATCCCAAGACCGGCCAGGTCCAGGCCTATGCCGCCAACTATCTGCGCGACACCTGGACGGTGATCGATCCGGCCGTGAAGGGCGATCTGGACTTCCTGGGCCAGCAGCTGAAGGGCGACGTCTACGTCACCTCGCGCACCGACGCCGACGACCTGTGGACCGTCACGGCCGACCCGGTCACCGCCCCGGCCGCCACCTATCTCTATGACCGCAAGGCCAAGAGCCTGACCAAGCTGTTCGTCAGTCGGCCCGAGCTGGAAGGCGCGCCGCTGCAGCCGATGAAGCCCGTGGAGATCAAGGCTCGCGACGGCCTCACCCTGGTTTCGTACCTGACCCTGCCGCCGGGCGCGGACGCCAATGGCGACGGCAAGGCCGACAAGCCCGTGCCGATGGTGCTGCTGGTGCATGGCGGTCCGTGGGCGCGCGACGTCTACGGCTACAACGGCGGCCACCAGTGGCTGGCCAACCGCGGCTATGCGGTGCTGTCGGTCAACTACCGGGCCTCGACGGGCTTTGGGAAAAACTTCATCAGCGCCGGCAATCTGGAATGGGCCGGCAAGATGCATGACGACCTGATCGACGCGGTCGGCTGGGCCGTGAAAGAAGGCGTCACCACCCAGAAGCAGACGGCGATCATGGGCGGCTCGTACGGCGGCTACGCCACCCTGGTGGGCCTGACCTATACGCCCGACGCCTTCGCCTGCGGCGTCGATATCGTCGGACCGTCGAACCTGGAGACCCTGCTCAAGACCATCCCGCCCTATTGGGAGGCCGGCAAGCAGCAGTTCTACAAGCGCATGGGCGATCCGACGACGCCCGACGGCGTGAAGATGCTGAAGGACCGCTCGCCGGTGTACCGCGCCGGGGCGATCACCAAGCCGCTGCTGATCGGCCAGGGCGCCAACGACCCGCGCGTCAACCAGGCCGAGTCCGACCAGATCGTCGCGGCCATGCAGGCCAAGAAGATCCCGGTGACCTACGTCCTGTTCCCGGACGAGGGTCACGGCTTCGCCCGGCCGGTCAACAACATCGCCTTCAACGCGGTGGCCGAGCAGTTCCTCAAGGGCTGCCTGGGCGGCCGCTCGGAGCCAATCGGCGGCGCGCTGAAGCCCTCGACCGCGCAGGTGAAGGCGGGGGCAGAGTTCACGCCGGGGCTAGCGGAGGCGCTGGCGGCGAAATAACCCGCTCGCGGGGCGTTGACTTCCGTAGCGAAAGAAAACGAACTAGGCGACATGACCGCCTATTCCGATCTCATCGCTCAAATCACGCCCCGCGACGACGGCTTCTCCGCCATCGTCACCGACGACTGGAAGCAGGGCCGCACCACCTATGGCGGCCTCAGCGCCGCGCTGTGCGTCGAGGCCGCCCAGCGGGCCTTCCCGGAAGCCCCGCCCTTGCGCTCGGCCCAGTTCGCCTTCGTCGGGCCGGCGGCGGGCGAGCTGTCGATCCAGGTCAAGGCGCTGCGCCAGGGCAAGTCGACCCTGTTCGTGGCCGTGGACCTGTTGGGCGAGCAGGGCGTGGCCACCCACGGCGTGCTGACCTTCGGCGCGGCGCGGGCGTCAGAGGTCTCGTACCGCGACGCCCCCTGCCCCGCCGTCGCACCGCCCGAAGACTGCGAGCCGTTCTTCCCCTCGGACCCGAACCGCGCGCCGCACTTCTCCCAGCAGTTCGAGGTCAAGCTGGCCGGCGGCACCCGGCCGCTGACCGGCGAGGCGCCAGAATATCTGCTGTGGATCCGCCACCGCGACCTGGCCGCCACTTCGCTGTCGGCCCTGATCGCGCTCGCTGACACCCCGCCCCCGCCGGCCATGGCCCTGTTCCCGCGCTTCGGGCCGATCTCGACCATGACCTGGGCGCTGGATGTCGTGGGCCCCCCGCGCGAGGGCGCCGACGGCCGGCGCCGCCTGCGCTCGGGGGCCGACTCGATCGGGGACGGCTACTCGACCCAGGCGATGGACCTGTGGGACACGGCGGGGCGGCCGCTGGTGTTGGCGCGGCAGAACGTGGCGGTGTTCGTCTGACTTCTATCCGCTTCCCCGGCGAAAGCCGGGGCCCAGATCGAACCCCGAACCAGCGCAATCTTGGCTACGCCCCTTGGCGCGACCACACCAAACGCCCGGCGTGAATCTGGGTCCCGGCTTTCGCCGGGAAGGTCGGTGTGGGGGATTGGCGAAGGGGCAGCTTACCCCCATCCTTCCCTCTAGCCGCACCAGCCCCGCGGCCCCGGGGGACCACCACATGACCAAGTTCGCCTGCCTGGCCGCGCTCGCCCTCGTCGCCGGGAACGCCCAGGCCCAGACCGCCGAGGACGCGACCAAAACCGCGCTCGCAGCGATCGCCGACAAGAACCCCGTCCTCCACGCCGTCATCGCCACCAATCCCAACGCCCTCGCCGACGCCCGCGCCCTCGACGCCGAGCGCAAGGCCGGCAAGGTCCGCTCAGCCCTGCACGGCGTCCCCATCCTGCTGAAGGACAATATCGAAAGCGCCGATCCGCTGCCCACCACCGCCGGCTCGCTGGCGCTGAAGAACAACGTCACCGGCCGCGACGCAGCCCTGGCCAGGCGGCTGCGCGAGGCGGGCCTGGTCATGCTGGGCAAGGCCAACCTGTCGGAATGGGCCAATATCCGCTCGGGCAAGTCGATCAGCGGCTGGAGCGCGATCGGCGGCACGGTGCGTAACCCCTATGTGCTGGACCGCAGCGCCTGCGGCTCGTCCAGCGGTTCGGGCGCGGCCGTGGCGGCCGGCCTCGTACCACTGGCCATCGGCACCGAGACCGACGGCTCGATCACCTGCCCGGCGGCGATCAACGGCCTGGTCGGCCTCAAGCCCACCGTCGGCCTGGTGTCGCGCACCCACATCGTGCCGATCAGCCATAGCCAGGACACCGCCGGCCCGATGACCACGACGGTCGCCGACGCCGCCAAGATCCTGACCATCATCGCCGGCAGCGACCCCGCCGACCCGGCCACCAAGGAAGCCGATGCCCGCAAGACCGACTACGCCGCCGGCCTCTCCAAGGATGCGCTGAAGGGCGTCACCCTGGCCGTGGCGCGGTTCTACACCGGCTATTCGCCCAAGACCGATGCGGTGTTCGAGCGGGCGCTGAAGGACCTGCAGGCCCAGGGCGCGACCCTGGTCGAGGTCAAGACCTTCGACGAGGGTCCGATCGGCAAGGCGGAGGGCCTGGTGCTCTACACCGAACTGAAGGCCGACCTGGCGACCTACCTGGCCTCGACCGATCCGAAGAAGGTCCCGACCCGCACCCTGGCAGACGTCATCGCCTTCAACGCGGCGACGCCCAAGGAGCTGGAGTGGTTCGGCCAGGAGACCTTCGAGAAGGCGCAAGCGACCAAGGGCCTCTCCGATCCCGACTATCTCAAGGCCCTGGCGGACTCCAAGCGCCTGGCCGGTCCCGAGGGCATCGACAAGATCCTGAAAGACACCGGCGCGGTCGCCATCGTCGCCCCGACCACCGGCCCGGCCTGGACCATCGACCCGCTGAACGGCGACAACTACGGCGGCTCTTCGACCACCCTGCCCGCCGTGGCCGGCTATCCGCACCTGACCGTGCCGATGGGGGCCGTGACGGGCTTGCCCGTGGGCCTGTCGTTCATAGGCCCGGCGTGGAGCGAGAAGCTGCTGCTGAACCTGGGCTATGCGTACGAGCAGGCGACGGGGCATCGGACTGCGCCGAAGTTCTTGAAGACGGTGGCGCCGTAGCGCCCCCTCCGTCTCGGCGCGTATCCGCGCCGATCCACCTCCCCCGTTTCACGGGGGAGGATGAAACACCCTCTCCTCCCCTGCGCAGCGGGGGAGGTGGCGCGATGCGCAGCATCGTGACGGAGGGGGCGCTTAGCGGCTCAGGGAATCCGCGGCCTAACCACATCGATCGGCGGCGGGGGCGGCGTCACGTTCGCCGGATGCGGCCCCGTCGGCGGCGGCGGGCCGGCCGGGGGGTAGTACGGCGGATAATAGGGCTTGGAGCAGGCGCTCACCGCCAGCGCCAGCACACCCAAAACAAGCGCCGTCCTCAGCATCGGCGATCACCCGACCCGGGCGGGCCGAACAGGCCGCTGCCCGAGCGGAAGCACTGGTTGTCGTAGCGCGGATCCCAGCTCTCGACCCGGCCGTCGGCGCGGGTGAACTGGTAGCGCTCGCCGCGATCGTCACGGCCGGTCAGGGCGATCTGGCCTGGGCGGTCGGAGCTGACGCCGTACGACTCGCGGGTCAGGCCGTCGACCGAGCAGGACGACACCAGGCCCGGGCGGGACAGGTCGCCCGACAGGCCGGCCACCGAGCCGGTCTGGACATTGTAGGCCGCTACGTCGGTGCCGCCGTCGCGCCCGCCGCCGACGAACACCTGGGTGCCGGTGGCGCTGTCATAGGTCATGACGTCGGGCGTCTTGCCGGTCAGGGGCGAACCGCAGACGTCCCGGCGCCTGTTTGGAGCATTGTGGGGCGGCGCGTACTGCGCCGGCGCATAGCCCGGCGCGGGATGGATGGCCGCGGGCTGCGCGCCATAGCCGGGCGCGTACTGCTGGGCCGAAACCTGGCCCGCCATCAGGGTCGAGACGGCGGCGAGGATGGCGACGCGGACGAACTTGCTCATCGGGGCGCTCCTTGTGCGGGCGGACCACCGGCCAGGCCGGCAGCGGCGGCGTCACCATACTTGTCGGATGGCGCCAGCTCGGCCGGAACCGAACTGGCGGCCAGCGGGGTCGGGCCGACATTGCCGGCGGGCCAGTAGCTGTCATAGCTGAGGCGGGCATGATCGCGCGGCGTGCGGTACAGCTCCGGCGCCTCGAACCACGGACGGCAGGTCAGCTCGCCATCGAAGAAGCCGCTGACCAGGGCCTTGCAGCCCTCGGGGCGGGCGTAGATGCGGTTGTCCACCGCGCGGATCTGGGCGCCGCGGTCGGCATAGAGGCCCGAGCGCATGACGCCGACGATCTTGTTGTTGCTGGCATATGCGATGCCCGAGGCGACATAGACGCCGACATCGACGGCTTCGAGTTCGCCCTGGCTCATGCGCAGGTTGGCGCTCTCGACGGTCACGGCCCAGTCGCTGTCGCGGACCACGGGCCGCAGCAGGGTCGTCTCGTCGCCGCCGCCGATATAGACGCCGCGCGAGAAGCCATCGACATACAGGCCGTCGATGGTCACCAGTTGCTGACGGTTCATGCCGCTGATCACGAAGCCGGCCGAGTTGCGGGTGCGTGACGAGCCGGTCCAGTCGCCCAGACGGACGATGCGAATGTCGCGCAGCCGGCTGTCGCCCGCCGTCTCGAACGCAGCGCCAATGGCGGTGGCGGCGATCTCGACGTTCGAAGCCATGATCGTGCCGGTCGCCTTGACCACCGCGGAGCGGGTGCGGCCGATGAAGACGGCGTTCTCCAGCTCGATGCGGCTGTCGCCGACGTCGAAGGCCGAGGCGTCGCCGTCATAGCGGATCGACACGTCCTTCAGGGCGATCTCGGTGGCGCGGCCGACGATGCACGAGGCCGAGCCAGCGCGGCGAGCCTCGATGCCCAGACCTTCCAGCACCACATATTGCACACCGGGCGCGATCTTGATGCAGGGCTGGTCGGCCGGGGCGATCAGGATCGGACGGTTCAGCGAGGCGGCGTAGTTGCGCACCACGATGGTCACCGACTGGGTGATGTTCAGCGACTCGACGCAGGCCCCGCCATTGGTCGAGGTCAGGGTCAGGGTGTCGCCGTCATACAGCCGCGCCAGGGCGTCCGAGACCTGGCCCGGATAGGCGTAGTCGCAGTTGATCTCGCGCTGGCCGTAGCCGCCGCCATAACCGGGACCATAGCCGCCGCCGCGATAGGGCACGCACTTGCCGCGCGAGCGGTAATAGCCGCGCGCACAGGGCTTGGGCTTGGCGTAATGGACCTTGCAGCCGTCGCGCAGGTTGGGCTGGATCAGCAGGCCAAAGCACGGGCGGATCTGCTGGTCGATCCGGGCGTCAGGAGAGGCGAAGGCGGCCTCCGGAGCGGCGAGGCTCGCCAGGCCCAGGATCAGGACGGCCCACAGCGCCATCAGGCGACCAAGGCGGCGCATCAGTAGTCCCTTTCGCTATAGGGGCGGCCGCGATCGGCCATCTGCCGGGGCGGACGCGAGACCTGGGCCAGCAGTTGCTGCAGGCGATGGGCCGACGGCTTGAAGCCCGAGAGCGCGCTGTCGATCTGGTAGACCACCGCCTTGGCGCGGTCCTGGTCGGCCACGCCCTGCACGCCCAGGGAGAAGAAGGTCGACATGGCGTACTTGGCCTCGGCCGAGCCCTGGCGTTCGGCTTCCTCGTACCAGTGATAGGCGCGGGCGTAGTCGCGCGGCACGCCCACGCCTTCGGAGTACATCACCGCCAGCACCAGCTGGGCCTTGGACGAGCCGTTGACCGCCGCGTACTGGATGGCCCGCACCTTCTCGATCGGCGACAGGCGGCCCGTGCTCGGGCGGCCCAGCATGGCCTGCACCGACTGGGCGTCGTTCAGGCTGAGCAGCTTCTCGTCTGGCGCCGGGCTGGGGATGACGCGCAGATAGGCCAGGGCCTCGCCGATGTGGACGAAGGGCAGCTCGTTGATCCGCCCCAGGGCGCTCTCGCGCGCCTCGCCCGACAGGTCGGATTCGTCGGAGTGCGGCACGCCGCTGTCGGGCGATTCCGGCGGATAGAATTCGTAGGTCGGGATCCAGCGCTTGGCCTTGGTCTCGACGAACGAGCCGTAGGACGCCCGCTGCGGCGAGGACCGCTCGAAGTCCTTGAGCATGACATAGGCCGAGACGTCGCCGGTCTGCACCGCCAGGTAGTTGTAGAGATAGGCGTCGACGTCGTTGCGGCGGAACAGGTCCAGCGCCGCCGGCGCGCCGGGACGGCTGGGCTTGCCATAGGCCTCGATGGCCTGGAGGTTGTCGGACGGCTCGCCATAGGGGCCGAAATAGCCGTCGTGGATCCGCGCCAGGGTGCGGAAACCGTCCGCGCCTTGCGACGACAGCACGTAGATCACGCGGTTGCGGACCTTCTCGCGCTCCTCGGTCGACATGCGCGACAGCAGGCGGTCGAGGGCTCCATAGGCGCTGCGCCGCTCGAAGGCGCGACAGTCGTCGAAGCGCGAGACTGCGCGGGGCTCCTTGCCGCGACGCTCATAGGCGGCGATCGGGGCGTAGCCGCCGGAATTGGCCAGGGCCATGCCGTACCAGACGGCGGCCTCGACCGGATCTTCCAGGTTCTTGTCCGAGGCGCGCTGGCCCTCATAGCGGCGGGCCAGCTCCAGCTGGGCGAAGAAGTCGCCGCGGAAGCCGCCCTGGCGCAGGGCCCTGATCTCTTGCTGCTGTTGATTGAACTGGCCCGAGACGCCCTGCGCGGCCTGGGGCCGCGGGCAGGCGCTGGCGCGCTTGTGGAACCAGAAACTGGGGCCCGTATCGCAGCCGACCAGCGGGATCACCACCGCGGCCACGATGGCCCCGACCGGCGCACGGCGCAGCAGCGCGGCGCGATCGCCGATCGCGCGCCCCACCACTTCGCGAAGACTTACAAGGCGCGCAATCGCGTCGCCGGCCTCGCGCATGACTCCCCCTTCAGCCGCTGCCCGTTAACCATAAACCAACGATCTCTCATGCGCCCGGCGCTTCGATACTGTCAAGGTCAGCTCAGCCCATCCGGGTATGAAGTCTTTGTCACGACTGTCACGGTTCGCGCAGGGAGCGAATTTCCCTAACTTTTCGCCGCTTAGGCGGGACGAAAACAACGGCCAAGCTCTTGGCCTAGAGTCGAAAAGCCGACAGCTAAGCTGGTTAGCTGTCGGCTCAATCCCCTGTTTTGGGGGATAGATTCGGTGAAGTTCAGAAGATGCTCCCCCGCGTTGAGGGGGAGCTGTCGCGGAGCGACTGAGGGGGCTAGTGCGGCCTATGCCCAGCTTGCCGCCTCCGGCCCTCTGGGCCACCTCCCCCGCATCGCGGGGGAGGATCTAAGCCCCTTAACGCCCCGTCGGCATGTCCTTGAACGCGACATCCTTGTCGACCCGCACGTCGCCGGGCAGGCCCAGCACGCGTTCGGCGATGATGTTCTTGAGGATCTCGTCGGTGCCGCCAGCGATGCGCAGGCCAGGGGCCCACATCAGGCTCTGCTGGAACGCGCCTTCCGCCGGGGCCGTGTCGGGGTCGATCAGGATCCCATACTGGTCCTCCATCTCCACCGCGGTGTTGGCCAGCTCCTGCATCTGGTTGGCGGCGATGATCTTGCCGATCGAGCTTTCCGGCCCCGGCGTCTGGCCGCGCGACAGGGCGGTCATGGTCCGGAAGCGGGTGAACTTCAGCCCCTCGGACTGCACGTACCAGTCGGCCAGCTTCTCGCGGAAGGCGTCGTTCTTCAGCGCCGGACCGGTGGGACCGGACAGCTCCTGGGCCAGTTTCAGGATCTCGCGATAGTTCGGACCGCTGGAGCCGCCCACGGCCAGGCGCTCGTTCATCAGGGTGACCAAAGCCACCTTCCAGCCGTCGCCGACCTCGCCCAGCCGCTGGCTGTCCTTGACGCGCAGGTCGGTGAAATAGACCTCGTTGAACTCGCGCCCGCCCGACATCTGGTGGATCGGCCGGCATTCGACGGCGGCGTCGCGCATGTCGATCCAGAACATGGTCAGGCCCTTGTGCTTGGGCACGTCAGGGTCGGTCCGGGTCAGCAGGATGCCGTAGTCGCAGTAGTGGGCGCCGGTGGTCCAGACCTTCTGGCCGTTGATCACCCACTCGTCGCCGTCCTTGACCGCCCGCGTGCGCAGGGCCGCGACGTCCGAGCCGCCGGCCGGTTCGGAGAACAGCTGGCACCAGATCTCCTCGCCCTTCACGGCGGGCGAGACGAAGCGTTTCTTGGTGTCGCTGTCGGCAAAGGCCATGACCGTCGGCACGCACATGCCCAGGCCAATGGTGAAGTAGCCGTAGCCCAGGCCGGCCTTGCCCTCTTCCTGGCCGAAGATCACCGACTGGATCGGCGTGCCGCCGCCCCCGCCGATGGCCGCGGGCCAGGTGATGCAGGCATAGCCGCCGGCGGCCTTGGTCGCCTGCCAGTCCTTGGCGGCGGCCATGTGCTCGGGCGTGTTGGGCTTCAGCTCGCCGAACTTGGCGCGGTGGGCGGCGGCGTTTTCGGCCAGCCAGGCGCGAGCCTTGTCGCGATAGGCGGCTTCTTCGGGGGAGTCGTTGAAATCCATGATCCTCTATCTCCCTTAAGCCGCGTTCTTCTGTTCGAGCTGGCTGACCAGCCGTTCCTTCCAGACCTTGGGCGCGCCGGCGACCAGGCTGAGCTGCCGCGAGCGGCGGTAGTAGAGGTGGCAGTCGACGTCCCAGGTGAAGCCCATGCCGCCGTGCACCTGGATGTTCTCCTTGCTGGCGAACCAGAAGGCGTCCGAGGCGGCGATCCGGGCCGCCGAGGCGGCGATCGGCAGGTCGGCGCCGGCGTCATTCAGCGCCCAGGCCCCGTAATAGGCGTTGGAGCGGGCGACCTCGTTCTTCACGTACATGTCGGCCAGCTTGTGCTTGATCGCCTGATAGCCGGCGATCACGCGGCCGAAGGCGTAGCGGCCCATGGCATACTCCTTGGCCATCTCCAGGCAGCGATCGGCGCCGCCCAGTTGTTCGAAAGCCAGCAGCACGGCGGCGCGGTCCAGGATCGCCTGGACGAGGTCGAAGCCCGCGCCGGCCTCCCCCACCCGCTCGGCCGCCGCGCCGTCGAAGACGATGCGGGCCACGCCGCGCGTGGGATCCAGGCTCTTCAGCGTTTCGCGGGTCACGCCCGCGCCCTTGAGGTCGACCAGGAACAGGCCCGGACGGCCGCCCTCGCTCGCCAGCACCAGGGCGGTGTCGGCGACGTCGCCGTCGGTGACCGGAATCTTGGTCCCCGACAGCTTGCCGCCCTCCACCTTGGCGGTCAGGGCCGCTGGACCGACGACGCCGGGACCTTCCGAGGTCGCCAGGCAGCCGATCAGCTCGCCAGCGGCGATGCGCGGCAGGATCGCGGTCTTCTGGGTTTCGCTGCCGTGGGCCAGGATCGCCTCGGCCAGCACGTAGACGGTGGAGGCGAACGGGATCGGCGCGACGGCGCGGCCCAGTTCCTCGGCGATGGCGCACAGCTCGACGCGTCCCAGGCCCAGGCCGTTGAACTCTTCGGGGATGCAGGCGCCCAGCCAGCCCTGCTCGGCCACGCCCTTCCAGAGTTTCTCGTCGAACGAGCGCTCGGCGTTGTCGAGCACGCCGCGCACGACCCCGACGTCGCAATGGGCGGCGAGGAACTTGCGGGCCTCGTCCTTCAGGAACTTCTGGTCGTCGGAATAGTCGAAATCCACTGCAACCTCCCTGGACGCGGTTCTATCGACCGGTCTCGAGGGGCACACTGAACGACGTTCACGCGAAGGGAAAGATTGACCCGGCGTCAAGAATTTCCGCTTCTTATACGGACTTTCCCGATTTTCCGGACGTTACCCACCGCATGGCCAAGACCGTCTTCCAGAAGAACCAGCGGGTGTGGGTCGAGAGCGTCGGCTGCTGGGCGACCGTCGACAAGATCGTGCCGATCTGGGCCAAGGGCTTCGACGAGCCCGTACGGGTGACCTACGACGTCGGCCTGGGCCGCGAGTTCCAGGCCCACGAGCTGAAGGCCGAGGACAAGACCGACGCGCTGGACGCCGACCCTGGCTCGCACTGGCGGGTCCTGCGGGCCCGCAACAAGTGGCAGCAGGAGGGCGATTGCGCCCACCATCCCTATCCGGGCACCTATCCCGTGGTGGTCACCGACATCCAGGACTGGGGCGGCTGGCGCACGCCGGGCGCGGAGTACGACCGCGATCCGCACAAGATGGAACACCAGGCCCGCCTGATCGCCAGCGCCCCGCGCCTGCACGCCATCGCCCGCGAGGTACTGACCTTGGTGGCGGACAATCCCGAGGACGCGCCGCCCGCGCTGTCAGCGCTGGCGGAGAAGATCACGGTGATCGAGCGGTACCTGCAGGAAGCGCCGGCGGCGGCGCCGACGGGGAAGGCGGAGGGCTGAAGCTCCAGATGCTCCCCCGCGATGCGGGGGAGCTGTCGCGGAGCGACTGAGGGGGCTAATGCGGCTTGCGTCCAGCTCGCCCCCTCCGGCCCTTCGGGCCACCTCCCCCGCATCGCGGGGGAGGATCGATCGCCCTAAACCCCATCTCCCCGCGCCTTGAAGTTCCCCTTCTTCCACGCCCACCACAGCGTCACCACCGCCACCAACGTCCCGACCACCATGGCCGGCAGCGAGGCCTCAGGCCCGAACGCGCCGCCGCTGAGGATCTCCGGCGCGCCCGGCTTGGGATTGCTGACCAGCCAGCTCTCGACCACCGGGATGCCCGAGACCGACGCGCCCCAGATCCAGCCCTGGGTGAAGTTCCAGGCGGCGTGGACGCCGATCGACACCCAGAGACGCCCGGTCAGCAGGTAGAAGCCCGCCAGCATCAGTCCCGCCTCGACCGCGATCGCCGCGGCGGCCATCGGCGTGGCGTTGGGATTGGCCAGGTGCAGCACGCCGAACAGCGCCGCCTGCAGCACCAGGGCCGGCCAGACCCCGAACGCCCGCATCAAGAGGCGCATGACCACGGCCCGGAACATCAGCTCCTCCAGGATCCCCGACTGCAGGGCCATCGACACCGCACCCCAGGCCGAGGCCGAGCGCGGGCCGCTGATCTCGTAGACGCCCAGCGCATAAAGGCCGGCGATCACCGCGCTCAGCATCGCCACCCCAACCGCCAGGCCGATGGCCAGCTCGGCAAACGCCGGACGCAAGGCCAGCTCCTCGGGCCAGCGCCGCTCGGTCAGGCGCACGATCACGGCGTAGAGTCCGAGGCTGGCCACGCACAGCCCGGCGACCTTCAGCACCTCCAGCGGATCGCCGCCCTGGACCAGCGGATTGCCCAGCATCTGGATGCCGGCATAGAGGGCGGTGACGATCGCGAACAGCACCACCATCCAAACGCTGGCCCGCAGCCAGCGCAGCGGACCGGGATGCAGCACCCATCGCCGCCCGACTTCCAGCCCGACCCGATCGTCGCTCATCGCCGCTCCCCCGCCAAACACTGGAAAAGCTTGCCATTAATTCGCCTACCGACGTCAAGCCGCCCTCGCGAAGGCCGGTCCGGAGGACTAGGTTAGGGGAATGCGCACCGACACGCCCCAAGCCGTCCGCCTGGCGGATTACCGCCCGTATCCCTTCGACATCGAGACGACCCGGCTGGTCTTCGACCTTGACCCGACGCAAACCAGGGTCAGGGCCGAGCTGACGATCCGCCGGACGGGCGAGGCGGGCGAACCCCTGGTGCTGAACGGCGAGCGCCTGAAGCTGCTGTCGGTCGCCATCGACGGCCAGGCGCTGAGCGCTGACCATTACGCCCTCGACGCAGAGCACCTGACGATCCCGGACGTTCCCGACCGGTTCGCGCTGACCACCGAGGTCGAGATCAATCCGTCGGCCAACAAGGCGCTGATGGGCCTCTACATGTCCGGCGGCCGCTACTGCACCCAGTGCGAGGCCGAGGGCTTCCGCACCATCACCTACTTCCCCGACCGGCCGGACGTGCTGTCGCGCTACACCGTGCGCATCGAGGCCGACCGCCGCTTCCCGCACCTGCTGAGCAACGGCAATCCCGGCGCCGCGGGCAACGTCGGCGACATCCGCCACTTCCTGGAGTGGACCGACCCCTTCCCCAAGCCCTGCTACCTGTTCGCCCTGGTGGCCGGCGACCTGGACGTGCTGGCCGACAAGTTCATCACCATGAGCGGCCGCGAAGTGGCGCTGCGCGTGTTCGTCGATCCCGGCCAGGCCTCGCGCGCGGCCTACGCCCTGGACAGCCTGAAGCGGGCCATGACCTGGGACGAAGAGGTCTTCGGCCGCGAGTACGACCTGGACCTGTTCATGATCGTGGCCGTGCGCGACTTCAACTTCGGGGCCATGGAGAACAAGGGGCTGAACATCTTCAACAGCTCGCTCCTGCTGGCCGATCCGCACACCGCGACCGACCTCGACTACGAGCGGATCGAGGCCGTGGTCGCCCACGAATATTTCCACAACTGGACCGGCAACCGCATCACCTGCCGCGACTGGTTCCAGCTGTGCCTGAAGGAGGGCTTCACGGTCTTCCGCGACCAGAGCTTCAGCGCCGACATGCGCGGCGAGGCGGTGCAGCGCATCAAGGCCGTGCGAGCCCTGCGCGCGCGGCAGTTCGCCGAGGACGCCGGCCCGCTGGCCCATCCGGTGCGCCCGTCCAGCTATGTGAAGATCGACAACTTCTACACGGCCACGATCTACGAAAAGGGCGCGGAGATCATCCGTATGCTGAAGACGATCGTCGGCGACCAGGCGTTCCGCAAGGGCTGCGACCTTTATTTCGAACGCCACGACGGCGAGGCGACCACGGTCGAGGCCTTCATCGCCTGCTTCGCCGAGGCCTCTGGCCAAGACCTGACGCACTTCTTCGGCTGGTACGAGCAGGCCGGCACCCCGGCGGTCACTCTGGAAACGACCTATGACGCCGCCGAGGGGAGCGTGACCCTGTCGCTGACGCAATCGACCGCACCCACGCCGGAGCAGCCGATCAAGGCCCCCCTGCCGATCCCGGTGAAGGTGGGCCTGCTGTCGGCGGACGGCGTGGTCCTGCGCGACACCGAGACCGTCCTGCTGGACGCGGCGACGGCCAGCGTGCGCTGGACCGGCGTGTCCAGCGAGCCCGTGGTCTCCGCCCTGCGCGGCTTCTCGGCGCCGGTGAACCTGTCGACCGACGCCCGTCCCGCCGACCGCTACATCGTGTTCGCCATGGACACCGACCTCTTCAACCGCTGGGACGCCGGCCAGAGCCTGGCGCGCGACTTGATCCTGGCCCGCGCCGCAGGCGCCCCGGACGAGGTCGGCGAGGAACGCTACGCCGAGGCCTTGGGCCGCGCCCTGGTCGACGAGACCGCCGAACCGGCCTTCAAGGCTCAGTTGCTGGCCCTGCCCTCGGAACCGGACCTGGCCTTGATGTCCGATCCTGCCGATCCGGCGGCGCTACACGACGCGCGCGGCCAGCTTCGCGCCCGCATCGCCGTCCACCTCGGCGACCTGCTGCGCCGACTGCATGGCGAGATGCAGAACAGCGGCCCGTTCTCCGACAGCGCCGAGGCCGCCGGCCGCCGGGCCCTGCGCAACGGCTGCGCCGAGCTGCTGGCCGCCGATCCGCACGCGGACAACGTGGAGCGCCTGATCGGCCACTTCGGCGCGGCCGGCAACATGACCGACCAGATCGGCGGCCTGCATGCGCTGGTCGTCAGCCAGGATCCCTCCCGCGATCAGATGCTGGGCAGGTTCCACTCCAACTGGCGCGCGGAGCCGCTGGTGCTGGACAAGTGGTTCGCCCTGCAGGCCTACGACCCGTCGGACGGCGCCCTGGCGCGGGTTGTGGGGCTGACGACGCACCCCGATTTCGAACCGACCAATCCCAACCGCCTGCGGGCCCTGGTCTCGACCTTCGCCAACTACAATCCCGCGCGGTTCCACGACGCCAGCGGGGCCGGCTACCGCTTCCTGGCCGATCAGGTGCTGGCGGTCGACGCGTTCAATCCGATGACGGCCGCGCGCCTGGTCGAGCCGCTGGGCGCCTGGCGGCGCTACAAGCCCGCGCTGAGCGCCCTGATGCGCGAGCAGCTGCAGCGCGTCGCCGACCATCCCAACCTGTCCAAGAACGTGCTGGAACTGGCGACCAAGGCGCTCGGCTGACCCTGGGGGGTGTCGAAAGGCGCCCCTTACGTTGCGACCAATAGGCTCACACGCGCGGAATCGGCTTGTTCCACAGTGACGTCGCCGTCGCCCGTCATGTAGATTCACCATGTCGGCGAAGTGACTCGCCGCGGGATTTACGGGAGCCGGGTGGTTTGGACAGGGGCATGGCGAGACACGGGGGGCCGGCGGCAGCCGGACCGGCCGGGCCTTCGGCCGTGCGGTCAAAGTCCGTGCCGGGCTCGTCGCAGGTGTTCATCCGCATCGCCATCCTGGCGGCCCTGCTGTTGCTGGCGGTCTACACCGCCTTCGGCGTCAAGCGCCTGCAGGACGGGGCCTCGGCCCAGCCCGGCCGCGCGCCGACGGCCGCCCGGGCCCCGCCGCTCCCGCCCCCCGTCGGGGCCCCGCCCCACCCGGGCGGCGCGCCGTTGGCCGCCCAGGCCAGCCTGATCGCCAGCCGCGTCGAGGCCAACCTGGCCGCCCAGCGCGCCGGCCTTTCCGCCGCCGCCGACCTGATCAAGCGCGAACCCGGCGCCACCATGGACGCGGCCGAGACCGCGCTGCGCGCCGCCGGCGGCGAAGCCGCGGCGATCGCCGTGGTCGGTCCCAGCGGTCCGATCGCCATCGCCGGTCGCGGCGGCGGCGCCGACTGGGAGGCCGCCGCCCCGGCAAGGCGG
>CAZRPD010000121.1:0-16574 GCA_964601775.1 uncultured Caulobacter sp. | reverse complement strand
CTCCCGCGCTTTGTGCGGGGGACCCATCTGTCCGCCGCAAGTGAAGCGCGGATCGAAACCTTCACGTGAAAGCTGAACCATGGGTCCCGCGCATAAAGCGCGGGATGACGGGTGAGGTGTTACTGGCCAGAGGAAACCGGATTAGCGATCACCACCGCTTCTCCCGGTTGCAATCCCAGCTCGTCATAGCCGAACCGCAGGCTAGCTTGGCCCAGCGGCCCCTTGCAGGTCTCCACGCGGCGACGTGCGAAGGCGACCACCGCGTGGCCATTCCTCCGATCCACGCGGAAGACGAAGTCGGCCTTGGCGGCGCAGCCCCTGGACCGCACGCCGATCGTCAAGGCATCCAGCCCAGCCTCGACCAACAGCAGCGGCTCCAGCTCCGCCCAGGTCTCCCCCGGCGCCGCAGGCAGCAGCACGGATCGCGCCGTCGTCGCGCAGCCAGCCACGACCAAGGCCGAGCCGGCGAGTACAAAACCTCTGCGTGAAAAAACGACGTTCATCGACCTCTATACGAACCGCCCGAACTAGGCTGAAGATCGCCCACCGCTGGCGACATGGCCAGCCTGTAGGGGGAAAGTTCCTGTGCGTCTCAGTCCTGCTTTCCTGGCCGCCGCCATGGCCAGCGCCCTCGCCCTGCCCGCCGTCGCCGCCGACCACGGCAAGTTGGACGCCGAGCTCGACCGGCTGATGGCCGTGGGCAAGATCCCCGGCGTCGCGGTGGCCGTGATCGAGGACGGCAAGGTCGCCCACGTCGTCGCCAGGGGCGCGCGCAACGCCAAGGGCGAGCCGCTGACGCCCGACACGATCATGTACGCCGCCTCGCTGACCAAGACGGCCTTTGCCTACTATCTGATGATGCTGGTCGACGAGGGGAAGATCGACCTCGACACGCCGATCAGCGCCTATCTGGAGAGGCCCCTGCCCGGCTATCCTCAATATGCCGACCTGGCGGGCGACCCGCGCTGGAAGGCGATCACGCCGCGCATCCTGATGACCCACTCGGCGGGCTTTCCCAACTTCCGTTGGCTGAACGCCGACGAGAAGCTGGACATCAAGTTCGATCCCGGCACGCGCTATGCCTATGCCGGCGAGGGCATCAACCTGATGCAGTTCGTGCTGGAACAGGGCCTTGGCCTGAAGGTCGGCGAGGACATGAACCGCCGCCTGTTCCAGCCGCTGGGCATGACCCGATCCAGCATGACCTGGCGCGAGGACTTCACCGGAAACCTGGCCGACGGCCAGAAGGACGACGGGACCTGGGAAGCCCATGACGACCGCTCCAGCGTCAAGGCGGCCGGCTCTCTGGACACCACCGTCACCGACATGGGCAAGCTGGCGGCGGCCATCGCCTCGGGCTGGGGCCTGTCGCCCAAGGCCCGGGCCGCGTTCGCCAAGGCGAGCCTGCCGATCAAGAGCGCTCAGCAGTTCCCGACCCTGTCGCTGGACGACAACCCCGACAACGCCCGGATCAAGCTGGCGGCCGGCATCGGCGTGGTCACCTTCGACGGCCCGGCCGGTCACACGCTCTTCAAGGGCGGCCACAACGACATCACCGACAACATTTTGGTCTGCGTCGAAAAGGGCCGCCGCTGCGTGGTGGCGCTGTCCAACAGCGGCGTCGGCCAGCGGATCTTCCCGCCGCTGGTCAAGGCGGCTCTGGGCGAAACCGGCATGCCCTGGCCGTGGGAGTACAGCCGCTTGCTGCCGGTCGAAGCGCCGTAAAGAAAAACGGCGCCAGGTCTGTCAAAGACCCGACGCCGCCAGGACCCTCGCGTTGGGGGTGGGGGGACGCGCGAGGGACGCGAAGAGTTGCCTTAGCCCCAAGGTCCCGGGCTGCGGGTTCCGCCGCGGGGGGACGACGGCGGAACACTGGGGACAATGGTTGGCGCGGGGCGGCGGGCCTGTTGGCCCACGCCCAGACGCATCAGGGCCTCTACGCGGTTATGGGTGGCCGGGTGGGTCGAGAACAGATTGTCCGCGCCCTTTCCCGAAAGGGGGTTGATGATGAACATGTGGGCCGTGGCCGGATTGCGCTCGGCGGCGTGGTTCTCGTAGCCGCTGCGGGCATAGGCCTCGATCTTCTCCAGCGCCCGGGCCAGGGCGGCCGGGTCGCCGCCGATCGCCGCGCCGATGCGGTCGGCCTCGTATTCGCGGGCGCGGCTGATGGCCATCTGCACCAGCATGGCCGCGATCGGGGCCAGGATGGCGATGGCGATCGCGCCGATCATCCCGCCGATGCCGCCACCATTGCCTTCCTCGTCGCGCGAGCCGCCGAAGAAGAACGCGAAATTGGCCAGGGCCGAGATCGCGCCGGCGATGGTCGCCGTCACGGTCATCACCAGGGTGTCGCGGTTCTTCACGTGGGCCAGCTCGTGGGCCATGACGCCGCGGATCTCGTCGCGGGTCAGCAGGCGCAGCAGGCCCGTGGTCGCCGCCACCGCCGCATGGTCAGGGTCGCGGCCGGTGGCGAAGGCGTTGGGCTGGTCGCTCTCAATGATCGTGATGCGCGGACGCGGCAGGCCGGCGTTGGCCGCCATCTCGGCGACGTCCGAAGCGTAGTGACGGATCAGCGGCTCGGGGTGGCTCTCGTCCACCTCCTGCGCGCCATAGGTCCGCAGCACGATCTTGTCGGCGTTCCAGTACGAGAAGGCGTTCATCGCCAGCGCCAGGACCAGGGCGATCGCCATGCCCGTCGGGCCGCCGATCAGATAGCCGGCGCCGGCGAACAAGGCGGTCAGGCCCGCCAGCAACATGTAGGTCTTGAAGTGGTTCATCGGCCTGTTTGTGGGGTTGGGTGACGTCAGTCGAAGATGTCGAAGAGGCTGGAGCGCTTCTTCTGGTGGCCGTACTGGCCGTGGCGGCGATAACGATCGTCGTCGTCATCGTCGTAGCGCTTCTTGTGATCGTGGTGATGGTCGGGGCGGTCGTAGGTGCGCGGGGCGCTGAACGTCGCCTGGGCGTCGTCGCGTTCGGCCGCCATCAGCTTCTCCAGCTCGCCACGGTCCAGCCAGACGCCGCGGCAGCGCGGGCACATGTCGAACTCGACGCCGGCGCGCTGCACGGCCTGCATCGAGCCATCGCAGTTGGGGCACATCAGAAGCGGCATACGGAAAACCTCCAGTCCAGAACGATTGGATCGGATGTCCTCGATGTCGGCGGCGCCTTGGGGGGAGGGAAGCAGCCGGACCCGTACATCGAGAACACCCGATGCGGTCCGACATCACGAGCGCTTGCATTCGCTCGCCAGAGGGGCCCGGTCCCGCATCCTAAACCTGGGAAGGGATCGAGACGCTTTCAAGAGGCGTGCGCCCCTTAAGGATGTCCCCAAGGCGGGGGACGCCGCGCCGATTATTGCTAGCTTAAGCTTAGCCCTCGCATAAGCTCGACCCTATTGTTGAATCTGGGGGCGTTCATGAGTGAACACGATACGATCGAAGTGCCGAAACCCGGCGTCCAGGCCGAGCCGACGCCCGGCCTGACCGAACAAAAGTATTGCCTGGGCTGCGGCAAGACCCTGCACAAGTCGGCGCCGCAGTGCCCGCATTGCGGCGCGCCTCAGGCGGACGTCGTTCCGGCGGGCTCCAAGAGCCGCGTCGTCGCCATCGTCCTGGCGCTGCTGCTCGGCGGCCTGGGCGCGCACAAGTTCTACCTGGGCCGCGTGGGCTGGGGCATCCTGTACCTGGTGTTCTGCTGGACCTTCGTTCCGGCCATCGCCGCCTTCGTCGAGGCGATCATCTATCTGACGATGAGCGACCAAGCCTTCGCCAAGAAGTACAACTGATCCTGCCGCCCGGCGCATCGTCGCCGGGCGAGCGAGATACAAAAAAGGCCCCGGATCGCTCCGGGGCCTTTTCCGTATTGGGTTCGGATCCGACGCTTACGAAGCGTAGAATTCGACGACCAGGTTCGGTTCCATCTTCACCGGATACGGAACTTCCGACAGTTCCGGAGCGCGGACGAAGGTGGCCGACAGGCCCTTGGCGTCGACCGAGACGTACTCGGCGAAGTCACGCTCGTTCGAGGCGACGGCTTCGAGGACCAGAGCCATGTTGCGCGACTTTTCGCGGACCGCGATCACGTCGCCAGCCTTGCAGCGGTACGACGGGATGTTCACGCGCTTGCCGTTCACGGTCACGTGGCCGTGGTTCACGAACTGGCGGGCGGCGAACACGGTCGGCACGAACTTGGCGCGATAGACGATGGCGTCCAGACGCGACTCGAGCAGCGAGATCAGGTTCTCCGAGGTGTTGCCCTTGCGGCGAGCAGCTTCCTCGTAGGTGCGCGAGAATTGCTTCTCGGTCAGGTTGCCGTAGTAGCCCTTCAGCTTTTGCTTGGCGCGCAGCTGCAGGCCGAAGTCCGAAACCTTCTGCTTGCGGCGTTGGCCGTGCTGGCCGGGGCCGTACGAGCGTTGGTTGACCGGGGACTTGGGACGGCCCCACAGGTTTTCACCCATACGGCGGTCGATTTTGTACTTGGCGCTATGGCGCTTGGACATAGGTCACTCTTCTATTCGATCCGGGCCGGCTCCCCTTGAAAAGAGGTGCGATCTCAACGGCGGCTTCGGGTCAATCCGTATGCGGTTTTCGCGCCGTCCGGCGAGCCGGCGGCGTGAAGGCGCGGTTTATGGGGGAATGGGGCCTGTGAGTCAATGCGAACGGGGGCGACTTGCCCTACACCTGCGCCCATGACCCTGGAGCAGCTTCGCATCTTCGTGGCCGTGGCCGAGCGGCAGCACGTGACCCAGGCGGCGCGTGAGCTGAACCTGACCCAGTCGGCGGTGTCGAGCGCGGTGGCGGCGTTGGAGGCCCGGCACGGGGTCAGCTTGCTGGACCGGGTCGGCCGCAACGTGGTGCTCAATCCCGCCGGCCAGGTGTTCCTCTCCGAGGCCAAGGCAGTGCTGGCCCGGGCCGAGGCGGCGGAAGCCGCGCTGAGCAACCTGGGCGACCTGTCGCGCGGGCGCCTGACCATCCAGGCCAGCCAGACCATCGCCAGCTACTGGCTGCCCAAGCGCCTTGCCGCCTTCCGTCGCGCCTGGCCGGGGATCGTGCTGGACGTCACGATCGGCAACACCCGCCAGGTGGCGCAGGCCGTCGCCGAGGGCCTGGCCGAGCTGGGTTTCGTCGAGGGCGAGGTCACGGGCCCGGCGCTGGAGGTCGGCGTCGTCGACCATGACCAGCCCGCCGTTCTGGTGGCGCCCGATCACCCCTGGGCCACGGCCCGTCCGGCGCTGGCGGACCTGGCCGCCACGCCCTGGGTGCTGCGCGAGCCGGGCTCGGGGACGCGGACGGTGTTCGACCTGCTCTTGGCGCGCTCGGGCCTCGACGCCTCGACGCTGACGATCGCCGTCACCCTGCCCGACAACGAGCCGGTGCGCGGGGCGATCGAAGCCGGCATGGGCGCGGGCGTGCTGTCGCGCAGCGTCGCCGCCGCCAGCCTGGCCGCCGGAACCCTGGTCGAGGTCCCCTTCGACCTGCCGCCCCGCGCCTATTGGCTAGTGCGCCACAAGGACCGCTGGCGGGGCAAGGCGGGCGAAGCGTTCCTGGCGATCGCACAATCATTCGATAAAAGCGAACATTAAAAGCAAAAGAACGCGTTGGATCGAATGGTTTAGCGGGCGCATCAGGACGGCATGACCGCCCTGCCCTTCGTCCATCTCGACAGCCCGCGTGAGATCGTACGCCAGTTCACGCCCAACTGGTTCGCCGCCAGCATGGGCACCGGCATCGTCGCTCTGGTCCTGGCCCAGACCCCGCTGAAGCTGGCCGGCCAAGGCCTGTTGCTGGCCAACATCGCCCTGTTCACGCTGTTTGCCGGCCTCTACGCCGCGCGCTGGATCCTGTTCCCGCACGGCGCCCGGCGGATCTTCGACCATCCGGTGATGTCGATGTTCCTGGGCTGCGCGCCGATGGCCCTGGCCACCATCGTCAACGGCTTCCTGGTGTTCGGTCCCGACCTGATCGGTCACAAGGCCATCGAAATCGCCGCCGCCCTGTGGCGGATCGACGTGGCGCTGTCGGTCGGCTGCGGCCTGCTGGTGCCGTTCCTGATGTTCACCCGCCACGACCACGGCATCGAGCGGATGACCGCCGTCTGGCTGCTGCCGATCGTGCCCGCCGAGGTGGCGGCGGCCAGCGGCGGCCTCTTGATCCCGCACCTGACCGATCCGGCCCTGAAGCTGGAGGTGCTGGTGTCCAGCTACGCCCTGTGGGCGCTCTCGGCTCCACTGGCCCTGGGGGTCCTGGTGATCCTGGTGCTGCGCATGGCCCTGCACAAGCTGCCCGAGGCCGGCATGGCCGCCACCAGCTGGCTGGCCCTGGGTCCGCTGGCCACTGGCGCCCTGGGCCTGTTGCTGCTGGGCGAGGCCGCGCCGGACGCCTTGAACGGAACAGGCCTTGGCGCCTACGCGGCCGCGTTCCGGGGCGCGAGCTTGCTGGGCGCCTTGCTGATGTGGGGCTACGGCCTGTGGTGGCTAGCCACCGCGACCCTGGCGACCCTGCGGCAGATCAAGCTGGGCCTGCCGTTCAATCTCGGCTGGTGGGCCTACATCTTCCCGCTGGGCGCCTTCACCCTGGCGACGCTGCGGCTGGCGGGGATCCTGCCGATCCTCAGCCTACTGACCTTCGGCCATCTCCTGGCGGCGGCGCTGACCGGCGCCTGGCTGATCGTCGCCGCCCGCACCCTGCAAGGCGCCTGGAGCGGAGCGCTGTTCCACGCCCCCTGCCTGAAGGAAGCGACCGCCTAGAGCCGCGCCGCGTGGAACGCCACGTGATCGCCGATGAAGGTCGAGATGAAGAAGTAGCTGTGGTCGTAGCCAGCCTGGCGGCGGACGGTGACCTTGCGGCCGGCCTGGGCGGCGGCGGCTTCGATCAGCTCGGGCTTCAGCTGGCTTTCCAGGAAACTGTCGGCCAGCCCCTGGTCGATCAGGATGTCGTCGAACGCCGCGCCCTGGCCGTCCGCGATCAGCGCACAGGCGTCGTGCGCCGCCCACAGGGCGCGATCGGGGCCGAGATACGCCGTCATCGCCTTGTCGCCCCAGGGGCAGTTCAGCGGCGAGACGATCGGCGAGAACGCGCTGACCGACTTGAACAGGTCCGGCTCGCGCAAGGCGAGGGTCAGCGCCCCGTGACCGCCCATCGAATGGCCGAAGATCCCCCGCCGCGCCGGATCCAGCGGGAAGGCGCCGTCAACGGCCTCCAGCAGGTCCTTGATGATGTACGAATACATCTGGAAGTGCGGCGCCCACGGTTCTTGCGTGGCGTCGACATAGAAGCCGGCGCCCTGCCCCAGGTCGTAGGCCGGATCGTCGGCGACGCCTTCCCCCCGCGGCGAGGTGTCGGGCGCGACGATCGCGATCCCATGCTGGGCCGCATATGCGTAGACCCCCGACTTCACCGTGAAATTGTCCTCGGTGCAGGTCAGGCCCGACAGCCAGACCAGATAGGGGAACGGCCCCTCGCCATCCGGCGTCCACACCGTGAACTTCATCGGCGTGCCGGTGCTGGCGCTGGCGTGCTTGGCGTAACGCAGCGTGCCGCCATGGACGCGGTGGGTGGCGAGGGTTTCGACAGTCATCTTCAGAACGTCACCACGGTGCGGATGCTCTCGCCCGCGTGCATCAGGTCGAAGGCCTTGTTGATGTCTTCCAGCGGCAGGACGTGGGTGATCATCGGGTCGATCTGGATCTTGCCGTCCATGTACCAGTCGACGATCTTGGGCGTGTCGGTGCGGCCGCGCGCGCCGCCGAAGGCCGTGCCCTTCCAGACCCGGCCAGTGACCAGCTGGAACGGACGGGTGGCGATCTCCTTGCCAGCCTCGGCCACGCCGATGATGATGCTCTCGCCCCAGCCGCGGTGGCAGGCTTCCAGCGCCTGGCGCATGACCGTGGTGTTGCCCGTGGCGTCGAAGGTGTAGTCGGCGCCGCCGTCCGTCAGGGCCACCAGGTGCGCGACCAGGTCGCCCGAGACGTCCTTCGGGTTGACGAAGTGGGTCATGCCGAACTTGCGGCCCCATTCCTCGCGGTCGGGATTGATGTCCACGCCGACGATCATGTTGGCGCCGACCAGCTTGGCGCCTTGAATGACGTTCAGGCCGATGCCGCCCAGACCGAAGACGATGACGTTCGAGCCCGGCTCGACCTTGGCGGTGTTGGTGACGGCGCCGACGCCAGTGGTCACGCCGCAGCCGCAGTAGCAGGCGCTCTTGAACGGGGCGTCGCGGCGGATCTTGGCGACCGCGATCTCGGGCAGGACCGTGTAGTTCGAGAAGGTCGAGCAGCCCATGTAGTGGTGGATGGTCTGGCCCTTGTAGGAGAAGCGGCTCGTGCCATCGGGCATCAGGCCCTTGCCCTGGGTGGCGCGGATCGCCGTGCACAGGTTGGTCTTGCCGGAAAGGCAGCTTTTGCACTGGCGGCATTCAGGCGTGTAGAGCGGGATCACGTGATCGCCGACCGCCACCGAGGTGACGCCCGCACCGACCTCGACCACCACGCCCGCGCCTTCATGGCCCAGGATCGAGGGGAACAGGCCTTCGCTGTCCAGGCCGTCCAGGGTGTAGGCGTCGGTGTGGCAGACGCCGGTGGCCTTGATCTCGACCAGGACCTCGCCGGCCTTGGGCCCTTCCAGATCGACCTCGACGATCTCCAGCGGCTTCTTGGCTTCGAAGGCGACGGCGGCGCGGGTCTTCATCGGGAGAGCTCCTCAGGATTTGCGGCGATCTTGGTACGCCGTACGGCGCTCGTCGATAATCCCTGTCAGCGCAAAACATTGTTGCTCAGGAAGGACAATGCATGCATGTCCGCGCCATGAGCCGCTGGGACGGGATCGACGAATTCGTGGCCACGGCCGAGGCCGAGAGCTTCTCGGAAGGCGCGCGGCGCTTAAGCCTATCGACCTCGGGCGTCAGCCGCGCCGTGGCGGGCCTGGAGGAGCGGCTGCAGACCCGCCTGCTCTACCGCACCACGCGAAGGGTCAGCCTGACCGACGCCGGCCGCGCCTTCCTGGCCCGCTGCCGCCAGCTGATCCTGGATCGCGACGAGGCCCTGGCCGCCGTCGGCGAAGAGGACGCCGAGCTGAAGGGCCTGCTGCGCATGACCTGCTCGACGGCCTATGGCGAGCGGTTCGTGGCCCCGGCGGTCAACGGCTTCCTGCTGGCCCACCCCAAGCTGTCGATCGAGATCGCCCTGGACGACGCGGTGCGCGACATCGTTTCGGAGGGGTTCGACCTGGCTATCCGCTTCGGCCGCCTGACCGACAGCCGGCTGATCGCCAAGCGCGTGACCTCGCGCCCGCGCCGCCTCTGCGCCGCGCCCGCCTATGCCGCCCGCGCCCGGGCGCCCCAGACCGTCGCCCACCTGTCGCTGCACGCCTGCGTGCTGGGCGCCACCGACACCTGGCCGCTGCGGGAGACCTCGGCGGAGGGCGAGCGCGAGATCGCCTTCAAGCCGCAGGGGCGTTGGCGCTGCAACAGCGGTCAGGCGGTGCTAGACGCGGCGCTGCAGGGGCTGGGGATCTGCCAACTGCCCAACTTCTATGTCGACGCCGCCATCGCCGACGGCCGCTTGGTGGCGGTGCTGGAAGACGCCCGGCCGGCCGACGAGGGCGTCTGGGCCGTCTATCCGCATCTGCGCCTGCTGCCCGCCAAGGTGCGCCTGCTGGTCGAGCACCTGGAGCGCAGCCTGGCCGTCGCCGGCTAGACCTTGACGATCGCCGGCACGCGGAAGCGGCCGTCCAGCAGTTCGGCGCGCGGCAGATAGGCCCGCAGATAGAGCGCGAACGGCCCGGACTTGGGCGCCGGCAGCCAGTTGGCGCTGCGCTCGCCGCCGGGATCGCTGCGGCCGATCCACAGATCCAGTGATCCATCGGCGTTGCGCTTCAGGCCCGGCGTGCGATCGCCGATCGTGTAGCGCTTCAGCGGATTGTCGGTGAAGAAGAACTGCCCGTCCGGCAGGGCTTCGTACATGGACAGCGACCAGAAGCCGTCCAGCGGCAGCTGGGCCGGCAGGCTCAGGCGATAGAGGCCGTCGCCGGTGAAGGTCCCAGCCCCATCGTCGCCGGCCGCCTTCAGGTACGAGGCTTCCGCCACAGGCAGCGCGCCCAGGCCCTGCAAGGCGACGATGGCGCGATAGAGATAGTCCTGGCCGTAATCGCCCAGGTTCGGCCGCGGGTACGACCAGCCGCCGGTGAACACCTGCCGGCCGCGCGCGAACATCGCGATCATCTTCGCCTGCTCGATCCCGGCCGCAGCGGCGGCGGCGTCGAACGGCCCCGCGCCCAGGAAGGCGGCGGTGCGGGCCAGGATCTTTGCGTCGGTCGCCGGTGCCGGATCGCTGGCCAGCAGCGCGCGGGCGGCGGGGAAATAGTCGGATGGCCCGGCGGCGCGGACAGCGAAGGCCGGAACCGGCGCGGCGGCCGCCCCCTTCACCGCGAAGCCGTCCTGGGCCTTGTGGGCGGCGGCCAGATCGGCGTCGCCGTCGACCAGGGTGCGGACCAGCAGCCAGGCGTGCGGCGTGGCGATCCGCACCGGGTTCGGACCGGTCGAGGCCTGGCCCGGCCCGCACAGGGTGAAGGTACCGCCCTGCCCGCCGATCGTCCGCGTGCCCAGCACCACATTGTTGTTGGTGAACATGTCCATGACCGCCACGCTGTAGTAGCGCGCGCCCAGCGGCGGGATGGTCAGGGTGACCGGCCCCTTGGAGAGATCCAGGAAGGCCGTCGAATAGAGGGTGTCGTTGTTGGGCGCGGTGACCGCGCGGCTGGTGTGGTCGGCCAGCGTCCGGGTGTGGGTCAGAGTGTTGATCGCCGCGCCGGGCGCCTTCAGCGTCCGCGCCCGGGTCGTGGCCATCTCGATCAGCGGCAGGGCATAGAGATAGGCGTCGCGCGCGGCGGTGGCGTCACCCTCTGCTGCGTTCGCAAACACGGGTGCAAAGCCCAGCGCACCGGCCGCAGCCAGCAGTTCCCGACGGTTCATGCCGCCCTCCCCAACATTTGTTTGAGAGGCAGTGAACGCGCTATCGACCCGGGAGGCAAGCCGGGAGCTGGACCGGAAATCGGGGGAGGAGGTCGACCTCCGGTCCGCCCCCACACGCTGCGACGTTACGCTGCCCGGGCGTGACGTGCGGCGTGAACCACTTCCTGCAAGGTGATGATGGTGGCGTCGACGCGCTCGTGAGCGTCCGAGCCGATCACCTTGCGAGCGACCGGCGACGACAGCGATCCGCGCAGGTGGCCCAGGGCCCGCGGCGGCGCCACCAGGATCACCTGATCGAACGCTTGCCGGCAGATCAGGTCGTCAAGCTTCTTGCCCAGGTCGCGCAGGAAGGCTTTTTCAGCCCGGTCGCGCGCATCGCCGGCATGGACGATGTGGCTGGGACCGATGTGCTCGTGGTGCTCGCGCAGGCCCGGCAGCCACTCGGGGCGGTCGTGCAGCGGGCCGTCGATCCGGGCCTGCTCCAGCAGGCGGGCGCGGTGGCCGTCGGCGACGACGACGAGGGTTCTGGCGTCGGGGATCATGAAGGGCTCCTTGCGTCGATCACGCAGAAACCGTGCGCCCGCCTGCTCCGCCAGCGGATGATCGGCGTCAAAAACCTCGCCGCTTCAGATCCTTAAGGAGCCCTAGCCTTCGCCTTCCGTCTTGGTCGCCTTCGCCGCCGCAAGCTTGGCCAGCACGCGGCCGCGGCCCTTGCTGAGCGCGGTGATCACGCCGCGGAGGGTGCGGACTTCCTGGTCGCTCAAGCGCGCGCGGGCCAACGGGACGCGCAGGTTGCGCACCATCGACGGCTTCTTCTCGGGCGGATGGTAGAAGCCGGCCTTGTCCAGCTCGCCTTCCAGATGCTCGTATAGGCCCAGCAGGGTCGCCTGGTCGGCGGGCTCCTCGACATTCTGCTCGAACTTCTTCCAGGGCCGGTCGTCCTGGGTCATCTTCCATTCGTAGGCGTTGATCGACACGGCTTGGGCCAGGTTCAGCGACCGGAATCGCTCGTCGATCGGGATCGAGACGATGGCCTGGCACAGGGCGATGTCGTGGGTCTCCAGACCCGCCCGCTCGCCGCCGAACAGCAGGCCGACGGCGCGGCCCTGGGCGACGTCATCGGCCAGGTGGTTGGCGCTTTCGCGCGGCGTGTAGACCGGCAGGCGCGTCTCGCGCGGCCGGGCTGTGGTGGCATAGACCAGCTTCAGGTCGGCGATCGCCGCCTCCAGGCTGTCGAACACCTTGGCGTCGTCGAGCGGCCAGCTGGCGCCCGAGGCGCTGGCCCAGGCCCGCTCTTGGGGCCAGCCATCGCGCGGCCGCACCAGGCGCAGATCATAGAGCCCGAAATTGGCCATCACCCGCGCCACGGCGCCGATGTTCTCCGCCAGTTGGGGCTCGTTGAGGATCACGCAAGGCGGCACGGGCTTGATGGGCGCTTCGTCGGTCATCCGCACCCTTTGCCGCCGACCGCACGCTCTATGCAAGCTTTAGCGCGCAGCCGAACCGCTACAGCCGCGTTTAGCCCGCATGTCGCGCCGCGCCCTCCTGACCGCCTTCGTCGCCCTCCCCCTGCTCGCCGCCTGCGGCGAGAAGCCGATGCTGGGCCAGGAAGAGCCCGCCATCGATCCCAAGGCCCTGCAGAAGCGCATGGAGGACATCGCGGCCCGCGCCGCGCCGGCCACGCTGGGCGTGGCGGTCATCGACCTGGGCACCCGGCAGCTGTGGGCGTTCAACGGCGAGCGGCCATTCCCGCTGGGGGCTGCGGCCCGCATCCCAATCCTGGCGACGGTGATGTCGGAGCTGGAGGCGGGCCACCTGCAACCGACCGAGACCATCACCGTCCGCGACGTCGACCTGTCGCCACCACCGAGCGCCGTGGCCGACGCCTGGCCGGGCCGCACGACCTATACCATCGCCGAGCTGGAGGCCCTGGCCCGGGCCGGCGACACCACCGCCCTCGACGTCCTGACCCGGCGCGTCGGTGGTCCCGGCGGCGTCAGCGGCTGGCTGCAGGTCGAGCGGCTGGATCATGTCAGCGTCGGCCGCTATCCCCGCCAGGTCGCCCCCCGCGCCCCCGGCCTGGGCTCCTTCCCCCCCCCCTGGAAGACCGAAGACGCCTGGCAGAAGGCGATCGCCTCGGTGCCGGCCGAAGACCGCGCCAAGGCCGGCCGCGAGCGCGGCGCCGACCAGCGCGACACCGCCACGCCGATCGGCATGATCCGGCTGCTGGAAGCCTTCCTGAACCGCGAGATCGTCACCCGCCCCGACGCCGCCCGGCTGCTGGGCCGCGACCCGGGCTATCTGACCGCCGCCCTGCCCAAGGGCGCGCGTCTGATCCAGAGCGCCGGGACCTCGCCGGTCAATCTGGGCGTCTCGCCGTCGATCCACAGCCTGGCGGTCGCCGAGCTGAAGGGCGGCCAGCGCATCGCCTTCGTGATCTTCCTGACCGCCTCGACCCAGGACATGGCGGCGCGCGAAGCCATCGTCGCCGATGTCGGCCGGGCGGTGTTTGCGGAGTTCTAGACGCGCCGCACCCGCGCCAGGGCTTCCAGCAACTGACCCGGATGCAGCGGCTTGGCCAGGTGCAGGTCGGCGCCGGCGGCGTGGGCGGCGGCGACATGCTCCTCCATGGCGTTGGCGGTCAGCATGATAACCAGCGTCCGCCCAGCCCCCGAAGCCGCCTCGCGGGCGCGGATGGCGCGGGTGGCGGTCAGGCCATCCATCACCGGCATCTGCATGTCCATCAGCACCGCGTCGAAGCGGGCGTGATCCAGGGCGTCCAGCGCCGCCTGCCCGTCCTCGACCATGGTCAGATCGACGCCGAACGGTTCCAGCACGATCTCCACGACCTTGCGGTTGGTCGGATGGTCCTCGGCGACCAGCACCCGCATTCCCTCCAGCGAGACCTCGTCCTGGCTTTCGGCTTCATGCTTGGGCGCGGCGTCGGCCGAACGCGGCAGCGGCAGCACGACCTCGAACCGCGCGCCCCGCCCGGGCGTCGACTCCGCGCTGATGCCGCCGCCCATCATCTCGGCCAGGGCCGCGCAGATGGAGAGGCCCAGGCCCGTGCCGCCGAACTGCCGGGTGATCGACTGATCGGCCTGAACGAAGCGCTTGAACAGCCGCTTGCGGACATCGCCGTCGAAGCCGACGCCGGTGTCGCGCACCACGAAGCGCAGATCGCCATCGACACAATCGACATCCAGCGACACCTCGCCGTCGCCGGTGAACTTCACGGCATTGGCCAGCAGGTTGGACAGGATCTGGCTGATCCGCCCCGCATCGCCTTCATAGGTCCCCTCGGCGTCCGGGGAGACCGACCAGCGCAAGGTCAGATGCTTGGCCTGGGCCGCCGCAGCGTGCAGCTCGGCCATGCCGCCGACCAGCTGAACGAGGTCGAACGGCGCTGGATTGAGCTGGAACTCGCCGGCCTCGATCTTTGACACGTCCAGGATGTCGCCCAGCACCTGCTCCAGCAGGCGGCCCGACGACGAGACCAGCGCGGCCATCTCGCGGCGGGCGGTCGGATCCTCCTCGTCGGCCAGGCGGTCGCCGATGGCGATCACCCCGTTCAGCGGCGTGCGCAGTTCGTGGGACATGTTGGCCAGGAACACCGACTTGGCCTGGTTGGCGCGCTCCAGCTCGATCGTGCGCTCGGTGACGCGCTCCTCCAGCGAACGGCGCAGCTCGACATTGCGATCGCGCTCGCCGCGCAGAGTGCGGGCCAGGGCCCCGATCTCGTCGTCGCGGGCCTCGATCGCCGAAGCCGCCGCCGTGTCGTCCTGACGCTGCGCCTGGGCCAGGGCCCCCAGCGGCGCGGCCACCATCTGGTTGGTCAGGCGGTAGAGCAGCAGCACCTGGATCGCCACGCCGACGAAGCCGAACAGCAGCACCCAGGAGGCGGTCTTCAGCGACGACCACACGATGTCGCCCGACGGAAAGGCCATCAGGAACCACCAGCCCGGCTCGGCCATGCGCCCATAGGCCACCAGTCTCGTTCCATCCGGCGACAGCACCGTTCCGACCGGCTGCTGCTCGGCGCGGATGCGTTCGATCAGGGGCTTCAGCCTGTTTTCGGCCTCGAAGCGGCGCAGGACGTCGGCGTCGACCACGCCCTTGCGCGCCAGCCCCTGGGCCGCGACCACCTCGCCATCGTCGGTGACGATCATGTTGCGTCCGCCCGGCAGGGCGTCGGCGACGGCCCGCAGCAGGTAGCTGTCCAGCGACAGGCTGGTGCCGAACGCACCCAGGAACCGGCCCTTGTAGTGGAAGGGCGTCACGCAGGCCGCGTTCAGGCTGTTGCCGCTGGGATCGGTGATCATCCGCCGCAGCTTGGTGCACATCATGATCCGCTCGGGATTGTTCTCCGGCAGGACCAGCTGGGCGATCTCTTCGTGGATGATGCTGAGATCGGCCGGCGCGTCCTGGCGATAGAACATCAGCCGATCCGGCCGGCGCGGTCCGAACATCATCAGCCGCATGTCGGGCGTGAAGAAATAGAAGTTGTCGTAGTGGCCGATCTCGGCCTCGCCCGTGGCGGCGACCACGTCCAGGGCCGACAGGTACAGCGACCGATCGACGGGCCCCAGCGTCGCCGCCTTGGAGAGAAAGGCCCCGATCCCATAGATGAAGCGATCGCCCAGCCGCGCCCCGTCGAACAGGGCCGGCGCCGAACGCCGCGTGCCGTCGCCGTGGTCGGGGAAAAGCTGGTCGAACCGAACCGCCGCGCGCGGATCCGCGCCCTGGTCCAGCCGCCGGGACAAGGCGCCGGCCGCCGCCGCATGCACCTTCACCAGGTCGGAAAACAGACGATCCTCGGTCTTGACCCGCTCGCCGACATATTCGGCCAGGTGCCGGCGCTGGGTTTCGGCCGCGCTCTCGCGCACGAACACGAACGCCGCCGCCGTGGCCACGCCCGTCACCGCGATCGACAGGATCGCCACCATGGTCAGCAGACGCCGCGCCAAAGGCGTGCGGACGTCCGCGGTCGCGCCCCGATCAGTGTTCAACGCAGATCCCCAGGCCCCGTCTGGATTAGACCGGCCCACCCCTTCCGGAAGTAGAGCGCATGTTCGCCAGCGCGCGCCAGGGCTGGCGTCCCCAAAACGCGGGTCCCCCAACCTGGGTCAATGAACCGAACTGGCCCAGGGCTTACCGTTCGGCTTTTCCCTGGCGACGCAACAGTCTATAGGCTCCCGGTCCGCGCCGCTTCCTGGCCCTGTGCGCCAGATCGCCGTAAGCGCGCCACCGCCAGAGGAACATCCCCGCAATGGCCAAGATTAAAGTCGCCAACCCCGTCGTCGACATGGACGGCGATGAAATGACCCGGATCATCTGGAAGCTCATCAAGGATAAGCTGATCTTCCCGTACCTGGATCTGGAACTGGACTACTACGACCTGTCGGTCGAGAACCGCGACGCCACCAACGACCAGGTGACGATCGACGCCGCCGAGGCGACCAAGAAGCACGGCGTCGCCGTCAAGTGCGCGACCATCACCCCCGACGAGCAACGCGTCGAGGAATTCAAGCTCAAGAAGATGTGGAAGTCGCCGAACGGCACGATCCGCAACATCCTGGGCGGCGTGATCTTCCGCGAGCCGATCA
>CAZRPD010000120.1:14020-16625 GCA_964601775.1 uncultured Caulobacter sp. | reverse complement strand
CGCCGCCCAAGAACACAAAGAACCAAAAGGGCCCCGCGGAAGACCCGGCCGCGCCCAACAAACAAGCCCCCCGCATAAACGAAGAGGGCCCCGCAGCCCCCGCTGCGGGCCCTCGTCATATCTGGCTGATTGCAGCGCCTATTCGGCGACGCCCAGCTTCTTGCGCAGCAGTTCGTTGACCGTGGCCGGATTGGCCTTGCCGCCGGTGGCCTTCATGACCTGACCGACGAACCAGCCCAGGGCTTGGGGCTTGTCCTTGACGGCCTCGGCCTTGTCGGGATTGCCGGCGATCAGGTCGTCGATGGCCTTCTCGATGGCGCCGGTGTCGTTGATCTGCACTAGGCCGCGCTTCTCGACGATCTCGCTGGGGCGGCCTTCGCCGGCCCACATGTGCTCGAAGACCTCCTTGGCGATCTTCGACGAGATGGTGCCGTTCTCGATCAGTTCGACCAGTTGGGCGATGTCCGACGACGGCAGCGGCGAAGCGGCGATCTCGTGGCCATTCGCCGACAGCTTCGACAGCAGCTCGTTGGTCACCCAGTTCGACACCAGCTTGGCGTCGCGGCCTTTCGCGGCGGCTTCGAAGTAGTCAGCGCGGTCGCTCTCGATGATCAGCACGCCGGCGTCATAGGCCGACAGGCCGTACTGGCTCTGCAGGCGCAGCTTCTTGGCGTCCGGCAGTTCCGGCAGGGTCGCTTCCAGGTCCTTCACCCAGGCGGGGTCCAGAACCAGCGGCAGCAGGTCGGGATCGGGGAAGTAGCGGTAGTCGTGCGCCTCTTCCTTGCTCCGCATCGAGCGGGTCTCGCCCTTGGTCGGGTCGAACAGGCGAGTTTCCTGGTCGATCTTGCCGCCGTCTTCCAGGATCTCGATCTGGCGACGGGCCTCGTATTCGATGGCCTGCTGGATGTAGCGATACGAGTTGACGTTCTTGATTTCGCAGCGCGTGCCCAGGTGGCTGAAGCTGCCGGTCTCGCGGAACTTCTCGTAGTCGCCGGGGCGGCAGACCGAGACGTTGACGTCGGCGCGCAGGTTGCCCTTGTCCATGTCACCGTCGCAGGTGCCCAGGTAGACGAGGATCGTGCGCAGCTTCTTGACGTAGGCGGCCGCCTCTTCCGAGGTGCGCATGTCGGGCTTGGAGACGATCTCCATCAGCGCCGTGCCCGCGCGGTTCAGGTCGACATAGGTGGCGTTCGGATCCTGGTCGTGCAGCGACTTGCCCGCGTCCTGTTCCAGGTGCAGGCGTTCGATGCGGACGTCGAAGGTCGTGCCGTCGTCGCGCTCGACGGTGACAACGCCCTCGCCGACGATCGGCTGGTCGAATTGGCTGATCTGATAGCCTTGCGGCAGGTCGGGATAGAAATAGTTCTTGCGGTCGAAGCGGCTCTTCAGATTGATCTGCGCCTTCAGGCCCAGACCGGTCTTCACCGCCTGCTCGACGCAAAAGCCGTTCAGCACCGGCAGCATGCCCGGCATGGCCGCGTCCACGAGGCTGACCTGCTCGTTCGGACCCGCGCCGAAACCGACGGCGGCGCCCGAGAACAGCTTCGACTTGCTGGCGACCTGAGCGTGGACCTCGAGGCCGAGGACGATTTCCCAGGGGCCAGTGCGACCTTGGATCGTTTTGGAATCTTGCGTCATGGGCGTTTCTCTACATCAAGCCGATAGCCGACGAAAAGACTTCGAGCGTCGCAAGATGGCGCTGCCCATCGGATCGTTTGGCGACCCAGCCCTTTCACAAAGGCCTCTCAGAACTCGACCATGGAGCTCTTCCAAGCACGAGAGCAAAAATGGCCGCTTCTAGGCTTTATTGGCGCCATTTCGTGGACTCGGAACCTTGAGAAGAGCATCCCCGTTCTACTTCCGACAGCTCACCTACGGAGGTAGAAATGCCCACCGCTCGCCCCACTCTGAACTTCGATGCTCCTGAACCGATCGTGACGACTGACGCCAATGCTTCGCCGATGTTCGCATCACCGCCGGTCTATGCTCGCAAGCCTGCCAAGAAGGCTTCCGGCAACCTGCCGCTGCTGGTCGGCCTGCCCGTGCTGGCCGTCGCCGCCGGCGCTCTGACCTGGGGCCTGATGGCCAACCGCGGCGAAGCGCCGACCGATCCGGCTTCGATGCAGACCGCGGTCGCCGACACCCCGACCACCACGCCGGTCTCGCCCAGCGCCGCGACGCCCAGCCCGATCCCGCAGCCGACTGAGGTCGCGGTGAATGAACCCGCCCCGGCTCCGGCCCCGGTCGCCCGCTCGGCTGAACCGCGCGCCGCCGCGCCGGCTCGCGTCGCTCGTCGCGCCGCCCCAGTGGCCGCACCGGTGGTCGAGGAGACCGCGCCGTCGGCTGAAGCCGCATCGGCCAATGTCAGCGCCACGGTTCCGGCCGCGCCGCCGACCATGAGCGCCGCGCCGGCCATCGCCGAACCGGCCCCGCTGGTGATCCCGGCTCCCGCCGCCCCCGCGGCCGTGACGCCGGCTCCTGCGCAGCCGATGTAACCAGGGTCCCACACCCCGAAACGAAGAAGGGCGGCTCCACCCGGGGCCCGCCCTTTTCATTCCCCCCACCTTTTCTGCCTCGCTTTTTAAGCCCCCGCCCTCTTGGCCCC
>CAZRPD010000120.1:5227-14010 GCA_964601775.1 uncultured Caulobacter sp. | reverse complement strand
GGCGGCCGCGGCCCCCGCCCCTGCGGAGCGGATGAACCGGGGGCCCCCCCCCCCAAAACGAGGAGGGGGGGCCCCCCCGAACCCGCCCTTTTTACATCACCACCACTTTTCGGCCTTGGCTTTAAAGCCCGCAGCCTTCTCGACCGCGCCCGCGACCGAGAACACCGTCCCCTCGTCGAGGGGCTTACCGATGATCTGCAGACCCAGCGGCAGGCCGTTGGCGTCCAGACCGGCCGGAAGCGACAGACCCGGCAGACCCGCCAGGTTGGTCGTCACCGTGAAGACGTCGTTCAGGTACATGGCGATCGGGTCGTTCGAATTCTCGCCCAGGCCGAACGCCGCCGAGGGCGCTGTCGGGGTAAGGATCGCGTCGCATTTCTGCCAGGCGTTGTCGAAGTCCTCGGCGATGCGGCGACGCACCTTCAGGGCCTTGATGTAGTAGGCGTCGTAATAGCCGGCCGACAGCACGTAGGTGCCGATCAGGATGCGGCGCTTGACCTCGTCGCCGAAGCCCGCGGCGCGGGTCTTCTCGTAGATCTCGGTCAGGTTGGCGCCGTCCTCGCGCAGGCCGTAACGCATGCCGTCATAGCGAGCCAGGTTCGAGGACGCCTCGGCCGGGGCCACGATGTAGTAGGCCGGCAGGGCGTACTTGGTGTGCGGCAGGCTGATGTCGACGATCTCGCAACCGGCCTCCTTCAGCCAGGCGATGCCGTCCTGCCAGAGCTTCTCGATCTCGGCGGGCATGTTGTCGACGCGGTACTCGGCGGGGATGCCGATGCGCAGGCCCTTCACCGACTTGCCGACGAACTGGGTAAAGTCCGGCACAGGAATGTCGAGGCTGGTCGAGTCCTTGGCGTCATGGCCCGCCATCGAGTTCAGCAGCAGGGCCGCGTCCTCGACGGTCTTGGCGATGGGTCCAGCCTGGTCCAGCGAGCTGGCGAAGGCCACCACGCCCCAGCGCGAGCAGCGGCCGTAGGTCGGCTTGATGCCGACGGTGCCGGTGAACGCAGCCGGCTGGCGGATCGAGCCGCCGGTGTCGGTGGCCGTGGCCCCCAGGCACAGATCGGCGGCGACGGCCGCGGCCGAACCACCCGAGCTGCCGCCCGGGGTCAGGGCCTTGTCCGAACCCTTGGCGCGCCAGGGGTTGGTCACCGGACCGAAGTAGCTGGTCTCGTTCGACGAGCCCATGGCGAACTGGTCGAGGTTCAGCTTGCCCAGCATCACCGCGCCGTCGCGCCACAGCTGGCTGGTCACCGTCGACTCATAGGTCGGCACGAAGCTCTCGAGGATCTTCGAGCAGGCCGTGGTGCGCACGCCTTCGGTGCAGAACAGGTCCTTGACCCCCAGCGGCGCGCCTTCCAGCGGACCGGCCTCGCCCAGCGCCCGGCGGGCGTCGGACTTGGCGGCCATGTCGAGGGCCTTTTCCGGGGTTTCCAGGATGTAGGCGTTCAGGCCGCGCGCGCCTTCGACGGCCTCGATGTGGGCTTGCGTCAACTCGACCGAGGTGAACTCGCCCTTGGCCAGGCCGTCGACGGCGGCCGTCAGGGTCAGCTTCGTGAGGGCGCTCATTATTCGACCACCTTGGGCACGACGAAGAAGTTGTTCACGGACTTGGGCGCGTTGCTGGTCACACGGGCCGGATCGCCACCCATGGTGACGACGTCGTCGCGCAGCGGCAGGCCGGCGGCCACGACGCTGGTCAGCGGCTCGACGCCGTCGGTGTCGACCTCGGCCAGCTGCTCGATCCAGGTCATGATGCCGTTCAGTTCCTGAGCCAGCCCTTCCAGGCGCTCTTCGGGTTCGGCGATGCGGGCGAGCCGGGCGACCTTCCGCACGGTGGCGGCGTCAATGGCCATGGGGATCTCCTGAAATTCGAGTGCGTGGGTTAGCGGTCCCCGCAACAGGTTTCAAGCGCGCCCGCCTCTGTTATCTAGAGCCATGCCCGTTCTCGACATCGAAGACTTCGCCGCCGCCCTGCCCCAATACGCTCCCGTGGTGGGCCTGGACCCCGGCGAGAAGACGATTGGAGTGGCCGTCTCGGACGTCACCCGCACCGTCGCCAGCCCCCTGGCCCTGATCGAAAAGACCAAGTTCAATCAGGACGCCGCGCAGTTGTTCAAGCTGATGGACAGCCGCGGCGCCATCGGCATCGTCGTTGGCCTGCCCATGAACATGGACGGCACGGAAGGCGTCCGCTGCCAGTCCAACCGCGCGCTCGCCCGCAACCTGCTGCGCCTCAAGCCCGACCTGCCCATCACCTTCTGGGACGAGCGCCTGTCGACGGCGGCCGTGACTCGGGTGCTGATCGACGAGCATGACGTCAATCGCAAGCGCCGGGCCGAGGTGGTCGACAAGATGGCGGCCGGCTGGATCCTGCAGGGTGCTCTGGAGCGACTGCGGGGGTTGTAGGTCGCCCCTCTCCTTCCAGAGAGGAATTGTGTTCTTGTCCGTAACATTTGGTCACTCGCCAGCCGGACGTGACAGAACAGCGACAGGGTTGGATATTGGTGCAAACTCACCCAAGACTTGAGTGCATATTCAACTAAACCGAGCGAAAACTCATTTCCGGCCGGGACCCAACCCAATTCGGGGATAAAAGCCGCGAAATTCATCCTGCGGGGGAAAATTCGCGACAACTCTGTTTCGACTTTGGATATGGTTAAGCGTTGCTTTCCTGGACCGGACGCCGCGTTCGCTCCATAGCTTCACATACCCGATGAAACGGGCGCGCGAGGGGGTCTCGGAATGATGCAGAAACTACTGGTCGGTGCGATGACGGTTGTTGTCGCTGGCATGTCCTTCGGCGCGGCCGTCGCCGGCGATCGCCGCTACACCCCGCCGCCGCCGCCGTCGTACGGCGCGGGCTATCCGGCCCCGCCGCCGGCCTATTCGCACCCCGGCCTGCCGCCGGTCGATTGCCTGTGCACCCGCACGGTGTCGTTCTACGGCGTGACGCCGGGCTATGGCGACATCCGCGTCAACGCCCCGGGCGTGCGCGTCTATGGCGAGCCGGTGGTCATCCCGTCGGGCCGCATCGATATCCAGGGCCCGCCGGTCTATGTCGAGGCCCCGCCGGTCCGCGTCGCCGCGCCGCAGATCTATCTGCACCGTCCGGAAGTGGTCGTGCGCCCGTCGGCCGTCACGGTCGAGGCCCCGGAAATCCACTACGGCGCCTGTGCCGAAGGTTCGCGCTGCGAGCCGGCGCCGACGCGCCGCTAAGACCGGACTTCAGGTCCAGACACGACCAGAGGGGGAAGGCTCAGCGCCTTCCCCCTCTTTTCGTTCGTCGATGGCTTAGTGCGAAGGGGCGCAGAACTCGCGGGCTTCGCGCGCCAGGTGCAGGTCGCCGCCCTCCAACGCCGCCTTGACCGCCTCGTCGCAGCGCTGCTCGCTGAGCAAGCCGGTGACCTTGCCGCGCAGGGTGGCGGCGTTCTGCGTGGCTTCGCGCAGCAGCTTGGCCTCGGTGCGCTCGCCCGGCAGGCATGGCGAATACCACTTGGCGTCGGCGCAGCGGGCGATCAGCCGCGTCTGGCGCGAGAGCTCGGCCGTGTGATCGACGGGCGGCAAGGCAGAAGGCTGCGGCGCGGCGGGTTCGACCGGCAACGGCGTCATGGGCAGGGTCGGCGCCGACGTGACACTGGGCGTCGTCTCGGAGGACTCCAGCGGCCGAATGATCGTCGTCGACGGGATCTGGTAGTGGCAGACCCAGCCCTTGTCGGTCATCTGGCAAGATTGCAGCGTGGCCTTGGCCTCTTCCGGCGGGGCCGAAGCCAGCCCCCCGGAAACAGGCGGAGTCTGCAACAGGGCGAGCAACAGCAACAACATAGCCAACCCCGATCCCTTGCGCGCCCGATACCTTGCGCGTCGTAAACCAACCTAGCCGGGTCCGCCCCCGGTCAACAAGCCGGCGACGTCCCCGTAAGAGGTTCTGCCGCCTCGGCGCCTGAAATATCGGGGGACGAAAGCTGTCACCCCCGCTGCGCGCCTTCCCTTCCCCGCCAAAGCCGCCTAAGACGCGGGCTCATGACGGCTCCAGCCCATGACCCCGCCCGCGCGGCGATCGAAACGATCCGCGCCCGCATTTTCGCCTTTCCCAAACGCCATTTCCTGTCCGCCGGCGACCTCAATGCGCCCCAGGCCGCGGACCTGCTGGACCTGGCCGACGCCTTCGTGGCCTTCAACCGGCAGACGTCCAAGAGCCTGGACCTGCTGCACGGCCGCACGCTGATGAACCTGTTCTTCGAGAACAGCACCCGCACCCAAAGCTCGTTCGAGCTGGCCGGCACGCGCCTGGGCGCCGACGTCGTCAACATGAACCCCAAGACCTCGTCGGTGGCCAAGGGCGAGACCCTGATCGACACCGCGGTCACGCTGAACGCCATGCGCCCCGACCTGCTGGTCGTGCGTCACGCCTCATCGGGCGCGGCCTCGCTGCTCTCGCAGAAGGTCAGCGGTCACGTCGTCAACGCCGGCGACGGCCAGCACGAGCACCCGACCCAAGCCCTGCTGGACGCCCTGTCGATCCGCCGCGCCTTCGGTCGCGTCTCAGGGCTGACCGTGGCGATCTGCGGCGACGTGCTGCACAGCCGCGTGGCGCGCTCGAACGTGTCCCTGCTGCACACCCTGGGCGCCAGCGTGCGCCTGGTCGGTCCGCCCACCCTAATGCCGGCCCAGGCCGAGCGCTGGGGCGTCACCGTCCACCACGACATGAAGTCGGGCCTGGCCGGCGCCGACGTGGTGATGATGCTGCGCCTGCAGCTGGAGCGGATGCAGGGCGCCTTCGTGCCCTCGACCCGCGAGTATTTCCGCTTCTACGGCCTGGACCGCGAAAAGCTGGCTCGCGCCGCGCCGGGGGCCAAGGTCATGCACCCAGGCCCGATGAACCGCGGCGTCGAGATCGACTCGGATGTCGCCGACGATCCGGCCGTCAGCCTGATCCAGGACCAGGTCGAGATGGGCGTCGCCGCCCGCATGGCCGTGCTCACCAGCCTCGCAGCCCGTATCGAGGCAGCTCAATGACGTCTCCCCAGCCCCTCGCTCTCGTCAACGCCCGCTTGGTCGATCCCGAGAGCGGTTATGACGGCCCCGGCGGCGTCATCGTCTCCGAAGGCGTCATCAGCGACGTCGCCAAGGGCCGCGAGTTCGGCAAGCTCTCCAAGGCCGTCCGGGTCGTCGACTGCGGCGGCGCCCTGCTGGCCCCGGGCCTGATCGACCTGCGCGTCCGCACCGGCGAGCCTGGCGCGGAGACCAAGGAAACCCTGGCCAGCGCCGCCAAGGCCGCGGCGGCCGGCGGCGTCACCTCGTTCGTGGTCCAGCCCGACACCGCCCCGGCCATCGACGATCCCAGCGTCGTCGACTTCATCCTGCGCCGGGCGCGCGACATCGACAGCGCCCGCATTCTCGTCGCCGGCGCGGCGACCAAGGGCCTGCACGGCGAGCAGATGGCCGAGATCGGCCTCATGCGCGAAGCCGGCTGCGTCTATTTCACCGACGCGGGCAAGCCGATCGTCGACAGCAAGGTCATGCAGCGCGTCCTGACCTACGCCAAGGGCTTCGACACCTTGCTGGCCCACCGTCCGATGGACCCGTGGCTGGCCAAGGGCGGCGCGGCCACCGGCGGCGAGTTCGCCGGCCGCATGGGCCTGCCCTCGATCTCGCCGATGGCCGAGCGGATCATGCTCGAGCGCGACGTCGCCCTACTGGAAGCCACCGGCGGCAAGCTGCTGGTAGACCAGATCACCTCGGCCCAGGCCCTGGAAACCCTGGAGCGCGCCAAGAAGAAGGGCTTGCGGATCAGCGCCTCGGTGTCGATCAACCACCTGTCCTTCAACGAACTGGACATCGGCGACTACCGCACCTTCGCCAAGCTGAACCCGCCCCTGCGTGGCGAGGACGACCGTCAGGCGCTGATCGAGGCCCTGGCCAACGGTCTGATCGACATCGTCGTCTCGGCTCACAACCCCGCCCCGGCCGAGGACAAGCGCCTGCCGTTCGACGAGGCCGCCCCCGGCGCCGTGGGCCTGGGAACCCTGCTGCCGGCCCTGCTGAGCCTCTATCACGACGAGCGCATCGCCCTCGTCGACCTGATCCGCGCCGTCACCCTGGCCCCCGCCGAACTGCTGGGCCTGCGCGGCGGGCGGATCGCCCCGGGTGCGCCGGCGGACCTCGTCCTGTGCGACATCGACGCCCCGCTGATCATCGACGCCGCGAGGCTGCTGTCGAAATCCAAGAACTCGCCGTTCGACGGACGCCGGCTGCAGGGCCAAGTGCTGATGACGGTGGTGGACGGCCGCGTGGTGCACCGGGCGGAGGGGTGAAGCCCTGCGTCCTTCGAGGCTCGCCTTCGGCTCACACCTCAGGATGAGGGTTTCAAAACCTTCCTCATCCTGAGGCGCCCGCGCAGCGGGCCTCGAAGGACGCACGGCTTTTGCTCTGACCTCGACTCTGCACTACACCTGAGGCGTCACAACTATTACTTGCGCAGCGGTTGAAGTCGCGCGCAACTCGCCTTAGGGTCGAACCGTGCAAGATCTCGCCGCCGCCACCTATGTCACGCTCGCGATCACGATCGTCGGCGGTTACCTGCTCGGGTCGATCCCGTTCGGGCTGATCGCCACGCGCCTGGGCGGGGCCGGCGACATCCGGCAGATCGGGTCGGGCAATATCGGCGCGACCAATGTGCTGCGCTCGGGCCGCAAGGACCTGGCGGCCATCACCCTGCTGGGCGACGCCGGCAAGGGCGTGCTGGCGGTGATCCTGGCCCGCGTGCTGACCCACGACACGGCCCTGGTCGTCGCCTTGGCCGGCGGCGCGGCGTTCCTGGGTCACCTGTTCCCCGTCTGGCTGAAGTTCAAGGGCGGCAAGGGCGTGGCCACCTTCTACGGCGTGCTGCTGGCCGCCTGCTGGCCGGTGGGCGTGCTGGCGGCGATCACTTGGCTGGCCATGGCGGTGTTCTTCCGGATCAGCTCGCTGGCGGCCCTGACCGCCGCCGCCTTGGCCGCGCCGTTCGCCCTGGCCACCGACCAACCCTATCCGATGCTGGGCCTGGCCCTGTTCATGGCCGTGCTGATCTTCATCCGCCACCGCGAGAACATCGCCCGCCTGCTGAAGGGCGAGGAGCCGAAGATCGGCAAGAAGAAGGACGGGGAAGCCCCTCCCCTCGCCGACGCGCCGTGACGCCGGGCCGGCTCTCGGACATCCAGCGCTTCGCCTGGCTGCGCCTGGCGCGCACCGAGACCGTCGGCCCTGTCGCCTTCGACCACCTTCTCAGCCGCTACGGCACGCCCGAGCGGGCGCTATCCGCCCTGCCCGACCTCTCCCGTCGCGGCGGCCGTCCCGTGCCGCTGTCTCTGCCGCCGCGCGAGGCCATCGAGCAGGAGCTTGAGGCCGGCCAACGGCTGGGCGCGCGGTTGATCTGCGGCTGCGAACCGGACTTCCCGCCGAACCTGGCGGCGCTGGATCCGCCGCCGCCGGTGATCTGGGCCCTGGGTCGGGCGGAGATCCTGTCCCAGCCCAGCCTGGCCATTATCGGCGCCCGCATCGCCTCGGCCGCCGGCCAGCGCTTCGCCCGCCAGCTGGCGACGGACCTTGGCATAGCCGGCTATGTCATCGTCTCGGGCATGGCGCGCGGCGTCGGCGGCGCGGCGCACGAAGGCTCGCTGACCACCGGCGCGGTGGCCGTGCTGGGCGGCGGGGTCGGCGACGTCTATCCGCCCGAGCACGACAAGCTGCACGCGCGCCTGGCCGCCGAGGGCTGCGTGGTCTCCGAGAGCGCGCCCGACCGCCGCGCCCAGGCCAAGGACTTCCCGCGCCGCAACCGCATCATCTCGGGCCTGTCGCTGGGCGTCATCGTCGTCGAGGCCGAGCTCAAGTCCGGCTCGCTGATCACCGCGCGCCTGGCCGCCGAGCAGGGTCGCGACGTCTTCGCCGTACCGGGTTCTCCGCTGGACCCGCGCTCGAAGGGCACGAACGACCTGATCCGCCAGGGCGCGATCCTGTGCGAAGGCGCCGAGGACGTCCTGCGCGCCCTGTCCGGCCACATCCATCTGCGCGAACGCGACCGGCCCTACGAAGCCCAGCCGGCCCCAGGATCCGATGGGGACATCGACCACGACGCCCTGCGCGAGAAAGTCGCCGCCCTGCTCTCCCCTACCCCGGTCAGTCGCAACGACCTCGTCCGCGCCGCCGCCGCGCCGGCCTCGGCGGTCATGGCGACGCTGGTGGAATTGAGCCTGGCGGGCCGCGCGGAGCTACTGGACGGCGGGCTGGTCGCTGGCCTCTAAGTCCCCGCAGTCGAGTCTCCCGCGAGTCGCCGACAGGAGAGACCCCCGATGGACGCCCAGGCCATAGAAGACATGCTCGCCATCGCCGTGGCGGCCGGCGCCGAAGGCCTGCTGGACGACGCGGAGGCCGCGTTCCGCGCGGTCTTGGTCATGAAGCCCGATCACGACGAGGCCCTGTTTGGTCTAGGCCTGAACCTGCTGATCGCGCGGCGCTTCCAGGAGGCCGTCGAGCCCCTGACCTGGGCCGCCCACGCGCCGGACGCCGAGCCGGTGCGCCGCCAATGCCTGGCTCACGCCCTGTTCCTGACCGGCGACTTCTCCCGCGCCGCCGACACCTTCGCGACCGCGGACAGGGTCGAGCCCCTGCCCGAGGGCGCGCGGGTGACGTGGGCCCGCGCCGCCGCCTACAATGCGCTCGATCGCGGCGACGCCCAGGCCGCGCTGGACGTCTACGCCAAGATCCCCGGCCCGCTGGCCGAGGGTCTGGGGACCATCCGGCGG
>CAZRPD010000120.1:0-5217 GCA_964601775.1 uncultured Caulobacter sp. | reverse complement strand
CGGTGGCTGCTGCCGGGCTGGCCTCGGCGCTGGACCTCTTCGCCAAGATCGACGGGCCGCTGGCCGAGCATCTAGAGACCATCGCGCGGGTGCGTGTCGGCATTCTCGGGGCCTTCGACCGCCTGGACGCGGCCCGCACCCTTGGCGCCTGGCTGGCGACGCGCAAACCGGCGGACATCGTCCGGACGCACGAGTTGCGCGTGCTGACGGATCCGAGCCTCGACCGGTCACCGCCGGCCTATGTCGAAGCCCTGTTCGACGATCTGGCCCCGCGTTTCGATCGCCAGCTGGTCCAGATGCTGGACTATCACGCGCCCGCGCTTCTGGCCGACCTCGTGGCGGGCCAGCGCGCGCAGTTCGAACAGATCCTGGACCTGGGCTGCGGCACGGGCCTGGCCGCGCCGTCCCTGCGACGGTTCGGAGCCCAGGTGACCGGGGTCGACCTGTCGTCCGCAATGCTGGCCAAGGCAACCGAGCGCGGCGGCTACGATCATCTGGTCCGGGCCGAGGCCGTCGCGTTTCTCGAGAGCCACCCAGGCCAGTTCGACCTGATCGTCGCCGCCGATGTCCTGATCTATTTCGGCGATCTGGCGCCGCTGTTCGCCGCCGCGACGCAAGCCCTCGTCCCCGGCGGCCTGCTGGCCTTCAGCATCGAGTTGGGCGAAGCCGGCTGGCGCCAGTTGCCCACGGCTCGCTACGCCCATGGCCACGACTATGTCCGCGAGACGGCCGCGTCCGGCTTTCGGATCGTCGCGCGTGAAGACGTCGTGCTGCGTCGCGAGGCGACGGGCGTCACCCAAGGCCGCCTCTACGTCCTGGAAAAGCTCTAGCCGCCGCTCCTGCGCGCGCCCTTGGCGAACAGCAGGTCCGACCAGCGCCAGGCGCCGCCGCCCAGCGCGAACCGCGCGCCGCCGGGGCCATCGTTCAGCGAGATCAGCACCAGCCCGCGCATCGGTTCGGCGCGGCAGGCGGCCGGAGCGAAGGCAACTTCCATCATGATCATCTCGCGCAGGCCGGCCAGGCCCTCGCCTTCCTCACCGTCGGTGCGCGACCAGGCGCCGTTCCAGACCAGAACCGCGCGGCCGGCGCTGACCGTCTCGCCGTGAGCGCGCATCAGGGCGGCGCGGGCGCGGGGGTTCTTGCGCAGGCCTTCCTGCAGCAGCCTGACCATGTCGCAGCCATCCCCGCCGCCACCGCCGCCACGACCTGAACCGGCCGTCGCCGCGCCCTGAAGGTCGGAATCGCCCAGGCCCATCACCCGGCTGGGCGCGGGCTTGGTCGAGGCCGGCAGCGGCGTCACGTCCTTGGGCGGCGGGGTCTTGGTCACGCGCAGCGGCGAACGCGGCGCGGACCTGGCTGTTTCCTTGGCCTTCTCCGGCGATGGCGGCTTGGTCGGCGCCTTCACCGGCGATTTGGGCGCGTCGTGCGGCGCGGGCGGCGGCGGCGGAGGGGGTGGCGGCGGCGGTGGCGGCGGATCGACCAGCGACACCATCACCGACGGCGGCTCGGGCGCGGGCGGGATGACCTGGGCGTGGAACAGCGCCACCAGGGCGGCGACGTGCGCGCCGACGCTCACGACCAGGGCCGCGAAACCGCCGCGTCCGCCTCGTCTCCAGTGCGCCATGGGTCCGCCACGCTACGGACCGAAGCGCCGGTCCAGAACCTTGGCAGATCACGGCCCCGCGTCAGGAACGTGGCGATTGGTCTAGCTTGAAGAGCGGAAAATTAGACCCGCAGATCGACCAGCAGGCCCGTGCCGGCGGCCGGCGCCGCGCGCACGGCTTCCTTCAGCCGATCGGCGATTTCCGCGCGCTCGGCGTTCGACGTCACGGCCTTGATGGGGCGGATCGGCGAGACATAGGCCTCGGTGGCGATCCGGTTGACGGTCAGGTCCATCGGCATTCGGTCATAAAACGACGCCATGATCCTGCCAGAACGACCTTAACAACCGGCTAAGCGTCGCCGTTTCGATCGGGCCGCGTTGACAGGCCTTGAGTGTAGCCCCACTTTCCCGGCGCTCGCCTCCAGGGCGATCCGCTTTCCTAAAGCATAGAGTCAGAATGAACGTCGTCGTCGTCGAGAGCCCGGCCAAGGCCAAGACCATCAACAAATACCTCGGGTCCGACTACACGGTTCTCGCCTCCTATGGTCACATCCGCGACCTGCCGTCGAAGGACGGTTCGGTCGAGCCGGACAACGACTTCGCCATGAGCTGGGAAGTCGACGCCAAGGCGTCCAAGCGCGTCAGCGACATCGTCGATGCCCTCAAGGGGGCCGACCGCCTGATCCTGGCCACTGACCCGGATCGCGAAGGGGAAGCGATCAGCTGGCACGTGCTGGAAGTGCTGAACAAGAAGAAGGCGCTGAAGGACAAGTCGATCCAGCGCGTCACCTTCAACGCCATCACCAAGACGTCCGTGCTGGAGGCCATGGCCAATCCGCGCGACGTCGACATGGAGCTGGTCGAGGCCTATCTGGCCCGCCGCGCCCTCGACTATCTGGTCGGCTTCACGCTGTCGCCGGTGCTGTGGCGAAAGCTGCCGGGCAGCCGCTCGGCCGGCCGCGTGCAGTCGGTCTGCCTGCGCCTGATCGTCGACCGCGAGATCGAGATCGAACGCTTCAAGACCCAGGAATATTGGAGCGTCGACGCCGACGTCTCGGCCGGCGCCGATCCGTTCACGGCCCGCCTGGTCAAGCACGAAGGCAAGAAGCTCACCAAGTTCGACCTGGGCAACGAGACCTCGGCCCTGGCCGCCAAGGCCGCCGTGACCAGCGCCGTGTTCAAGGTCGCCGCTGTCGAGAAGAAGCCCGGCAAGCGCTCGCCCGCCCCGCCCTTCACCACCTCGACCCTGCAGCAGGAAGCCGCCCGGAAGCTGGGATTCAGCGCCCAGCGCACGATGCAGGCCGCCCAGAAGCTGTACGAAGGCATCGACATCGGCGGCGAAACCGTCGGCCTGATCACCTACATGCGGACCGACGGCGTGTCGGTCGAGCCGGAAGGCATCGCCGAGGCGCGCAGCGTGATCGGCAATGTCTATGGCGCGCCGTACGTCCCCGAGACCCCGCGCTATTACAAGGCCAAGGCCAAGAACGCGCAGGAGGCCCACGAAGCCATCCGCCCGACCAGCCTGAACCGCAACCCGGGCTCCCTGCGCCTGGATGGCGACTTGGGCCGCCTGTACGAGCTGATCTGGAAGCGGATGATCGCTTCGCAGATGGAAAGCGCCCGCATCGAGCGCACCACGGTCGACCTGGACAGCGCCGACGGCCAGACCGGCCTGCGCGCCACGGGTCAGGTCGTGCTCTTCCCCGGCTATCTGGCCGTCTATGAAGAAGGCCGCGACGACGAGGAGGGCGAAGACAGCGCCCGCCTGCCCGCGATCGAGGAAGGCGCCGCGGCCAAGGTCATCGAGGCCCGCGCCGACCAGCACTTCACCGAACCGCCGCCGCGCTATTCGGAAGCCAGCCTGGTCAAGAAGATGGAAGAGCTGGGGATCGGCCGTCCGTCGACCTACGCCTCGGTCCTGACCGTGCTGCGCGACCGCGAATACGTGAAGATGGACAAGAACCGCTTCATCCCCGAGGACAAGGGCCGCCTGGTCACCGCGTTCCTGGAGCAGTTCTTCAAGCGCTATGTCGAGTACGACTTCACCGCCGCGCTCGAAGAGCAGCTGGACCTGGTGTCGGACGGCAAGCTGGACTGGAAACAGTTCCTGCGCGACTTCTGGAAGGACTTCCACGCCGCCGTCGGCGAGATCGCCGAACTGCGCACGACCAATGTCCTGGACGCCCTGAACGAGGCCCTGGGCCCGCACATCTTCCCCGACAAGGGCGATGGCTCGGATCCGCGCCTGTGCCCCACCTGCCATAGCGGCCAGCTCTCGCTGAAGACCGGTAAGTTCGGGGCGTTCATCGGCTGCTCGAACTATCCGGAATGCCGCTACACGCGCCAGCTGGGCGTGTCGGAAGGCGACGGCGACGTCGAAAGCGCCGACAAGGAACTGGGCCTGAACCCGGCCACGGGCCTGGCCGTGTGGCTGAAGAACGGCCGCTTTGGTCCCTACGTAGAGGAGCTGGCGGCCGCCGACAGCGGCGAGAAGCCCAAGCGCTCGTCCCTGCCCAAGGGCTGGATCGCGTCGGCCATGGATCTGGAAAAGGCCCTGCGCCTGCTCTCGCTGCCGCGTGAAGTCGGCAAGCACCCGGACGACGGCAAGGTCATCACCGCGGGCCTGGGGCGCTTTGGGCCGTTCGTGCTGCACGACGGCACCTACGCCAATCTGGAGAACGCCGACGAAGTGTTCGACGTCGGCCTGAACCGCGCCGTCGCCGTCCTGGCCGACAAGCGCGCCGGCGGCGGACGTCCGCAACGCGGGGCCGCCGCGGCCCTGGCCGAGATCGGCAACCATCCGGAAGACGGCAAGCCGGTGCGCGTTTTGTCGGGCCGCTTTGGTCCCTACATCAAGCACGGCGACACCAACGCCAACGTGCCCAAGGGCAAGGACCCGGCCTCCATCACCATGGAAGAGGCCGTGGCCCTGATCGCCGAGCGCGCCGCCAAGGGTGGCGGCAAGAAGCCGGCCAAGAAAGCCGCCGCGCCGAAGAAGGCGCCGGCCAAGGCCGCCAAGGCTGAAGGCGACGCGCCCGCCAAGAAGACGGCGGCGAAGAAGCCTGCCGCCAAGAAGCCCGCGGCCAAGAAAGCCGCCCCGAAAGCCAAGGCCGCCGCAGCTCCGGTTTCGGACGACGGCGCAGCCCCGTGGGACGACGAGGCGTGACCCTTCTCAGCAACGCGCGGGAGGGGTAGGCTCAGGCCATGACCTCGCTGGAACGGCCCCTTCCTCTCGGTGTCGTCGTCGCCGCGCTGCTGGCCTGCTGCGCCGGCGGTTTCGCCATGGGCCTGAGCAAGGCCATGGAGCTGGATCGCGGCGGGACCGAAACCTCGACGGCGCCGCTGGCCGAGGTCTCGGGCGTGCCGGTCAAGGACGCCGCCCCCGCCCTCGCCTACGAGCCCCCGCCGGCCGAGAAGCCCAAGCCCAAGGCCGTCGAGGTCGAGACCGTCGAGCAGGAAGCCCCGCCGGTGATCGAGGCTCCACCGGCCGCCGCGCCGACGCCGGCGCCAGCGGCGGCTCCACCCGCCCCCGACCCCGCCGGTCCCCCCCCGCGCCGGTCGCTCGGGGCTCTTTTCTGATCCCCCACTCCCGTCCTCCCCCTGGCGGACGG
>CAZRPD010000119.1:0-16647 GCA_964601775.1 uncultured Caulobacter sp. | reverse complement strand
CAGCTCCCCCGCATCGCGGGGGAGCATCTTCTCTCCCTACCGCGCCAGCGCGCGGTCAGGTGGGGGCCTTAAGCGCTGACCTCACCCGCGAAGCGCTTGGCTTGGTCGATCCAGGCTTCGCGGTCGGCGCGGCCCTTGAGGTTCAGCAGTTGGTCGTACGAGGCCAGTTCGTCCGGCGTCCAGGCGGCGATCTGGCTGAACTGGGTGACGCCCAGTTCGCCCAGCGAGGCGGCCAGCTTGGGGCCGACGCCGACCAGGCGGGTCAGGTCGTCGAGGGCGGACTTGGCCGCTTCGGTCGCAGTTTCGGTCGCCGCTTCGGCGGTTTCGACCGCCTTGTCCGTCGCCTCGGCGATCGCCGGTTCGATGGCGGCGGCAGGCTCGACCACCGCCTGGACGATGGCGTCGTTGGTCACCGTCACGGTTTCGACCAGAGGCTCAGCGACGGTCTCGGCGACCTCCTGGGCGGCGTCCAGAACCGTCTCGGTGGTCTCGGCGACCAAGGTCACGGCTTCGATCACCGGCTCGGGCGCGGCTTCCAGCACGGCGATCGTTTCGGCCGGCACGGCGACCGGTTCGGGCGCCAGGGCCAGAACCGCTTCCAGGTTCACCGCTTCGCGCCAGCGCGAGGCCCACCACCAGTAGGTGGCGCCGGCCGCGGCCGCGCCGCCGAACATCAGCCATAAGGGCGACGCCGCGCCGATCGCCCAGTGGGGTGCGGCGGGCGCCTCGGAGGCGTCTTCAGGACGGTCGGAGAAGATCGAAACCATGGCGGGACTCCCGGGTCGGCAAGACTTAGGGCGACAGCGATCTATTGCAGCGCAGCATAACACGGAAACCGCGTTCGCAACCGCAAAAATGCTTACCCTAGGTCAGGCGTTCCACACTCGCGAACGGCCGCCCTTTTCGCCCAGTCGTGAAGCGATCCAGTCGCCTGCCGCTGTGGCCGCGACGTCAACGCCAGCCGGCGCATTGACCATCACCATCGCGCAGCCGTTCATCTTCATCGGATCGGTCAACGGCCGCAGCCGCAGCTCGGCGATCAATAGATTTCCCGTCACCGCCTCCATCGATCGCAGGAAGGCGTCGAAGGTCTCCAGGTCCTTGATCGGCAGCCAGATGGCCAGCGCGGCGTCGGGCGCGCGGGCCAGGACGGCGCGGGTGGTCGCCGCGATCTGCCGGTAATCGTCCGGTCGCTCGAACGGCGGGTCGATGACCACGAAGGCGCGGCCTCCCCCAAATCCCCTCGCGCCGGCGCGTTCGACGGCGGTCGCGTAGCCGTCGGCTTCCAGGGCCTGGGCGCTGGCATAGGGCGCCAGAGTCTGGCGCAGGATCTGGACGTCGTCGGGCCGCAGCTCGCAGCCAGCGTAACGGTCGGCTTTACGCAGGGCGCGGACGAGCAGGCGCGGCGAGCCGGGATAGAGATCACCGCGCTTGTCGCCGTTCATCTCGGCGACCGCCTTCAGCAGTGGACCGAACACCGCCGGCGCATCGGCCGCGGCCTTGAGCCGGAAAATCCCCGCCTGCGCCTCGCCCGAGCGGCGGGCCATTTCGCCGGAGAGGTCGTAGCCGCCCGCCCCCGCGTGGGTGTCGATCACCGACAGGGCGTCGCTCTGCTCTTGCAGGGCCGACAGCATGGCCAGCACGATCGCGTGCTTGTGCAGGTCGGCGAAGTTGCCGGCGTGAAAGGCGTGGCGGTAATTCATGCGTCGCTCTCTACCCACGCGCCGTGCGCAAGGCCAGCTTCGCGCAGTTCGCGAACCATGGTGTCCTTCAACGTCTGCGGGGCAATGATCTCGATATCGCCGCCCCAGGTGAACAGGTGCCAGGCCAACTCGCGCATGCCGCCGGCCCGGAAGGTGACCGTCACCGTGCCATCGACTTCCTGCGTCACCGTCTGCGTCGCGTGGAAGCGCCAGCGCAGAGCGTCCTCGGCGCGGCTGGCCTTGATGCGCAGCTCCACGTCCTGGATCGCGTCGTGATAGATGCCGAAGCTCTCGTCGGCGAAGGCCTGCAGCGAGAAGTCGGCGGGCGGCGACGCCGGCTTTTCGAGCACCTTGAGGTCACTCATTCGATCCAGACGCCAGGAGCGCGGCTGGCCGCCCTGCCCTTCCGCCGCCACCAGATAGTTGCTGCGGCCGAACAGGACGCCCAGGGGCGTGACCTCGCGCGTGCGGCCCGGCGTGCTGCCGCCCTCATAGCGGAACGACAGCCCCGACAGTCCCTTGATCGCCGTGCGGATCGCGGCCAGCACCGTCACGTCCTCGAACGGCCGCGGGCCGGCGTGAACGGCGATGGTCTCGGCCTGGACCAGGGCCTCGACGTCCGGCGCCACCTTCCGGCGCGCCGCACCGCGCAAGGCCGACAGCAGCTTGCCCTCCAGGGCATAGAGCGAGGCGGCCCGCGCCTCGGCGCCCGAGGCCTTGTAGCCGTCGGCGGGGCTGGGCAGAGCCGCCAGCTCCGCGGCGGTCGGGGTCTGGAAGACGCCATCCAGGCCCGAGGGAATACGAAAGCGCTTGGCCGGCGGATCGTCGATCGCCTCCATCTGCGGGAAGGCCGCCCAGACGGCGTCGCGCATCCGCTCGGCGGTGCGGCGGCCGACCTCCAGGTTCTGAGCCATCTCGTCCAGGGTCAGTCCCTCGGCCGAGCCGGCCAGCATCCGGGCCAGGTCCAGCAGGCGGGTCGCTTTCTCGTGTCTCATGAAATTCTCTTGGTCGCGCATCCGGGCGGCGAACCGCAAACACTTCGCCTGATGCGCTCGCTGTATGCGACCGTTTTTGTCGCAAGGTCCAGGCATTCTTTCGACGTCGATACTGGAGAAACCGATGTCGCGCTTCGCCTGCCCCGCCTGGACGCTCGCCCCCGTCAATCAAGCCCTGATCTCGGCCGTGATGGATTTTGCCGACATCCACCGCGACATGGGCAATGGCCGCACCCTGCGCCGGGTCAGCCACGAGCGGGCGGCCAAGGCCGACATGTTCCTGCTGCTGGGTCGGGACGTCGAGCGGGTCACAGACATCGGCCTGGTGTGGAACGATCGCGAGGACCAGATCGTGCGCGTCACCGACGACGCCGAACTGCGCGAGTCGCGACTGACCGTCTGGGAAGAAGCCTTCGACCTCTTCGAGACGGAAGAGACCGACGAGATGGCCGAACCGATGCGCCTCGTCGCCTGATCCTGACGAACGAAACGACCCCGACCGCCACCTCCGCGCGCGGATCCGAACGCCGTTCTGCCTAAAATCCGCAATTCGTCGCCGCGCAAAACGGCGCCCACCGGGCGCCGGCGCGGTTGTTGCGTTTTCCTGACAGCACCCCATTGCCGAACGCGTCGACTTCAATCCCCCTGAATAGATCGGAGAGTAACCGATCTGTTTTTAGTACCCGCGTCAAAAATAATAACTTCGGGGAGAAAACCGCCATGGAAAAGGGAATCATCACGCGTCAATAAATACAATGAGGGGGCTATTAATGACTCGTCGTTTCAAACCCGCACTGCTAGCGGGTATCTCGGCGCTATCCGTTACTATGGGATACTCATCCATTGCATTCGCCGCTGATGCGGCGACCGGCGCTACGCCGCCGGAACAAAGCAGTGAGATCGACACCGTTATTGTCACCGGCACGCGCCAGACGGGTCTGCGGGTCATCGACAGCCCCGCCCCCGTGCAAGTGGTCGACACCAGCACCCTGGAGCGCACCGGCGCGGTCGATCTGCGCCTGGGCCTGGCCAATCTGGTCCCGTCGTTCAACGCCCAGGCGTTCGGCGGCGACACCGCCAACCTGACCCTGTCGGCCCGCCTGCGCGGCCTGTCGCCGAACCAGGCCCTGGTGCTGGTCAACGGCAAGCGCCGCCACACCACCGGCAACCTCGCCGTTCTGTCGGGCGTCTATCAGGGCGCAGCGGCCGCCGACCTGGCCTTCATCCCGATGGCCAGCATCGGCCGCATCGAGGTGCTGACCGACGGCGCCGCCGCCCAGTACGGCACCGACGCCATCGCCGGCGTCGTCAACATCATCCTGAAGAAGAACCCCGGCGGCGGCTCGATCTCGGCCACCGGCGGCGAATATATCGACGGCGGCGGCAAGACGGCCGGCGCCTCGGTCAATGTGGGCATGGCCCCGACCGAGAACAGCTATCTGAACGTCACGGTCGAGGCCAAGTACCACGGCTTCTCCAACCGCGGCCTGGCCGACCAGCGCGTCGCCAACCCCGCCAGCCCCGGCTACTCGGCCGCCAACAACGCCGTCGAAAGCCTGATCCCCGGCTATCCGAACCTGAACCTGATCTCCGGCGACGCCGAGTATCGGATGCAGAACCTGGCCTTCAACGCGGGCGTCGAGGTCGGCGGCGGCTTCGAGCTCTATTCGTTCGGCACCTATGGCCACAAGGACGCCTCGGCCTACGAGAACTACCGCCGCTACAACCGCGTGCAAGGCAGGATGGGCGCGGTCGATCGGCCGTTCCCGCTGGGCTTCTCGCCGCGCGAACGCATCATCGAGGACGACTACGCCCTGACCCTGGGCGCCTCGGGCGAGATCGCCGGCTGGAACGTCGACCTGTCGTCGACCTACGGCAAGGACGATATCGAGGTGCGGGTCGAGGACTCGATCAACGCCAGCCTCTATGTCGACACCTCGACCACAACGACCCGCGGCTTCTCGCCGACCTCGTTCCACGCCGGCAGCTGGCGCACGACCCAGTGGACCAACAACCTGGATCTGCGCCGCGGCTTCGACGTGGGCCTGGCCACGCCGGTGGACGTCGCGCTGGGCTATGAACAGCGCCGCGACACCTATCGCATCGGCGCGGGCGACGCGGCCTCGACCTACAAGGAAGGTTCGCAGTCGTATCCGGGCTTCCAGAAGACCGACGCCGGCGGCCACTCGCGCACCAGCTGGGCGATCTACGGCGATGTCGCGCTGTCGCCCGTCGAGGCCTGGAAGATCGACGCGGCCGTCCGCTACGAGAAGTTCAGCGACTTCGGCGACACCACCGTCGCCAAGCTGACCAGCCGCTACGACTTCAACCCGATGATCGCCGTCCGCGGCACGGTGTCGACCGGCTTCCGCGCCCCGACCCTGGCGGAGTCGTTCTACTCGGCCACCAACGTGTCGCCGACCAGCGCCTTCGTGCAGCTGGCCCCGAACTCGCCGGCCGCGCGCCTGCTGGGCATTGATGCGCTGAAGCCCGAGAAGTCGATGAACTACAGCTTCGGCCTGGTGGCGCACCCGATCCCGAAGATGACGGCGACGATCGACGCCTACCAGATCGAACTGGAAGACCGCATCTTCGGCTCCAGCTCGGTCTACGGCCTGCGCAACGGCGTGGTGGTCAACAGCAACGTCAACGCCGCGATCGCCGCCAACGGCAACGTGCTGGACAGCACGGTGGCCAGCACCGGCATCAACATCTTCTCGAACGGCCTGGACACCCGGACCCGCGGCATCGACTTCGTCGTCGCCTATCCGATCGAACTGGATGGCTACGGCCGCATCGACCTGACGCTCAGCGGCAACGTCAACAAGACCAAGATCACCAAGGTCAAGACGCCGCCGACGGCCCTGGCCACCACCAGCGTCGCCTTCCCGGCCGGCCAGGTGCTGTTCGCCGGCAACGCCGCCTCGCTGCTAGAAAAGGCCGCGCCGAAGTACAAGATCGGCCTCAACGGCCTCTACACCTTCGGCAAGGTGACGCTGTCGCTGACCGAGACCTTCTACGGCAAGGCCCAGGCCCTGTCGGATCCCGGCACCGGTCCGCTGCAGAACACCGTGGCCAGCGCCGCGGCGATCACCGACGTGGAGCTGTCCTACAAGTTCCCGATGGGCGTGGTGGCCGCGATCGGGGCCAACAACGCCTTCAACAAGTATCCGGACAAGTTCTCGACCGCCTTCCAGACGGCCTGTATCGCGTCCGGCGGCGGCTGCGTGACCCAGTATCCGGGCTTCTCGCCGTACGGCATCAACGGCGGCTACTACTACGGCCGCCTGACCTTCTCGTTCTAGAGCCGGTCACCAGACTGAAACGCGAAGGGGCGGACCGAAAGGTTCGCCCCTTTTGCTTGCTGAGATCCCAACGCTTCGTGCTTGAGTAAGCTCAACCAGAAGAGTGGGAGGATGCGTCGTGGGCGTTCCGCAGAGCCAGATCCGTCAGGCCCGAGCCGCCGACCTCCCCGCCGTCGCGGCGCTGTACCATCGCGTCTGGCACGAGACCCACGCCGCGGCCATGCCGCCAGCCGAGCGCTACGCGCGTGACCTCGCCTATTTCGAGACCAAGCTCTCCACCCTGCCCCCGAACGTCCTGCTCCACGAGGAGGGCGGCGAGCTTACCGGCTTCGTCGCCTGGTCGGGTCCGATCCTGGGTCAGCTTTTCTTCGATGCGACCTGGCGCGGGCGCGGCCTGGCCCGACCGCTGCTCATGGCCGCCGAACGGGACATGGCAAGGCAGGGCGTCGTCGAAGCGGAGCTGCACTGTCTGGAAGGCAATGTCCGCGCCCGCGACTTCTACGAAAGGCATGGGTGGCGGCTGGAGCGCACCTTCGCCTATCCGGTAAAGGGGGTCGAAGGCGACGACACGCGAAACTACTGGGCGATGGTCAAGCCGCTCTAATCGCTACAGTCCCTTCCCCATCCGCAGCAACGGCACCCGGTAACCGCTGGAGGTCTCGGCCTCGAACGGTTCGATCACCGCGTAGCCGCAGGCGCGATACAGGGGCTCTCCGCCCAGGGTGGCGGCCATCTCGACACGGCTGAAACCCTCGGCGCGCGCGGCGGCTTCGCAGGCGTCCAGGACCATCCGGCCGACGCCTTTGCGGGCGTGGCCGGGATGGGTGTACATCGCCCGCACCCTGGCCGCGTCCGTCGCCGGATCCAGCAGCGCAGCGTCTCGGCCGGCCGAATGGTCGCCGCCGAACAGGGTGGCCCGCCGGCTCCACCCGCCGCAGCCGGCGATTCCATCGCCGTCCTCGACCACGAAGTAGGTCCCGTCGGCGATCAGCTGGGTGTCCAGACCCATCACTTCGTATGAGGCCTTTACCCCCTCGGGCGGCAGGAAGGCCGGCAGCAGTCCGCCGATCGCCTGGTCCATCAGCGCCGTCAGCATCGGCATGTCGTCGGGGCGCGCCAGACGCAGGCGAAGGTCGGGAGCGGTCGATGGCATGGGCGACTCCTGCACAGACGGCGAACGCACAGAAAACAGGGATTCGGATCTCGACCAACGATCCCGCCCACCGATCGAACAATGGTCGTTTCCGGCGCCCAATGGCGAGGCGTCTGACATGTCAGCGTCCGCCCAGCCGGGAAACGGATTGCGCCCACCGGGTCCGAGTTTCGAGATGGCCCCAACAAGAGGCGGGGATAGTCATGAGTGAGTTTAACGCGTCGGGCGGCGTGCTGACGCGCCGGCGCTTTTTCGAGAGCCTGGCTGCGGTCGGCGGCATGTCGCTGGTGCTGTCGGGGATGGAGGCGCTGGGCTACGGCATGGCCTCGGCCAGCGAGCTGCCGCCCACGCTGACCGGCGGCGCCAAGAACACCAAGATCGTCGTGCTGGGCGCGGGGCTGGCCGGCATGACGGCCGCCTACGAACTGTCCAAGGCCGGCTACCAGGTGCAGATCCTGGAAGCCCGCGACTTCGCCGGCGGCCGCTGCCAGACCGCGCGCAAGGGCTTCAAGCACACCGACCTGCTAGGCAACAGCCAGGTCTGCGATTTCGACGACGGCCACTACATCAACCACGGCGCCTGGCGGATCCCGTACCACCACCGCTCGACCCTGCACTACACCAAGCAGTTCGGCGTGCCGCTGGAGAGCTTCGTCAACGACAACGACGCCTCCTACGTCTATTTCGAGAAGGGCGCGGGGCCTCTGGCGGGCAAGCCCGTGCGCAAGGGCGAGATCGCCGCCGACGTCCGTGGCTACACCGCTGAGCTGGTCGCCAAGGCCGCCAGCCAGGGCCAGCTTGACGCCCCGCTGTCGGGCGTCGATCGTGAGAAATTCCTCGCCTATCTCGTCAATGAAGGCCGCCTGACCAAGGACCTGGCCTACAAGGGCACCGAAGGCCGCGGCTTCTCGATCCATCCCGGCGCCGGCGTCAATCCGGGCCCTGGCAAGGAGCTGCCGCCGTTCGCCTTCAAGGACGTGCTGGATAGCGACGCCTGGCGGGTCCTCAGCTCGGTCACCGGCTACGAGCAACAACGCACTATGCTGCAACCGATCGGCGGCATGGACCAGATCGCCAAGGCCTTCGAAAAGCAGATCGGCCCGATGATCCGCTATTCGACCGTGGTCGAGAAGATCAAGCAGTCGCCCACCGGCGTGACGGTGTCGTTCAAGGGCGCCGACGGCAAGACCGGCGAGATCACCGCCGACTACTGCGTTTGCACCATTCCACTCAGCGTTCTGAAGCAGATCGACCTGGACGCTTCGGCGCCGTTCAAGACGGCGATGGAGGGCGTGGCCTACGCGCCGGTCAACAAGATCGGCCTGCAAATGAAGTCGCGCTTCTGGGAAGAGAAGCACCACATCTACGGCGGCCACATCTACAACGACATCCCCGGCATCGGCTCGATCAGCCTGCCCTCCTACGGCTGGCAGGGCCAGAAGGGCGTGCTGCTCGGCTATTACAATTTCGGCGGCGAGGCGGCGCGGATCAGCGCCAAGAAACCGGCCGATCGCGCGGCTTTCGCCGTGGCCGGCGGCCAGAAGATCTTCCCAGAATACGCCGAGAACTTCGAGAAGGCCTTCTCCTTCAGCTGGCACCTGGCCGAGCACAATCTGGGCGGCTGGGCCGAGTGGGGCGAGGACGGCCGCAAGAACGCCTACCCGATCCTCTGCGAGCCCGACGGCCGCCTCTATCTGGCCGGCGAACACCTCAGCTACCTTGGCGGCTGGCAGGCCGGGGCCATCGAGTCGGCCTGGCAGCAGATCGCCAAGATCCACGCCCGCGTGCAGCAAGCTTAAGGCAGGACCCACGATGACCTTCGCTTCCCGCCTCGCCGCCTTGGCGATCCTCGCCGGAGCCGCCACACCCGCCCTGGCCGCGCCGGCCACGCCGCAGTCGCAATATGCCGACAACTGCTCGGCCTGCCACCAGATGACCGGCAAGGGCGTCAAGGGCGCCTTTCCGGCCCTGGCGGGCTCGCCGCTGGTCACCGGCAACGCCCGCGTGGTGACCACCACCGTACTGAATGGCCGCGCCGGCATGCCCGCCTTCAAGGACGACCTCAGCGACGCCGAACTCGCGGCGATCCTGACCTATGTCCGCTCGTCCTGGGGCAACAAGAGCGGCGCCGTCCGCCCCAGCGACGTCGCCACCGCCCGCGTGGCGGCCAAGGCCGGCGCCAAGGCCCGCGGCCTGCAAGCCCACTAGTTCCAGTTCAAACCGGGAGAAGACCCATGAAACGCCTCATCGCTCTGGCCATCGGCCTCTGCGCCGTCGCCGGCGCCGCTCAAGCTCAGGAGATCGTCCGCGGCGGCGATCCCAAGTCGATCATCGCCAGCGTCGTCACCGTGCCGGCCAGCTTCGACACCATCTATGTGTCGGGCATGACCCCGCCGGTCGTCGACGAGAAGGCCACGGGCGTGGCCAAGTATGGCGACACCAAGACCCAGACCCTGGGCGTGCTGGGCCGCCTGGAAGCGGCGCTGAAGACGCAAGGCGCGACCATGGCCGACGTCGTGATGATGCGCGTCCTGCTGGTCGGCGACCCGGCCAAGGGCGGCAAGATGGACTTCGCCGGCATGATGGAAGGCTACAAGACCTATTTCGGCACCGCCGAGCAGCCCAACAAGCCGGCCCGCATCACCAGCCAGATCACGGCCCTGGTCGCCGACGGCATGCTGGTCGAGATCGAGGTCCAGGCCGCGAAGAAGAAGTAAGGGTCGAAGCGACGCTATCGGACAGCCGCCTTCCTTGGAGGGCGGCTGTTTTCATTCAGGCGACCGTTTCGCCGATCAGCGCGCCGGCCGGAATGCGCCAAGCGCGGCTGATCTTGCGGATCTGATCGAGATTGATCTCGCGCCGACCGCTGAGAAGCTCCGACGCCCGCGCCTTGGAGCCCAGAACTTCGACAAGATCGGACTGGCTGTAGCTGTTGGCGGCCATGACCGACTTCAACACCTCGACCGGCGTCGCGCGCGGGATGGGATAGCGGCGGCGCTCGTAATCCTCGATCAACAGCACGAGAGCGTCGAAGTGCGCCGCCTGAGGCGTGCCCTCCTCCGGCTCATTTTCGAAGTACGGCCGCACGGCTTTCAGAGCCGCCTCGTACTCCGCTTCATCGAGCAGCGTGCGCAGGGACGTCAGGTCCAACATAGCCGTCTTACCTTTCACAGCTCATCCACCTTGATCTTGTCGTACTGGGCGTGAGTTCCGACAAACAGGATGAAGACACGTTGGGTGCGAAACCCGATCAAGCCGACGACCCGGTACTTGTTGCCGCCGACATCGAAGACGACCTTGCCGTCACTGACATAGTCCGCCGTGTTGAAGGTCGCTTTCAGCTCGGAGAAATTGCTCCACGCCGCATCGGACGTCGTGGTGCGCCACTCGACCATGGCGGCCTTGGCCGCAGCCTGCACCTTGCCACGCGGCTGGCTTTCCCAGAACTTCACCAAGGCGGATTTGGCGATGACGTGCACGCCGCACTCGCCGGTTTCCAATCTGGGAACAAGCGGTAGTTTCCAATTTGGGAACTCGCGCTTGCAGCGACCTAAGCCGTGATCAATCGCCCCTCACGCACCTCGACCGGCCATGGCGACAGCTTGGCGCCCACGCAAGGGCCGCCGACGCAGGCGCCCGCCTCAACCGTGAACACCGCGCCGTGCCAGGAGCACATGATCAGGTCGCCGTCGGGGGTGAGGTAGCGATCCAGTTCCTGTGCCAGCGGCAGGCCGGCGTGGGGGCAGCGGTCGACATAGCCGAACACCGCCTGCCCCCGGCGCACCACGAAACCGTGGAAGCGCTTCTCGCCGATCTGCAGCACGTAGTTGCGGGCCTTGCCGTCGGCGATCAGGTCCAGCGGGCCGAGGTTGATCCCCGCCCGCGTTTCCCAGATCCGCGCAACGGCGATGGCCTCTTCCGTCAAACCCGCTCGACCGTCTGCTCGATGGCCCCGAAGATGGTGTGGCCCTTGGCGTCCTTCATCTCAATGCGGACGGTGTCGTCGCCCAGCAGGAACGGCGTCTTGGCCGCGCCGTGCAGGATGGTCTCGACCGTGCGGACCTCGGCCAGGCAGGAATAGCCCAGGCCACCCTCGCTGATCGGCTTGCCCGGACCGCCGTCGGCGTCGCGATTGCTGACCGTGCCCGAGCCGACGATGGTGCCGGCGCACAGGTTGCGGGTCTTGGCGGCGTGGGCGACCAGGGTCCCGAAGTCGAAGGTCATGTCGACGCCGGCGTCGGCCTTGCCGAAGTCCTTGCCGTCCAACTCGATCAGCAAGGCGCCATGCAGCTTGCCGTCCTTCCACGCGTCGCCCAGGGCGGCGGGCGACACCGCCACCGGCGAGAAGGCGCTGGCCGGCTTGGACTGCACGAAGCCGAAGCCCTTGGCGAGCTCAGCCGGGATCAGGTTGCGCAGAGAGACATCGTTGCACAGCATGACCAGGCGAATGGACTCCAGGGCCTCCTCACGGCTGGCGCCCATCGGCACGTCGCCGACGATGACGGCGATCTCGCCTTCCAGATCGCAGCCCCAGGCCGCGTCGCCCAGGGGGATCGGATCGCGGGGGCTGAGGAAGCCGTCCGACGCGCCCTGGTACATCAAGGGATCGGTCCAGAACGTCTCGGGCATTTCGGCGCCGCGCGCCTGGCGCACCAGCTGCACGTGATTGACGTAGGCCGAGCCATCGACCCACTGATAGGCGCGCGGCAGCGGGCTGGCCGCGTCGTGCTCATGGAAGCGCTCCTGTGGCACCGCGCCGTGCTCGAGGCTCTCGGCCAGGCCGCGCAGCAACGGCTCGCAGCGGTCCCAGTCGTCCAGGGCGGCCTGCAGGGTCGGGGCGACCGTACCGGCGTCGGTGAACCAGGCCAGGTCGTTGGAGACCACCACCAGCCGGCCGTCACGGCCGCTCTTGAGAGACGCGAGCTTCATCAGCGCTTCCTTCTTCTTGTCATTTTACGGCAGACGCGCCTTGGGGAAGCCCGTCCAGCAGGCGTCATAGTCACCCTGAAGCGCGCAACTCTCCAGAGCGAACTTCGTCGGGCGGATCACCCAGCGGCTCTCGAACATGAAGGCCATGGTCCCGTCGATCTTGTGCGGACCCAGCGCCGCTTCCGTCGCCTTGTGATGGCTGGCGACGTCGGGGCCGTGGTCGCTCATGCAGTTGTGCAGGCTCGATCCGCCGGGCGAGAAGCCGCCCTCCTTGGCGTCATAGGCGCCGTGGACCAGGCCCATGAACTCGCTCATCACGTTGCGATGGAACCACGGCGGGCGGAACGTGTGCTCGGCCACCATCCAGCGCGGCGGGAAGATCACGAAGTCGCAATTGGCCGTGCCGGGCGTGTCGCTGGGCGAGGTCAGGACCGTGAAGATCGACGGATCCGGGTGGTCGAAGCTGACCGTGTTGATGGTGTTGAAGCGCGACAGGTCATAGCGGTACGGCGCGAGATTGCCGTGCCAGGCCACGACGTCCAGCGGGCTGTGATCCCAGTCGGCGGCCCAGAGCGATCCCTGGAACTTCTGGATCACCAGGGTCGGTTCATCGACGTCCTCGAACGCCGCCACCGGGGTCTCGAAGTCGCGCGGATTGGCCAGGCCGTTCGAGCCGATCGGCCCCAGCTCCGGCAGTCGGAAGGCCGCGCCGTAGTTCTCGCAGACATAGCCGCGGCAAGGGCCGTCGACCTCGACCCGGAAGCGCACGCCGCGCGGGATCACCGCGATGTGGCCGGGGCCGGCGGTCAGCACACCGAACTCGGTGACCAGGGTCAGCACGCCCTGCTGCGGGACCAGCAGCAGCTCGCCGTCGGCGTTGTAGAACACCCGGTTCTTCATCGACGTGTTGGCCAGATAGAGGTGCACGCCGATGCCGTTCAGCGTCGCCGCATCGGCATTACCGGCCAGGGTGACCAGGCCGTCGACGAAGTCGGTCGGGGCGGCCGGGATCTCCAGCGGGCTCCAGCGCAGGCGATTGGGCGTCACCGGCCCGCCGAACGCCGAGACCAGCTTGTCCTGCGCATAGGGCTGATAAGCCCCGTGCCCGGCGCTGGGCCGCAGGCGATAGAGCCAGCTCCGCAGGTTCTCGTGGCGCGGGGCGGTGAAGGCCGCGCCCGACAGCTGCTCGGCATAGAGGCCGAACGGCACCCGCTGCGGCGAGTTCTGGCCGATCGGCAGGGCGCCGGGGACAGCCTCGGTAGAGAGGTGCGAGTGGAAGCCGGTCTGGTATTTGAGCGCGTCTGTGCTGGTCACGTGCGTCCTCCCCCACCTCCGATCTTCCCGGCGGAAGCCGGGGCCCAGGTTCATCCTGAGCGGGTCGTGGGTTTCACCTGGGGCCCCGGCTTCCCCCGGGGAGACGGGGATAGTGGGACGGAGCAAGCGCCCCGTCCATCAGCCAAGGATCAAGCCTCGACCGTGATCACCCCACGGCGGATCTGGTCCAGCTCGATGCTCTCGAACAGGGCCTGGAAGTTGCCGTTGCCGAAGCCCTGGTTGCCCTTGCGCTGGATGATCTCGAAGAAGATCGGACCGAACAGGTTCTCGGTGAAGATCTGCAGCAGCAGGCCCTCCTCGCCGACATTGCCGTCCAGCAGGATGCGGTTCTTCTTCAGGCGCTCCAGATCCTCACCGTGACCAGGCACGCGCTTGTCGACCAGCTCGTAATAGGTCTCGATGGTGTCCTGCAGCTTGACGCCCCGAGCGCGCAGCTTCTCGACCGTGTCGTAGATATTGTCGGTCGTCAGGGCCAGGTGCTGGATGCCCTCGCCATTGTACTGGCGGATGAACTCCTCGATCTGGCTCTTGTCGTCCTGACTCTCGTTCAGCGGGATGCGGATGGCCTTGTCGGGCGCGATCATCGCCTGGCTGAACAGGCCCGTGGCCTGGCCCTTGATGTCGAAATACTTCTGCTCCTCGAAGCCGAAGACATCGCGATAGAAGGTCGACCAGGTGCGCATCTGGCCGCGGCGCACGTTGTGGGTCAGGTGGTCCAGCAGATCCAGGCCGACGCTGTTGGCCGCCTCCGCTTCAGCCGCGCCGGGCACGGCGTTCCAGCTGGCGAACACCGCCTCAGGACCTTCGACCAAGTACAGCATGGAGCCGCCGATGCCTTCCAGCACCCGCGCGCCTTCGCCCAGCACCGTGGCCGAGGCGTCGGCGGCGACGGCCCCGCGCTTCAGCGCCTCGGCATAGGCCTGCTCGACGTCGGCCACGCCGAACGCCATGCCGTTGGCCGAGGGGCCGTGTGCGGCGCGGAACTCGGCGACCTGGCCCGTGGCCTCGTCATTGACCAGCAGGTTGATGCGACCCTGCTTGTAGCGGGTCACGGCCTTGGTCGGATGGGTCGAGGCGGCCACGAAGCCCATCTGCTCGAACAGCGCCTTCATGGCGGCCGGCTCGGGGCTGGTGAACTCGACAAAGGCGAAGCCGTCGAGGCCGAGGGGGTTGTCGTGAGTCACGGTCATGCGGGCTCTCCCTGCAGGCAGGCTTCATAGGCCCGCGCAAATTTATCGATGTTGGTAACGGCCAGGCCGGCCAGATTGATGCGTCCCGAGCCGGCCATGTAGATCGCGTGGTCCTCGCGCAGACGGGCCACCTGGGCCGGCGTCACGGGCAGAAGACCGAACAGGCCGTGCTGACCAGCCAGCGGCGCCAGGCTGGGAACCGCCTTGGCCAGGCGCTGGCGCAGGTCAGACACCCGCGTGCGCATGGCATCCAGCTCGGACGACCATTGAGTGGTCAGAACGGACGATTCCAGGATCACCCGCACGACAGCCCCGCCGTGGTCCGGCGGCATCGACCAGTTGGTGCGGGCCAGGCCCTTGATGTTGCTGGCCGCCAGCTCCAGGGCGTCGGCCTGGCGCGACAGGGCGTACAGGGCCCCGACGCGCTCGCGGTAGAGGCCGAAGTTCTTGTCGCAGGAATAGGCCAGCAAGGCGTCGTCCGCCGCCGCCAGCACCAGGCGCATACCCGCCGCGTCCGGCTCCAGGCCCAGGCCCAGCCCCTGATAGGCCAGGTCGATCAGCGGCAGCAGACCCTTGCGCGCCACAAGCTCGGCGATCGCGGCCCATTGCTCCAGGCTGTAGTCGGCGCCCGACGGGTTGTGGCAGCAGCCGTGCAGCAGCACCGCATCCCCGGCCCGCGCCGTCTCCAGCACCGCCAGGGTCTCGTCGAAGGCCAGGCGCATGGCGCCCTGGTCGTAGTGGCGGAAGGTGACGGTCTCCAGGTCCAAGGCGTCCAGGATCTGGGTGTGGTTGGGCCAGGTCGGCGCGCCGACGAAGACGCGGATGTCCGGGCGAGCGGCCTTCAGCAGCTCGCAGGCCAGGCGCAGCGCACCGGTGCCGCCCGGCGTCTGCACGCCAAACACCTCGTGATCGACGCGGTCGCCGAAGATGATCGGCTTCAAGAGGTCCAGATAGCCGATGTCGCCTTCCGGACCGAGATAGGACTTCGAAGGCTGGACATTGACCAGAACCTGCTCGGCAGCCTTGACCGCCCGCATCACCGGCGTAGCGCCCAGGTCGTCGCGGAACACGCCCACGCCCAGGTCGATCTTGTCGGCGCGGGGATCGCGGCGATAGGCGCCGATCAACGACAGCAGCGCGTCCGGCGCCTGCGGCGCCAAACCGCCGAAAAAGGAAGATGAGGTCATGGCGGCCTTCTGTACGATCGACGGAAGGCAGCCTATCGCGGGCCGAAAAGCAGAACGTGGCGATGATGACCGAATATCACGCCCTTTCGGTCACATCGTGCCAATGATCAGGATCAATTCTGGCGCGGCGTGATCAATCCAGATAGTCCAGCGGCAGAGCCGTGGAATCCTTGATGGTGTCCAGCACGAACGAGGAGCGCACGTCCTTGACCGCCGGCATCTTCAGCAGGCGCTTCATGGTGAAGTCGGCATAGGCGTCGAGATTGGGCACCACCACGCGCAGCAGATAGTCGTAGCCGCCGGTCATGGCGTAGCACCCCACCACCTCGGGCTCGCGCAGCACCGCCTGCTTGAAGGCCTCGGCCGCCTCCTCGCTGTGGCGATCGACCTGCACCTCGACATAGGCCAGCACGTCCAGCTTGGCCTTGCGCCGATCCAGCAGCGCCACATAGCCGGCGATCAGCCCCGCCGCCTCCAGCTGCTTGACCCGCCGCAGGCACGGACTAGGCGACAACCCGACCCGCTCGGCCAGATCGACATTCGAGATCTTGCCGTCTTCCTGGAGGATCTGAAGGATCTTCCGATCCGCGCGCGTGAGCTTCATCGTGACCGGGTTGGGCGTTGGGTTGGCAGGAAATGACCTTCTAACACCCAAAAGATCATAACATCAGTCCGCTTCAGCAGCGCGGAAACGGGCGGCGGGGCTTCGGGTGACGCCCTTGGCGGCCGTGGAGAGCTTCAGCTTCCTTTTCGCCGTCATCCCGCGCTTTATGCGCGGGGCCCATTTTCCCGCCGCAAGAGAAGCGCGGACTTAAAATCTCACGTGAGAATTGAACCATAGGTACACCCG
>CAZRPD010000118.1:4760-16668 GCA_964601775.1 uncultured Caulobacter sp. | reverse complement strand
GGCGGGCGCCGCCTCGGCAGGCGCAGCGGTGGTGGCGGCGGCCGGGGCGGGCGCGGCCGCCTGGGCGAAGGCGACAGCGCCCATCGGGGCCCCCGCCAGCGTCGCGGCGAGCATCAGCCCGGCCAGCGGTTTAAAGGTCAGTTTCATCGTCGGTATCCCCTTTTCCCGATGCTTACAGTGCGGCCGAGCCGGTCTCGCCGGTACGGATGCGGACGGACTCTTCGACGTTCAGGACGAAGATCTTGCCGTCGCCGATCTTGCCGGTGGCGGCGGCGGCCTTGATGGCCTCGACCGCCTTGGCGGCGGACGCATCGTCCACGACCGCTTCAAGCTTCACTTTCGGCACGAAGTTCACTTGGTACTCCGCGCCGCGATAAATCTCGGTCTGGCCCTTCTGGCGTCCGTAGCCCTTCACTTCCGAAACCGTCAGGCCTTCGACGCCGGCGGCGACGAGCGCTTCGCGCACCTCGTCCAGCTTGAAGGGTTTGACGACCGCTACGATCAGTTTCATCCGCCTTGCTCCACCCCGCGTACGCTGCGGGCTTGTTGGCTTGGTTGTGGAAGCGAAAGACCGCCCCCGGTGTGATCACCGCCGACGCCGTTCGCACGACGCCGTTTCCCCGGCAGGGCCACGCTATCGGCGACGGTTCCGTGACGGGCCGTGCGGACAAGGTTTCGGAAACGAATTGGGCGTGGCGCCCAAAATTTGAGCCACGAGGTCTGCGATTGCGTCAAAAAACGGCGATCTTGCCAGCCGGGAGCGCTCTGGTTTGCGTAGGGGGTCTTGTCCTAGGTTGGCGGAATCCCCACGGCCTCGCTTGGAGCCTCTGACATGCCGCCGCTCATCCTGAAGATCGCGCCCTGGGCGCTGCTGGTGGCGTCGAACGTCTTCATGACCTTCGCCTGGTACGGCCATCTGAAAAACAAGAGTCTGGCGCTGCCGGTCGCGATCTTGTCCAGCTGGTTGATCGCCTTGCCCGAATACATGCTGGCCGTGCCGGCCAACCGCATCGGCAGCGGCATGTATTCCACAGCTCAGTTGAAAGTAGGGCAGGAGCTGATCACCCTGCTGGTCTTCATCCTGTTTTCGTACTTTTATCTGGGGGAGGCGATCAAGTGGTCGACCATTGCCGGCTTCGGTCTGATCGTCGCCGGGGTGGCCGTCGTGTTCTATTTCCGGTGACGCTTTTTCCGATCACGTGGCCGTGATCACGGAACCGAGTCCCCTGTCCGAGCGTAAACCGCTCGAACCGAAAGGAACTCGACCATGAACGCCACGCGTCTCCTGACCGCCGCCGCGGCCATCGCCCTGCTGGCCGGCGCCGCTCAAGCTCAAACCGCCGCCGCACCCGCTGCGCCGGCCCCGGCCGCCGCTTCGCCGGTCGTCGCCAAGGGCGACCTGATCGACACCGCCACCGCCTCGGGTCAGTTCACGACCTTCCTGAAGGCTGTCTCGGCGGTGAACCTGACCAGCGTCCTGAAGACGAACCAGAACCTGACCGTGTTCGCCCCGACCGACGCGGCCTTCGCGGCCCTGCCGGCTGGCGAGCTGGAGAAGCTGATGCTGCCGGAAAACGGCCCGCTGCTGCAGAAGGTCCTGACCTACCACGTCATCAACGCCAAGGTGGACTCCACCAAGATCAAGGGCAGCAAGGGCGAAGTGAAGAGCGTCGAAGGCTCGCCGCTGTTGCTGGACGGTAGCGGGACCACGCCGATGGTCGACGGCGCCACCATCACCCAGACCGACGTCATGGCCAGCAACGGCGTGCTGCACGTCGTCGACAAGGTTCTGATGCCCAAGGATCTGCCCGGCCAGCAAGCCGCGGTCTCGGCGACCGACGCCGGCGCCACCATGGATGTCGCCGCCAACGAGCAGGTCGCGCCCGCGGCCCCGGCTGATCAGGCCATGCCGGCTCCGTCCGATCCCGCCGCCCCGGCCCGGGCCGCGCCCGACATGGCCGCTGACCCGGCTGCTTCGCCGCCCGCCACGGCCGCCCCGGCCGCGGGCGTGAACACCTCGGGCGTCGTGCCGGTCTCGTCGCAATCGCCCGAAGCCCAGGCCAGCCTGAAGGCCGGCGACACCAACGTCGTCTCCAACCCGCCGGTCGCCGACACCACGGCCAACCGCGCCAAGTACGGCAAGCCGGACTCCAACGCCGGCAAGCGCACCACGCCGAAGGGCAACTAAGGCCTTCCAGCCTTAGGACATCGCTTGAAGCAGCAGTCGGCGGGCCCTATGGTCCGCCGACTTTTTTCTAGGCCTGCTTCGGTATATGTCGCGCGAAAAACCCAAGTCCTTCCAAAGCCTGATCCTGACGCTCCATGACTATTGGAGCCGGCAGGGCTGTGTGATCCTGCAGCCGCACGACGTGGAGGTGGGGGCAGGGACCCTGCACCCGGCCACGGTGCTGCGCGCGCTGGGCCCCAAGGCCTGGAACGCGGCCTATGTGCAGCCCTCGCGCCGTCCGGGCGACGGCCGCTATGGCGAGAACCCCAACCGCCTGCAGCACTATTACCAGTACCAGGTGATCCTGAAGCCGAACCCCGAGAACATGCAGGACCTGTATCTGGGCTCGCTGGACGCGATCGGCCTAGACCTGCGCACCCACGACATCCGCTTCGTCGAGGACGACTGGGAAAACCCGACCGTCGGCGCCTGGGGCCTGGGCTGGGAAGTCTGGTGCGACGGCATGGAGGTGTCGCAGTACACCTACTTCCAGCAGGTGGGCGGCCTGGACGTCTCGCCGGTGGCCGGCGAGCTGACCTACGGCCTGGAGCGCCTGGCCATGTACGTGTTCGGCGTCGACAACGTCTACGACCTGCCGTTCAACGACCCGGACTCGCCGCTGGGCGCCAAGACCTATGGCGACGTGTTCCTGGAGAACGAGCGCCAGCAGTCGGAAGCCAACTTCAACGTCTATGACGTGGCGACCCTGAAGCGCCAGTTCGAGGACATGGAGATCCAGGTCCCGCGCATCCTGGCCGAAACCTATCAGGGCAAGGCCCTGGTGCTGCCCGCCTACGACCTGGTCCTCAAGGCCAGCCACCTCTTCAACCTGATGAACGCCCGGGGCGCGATCGCCGTCGCCGAGCGCGCCAGCTACATCGGCCGCATCCGCGACCTTTGCAAATTGTGCGCGCAAGCGTGGGTCGATCAGCAGGAAGCCGCGTAAGTTACGATGCCCCAACTTCTTCTCGAACTGTTCTCCGAAGAGATCCCGGCCCGCATGCAGGCCCAGGCCGCCAAGGACCTGGAGCGCATGGCGCGCGAGCACCTGGCCGCCGCCGGCTTCCTGCCCGAGGCCCTGAAGACCTTCGCCGGTCCGCGCCGGCTGACCTTGGTGGCCGAAGGCCTGCCGCTGGCCCAGGCGGACCGCAAGGAAGAGCTGAAAGGCCCGCGCGTCGGCGCCCCGCCCCAGGCCATGGAAGGCTTCCTGCGCAAGGCGGGCCTGACCCAGGATCAGCTGGTCGAGCGCGACGGCGTCTACATGGCCTTCATCGAGAAGAAGGGCCGCCCGACGCCGGAGATCGTCGCCGAGATGGTCGAGGCCATCGTCCGCGGCTTCCCCTGGCCCAAATCGATGATCTGGGGGACCAAGAAGCTGCGCTGGGTGCGTCCGCTGAAGCGGATCCTGTGCGTGCTGGACCGCGAGGTCGTGCCGTTCGCCATCGAGGGCATCGAGAGCGGCGACGTGACCGAGGGCCACCGCTTCATGGGCGACGCCCAGCCGTTCGTGGCCAAGGATTTCGACGAGTACGCGGCGGGCCTGGAAGCCCACTTCGTCGTGCTCGACGTCGAGGAGCGCAAGGAACGCATCCTCGAAGGCTGCAAGACCCTGTGCTTCGCCCGTCACCTGGAACTGGTCGAGGACGAGGGCCTGCTGCAGGAAGTCGCCGGCCTGGCCGAATGGCCGACCCCGGTGCTGGGCGACATGGACCCGGTGTTCCTCAGCCTGCCGCCCGAGGTCATCCGCACCTCGATGCGCAAGCACCAGAAGTACTTTGCCGTCCGCAAGGCCGGTGAAGAGGGCCTGGCCCCGCACTTCATCACCATCGCCAACATCCAGGCGGCCGACGGCGGCGCGGTGATCGCGGCCGGCAACGCCAAGGTGCTGTCCTCGCGCCTGTCCGACGCCCGCTTCTTCTGGGACGAAGACGTCAAGGTCGGCTTCGAGGCCTGGCTGAAGAAGCTGGACGGCGTGACCTTCCACGCCAAGCTCGGCACCATGGCCCAGCGCGTCGACCGCATCGTAGCCCTGGCGGGCGAGATCGCCCCGCCGGTCGGCGCCGATGTCGAGAAGGCCAAGGAAGCCGCGCGCCTGCCCAAGTCCGACCTGACCTCGCAGATGGTCGGCGAGTTCCCCGAGCTGCAAGGCGTCATGGGCGGCTACTACGCCCGCGCCTTCGGCCTGGACGGCGAGATCGCCGACGCCGTGCGCGATCACTACAAGCCGCAGGGGCCGTCCGACGCCGTGCCGACCGCGCCGGTCAGCATCGCTGTCGCGCTGGCGGACAAGCTGGATACTTTGGTCGGCTTCTTCGCGATCGACGAGAAGCCGACCGGGAGCAAGGATCCCTATGCGCTGCGCCGCGCGGCGCTGGGCGTGATCCGGATCATCCTGGAGAATGGCCTGCGGCTCTCGCTGTCCAAGTTCGGCAAGGACGACCTGATCGCCTTCTTCGCCGACCGCCTGAAGGTCACCCTCCGCGACCAGGGCAAGCGTCACGATCTCGTCGACGCCGTGTTCGCCCTGGGCGACGACGACCTGGCGCGCATCGTCGCGCGGGTCGAGGCGCTGGACGGCTTCCTGAAGACCGACGACGGCAAGACCTTGATGGCCGGTTACAAGCGCGCCTCCAACATCCTCAAGGCCGAGGAGAAGAAGGGCGCTCTGCCGGTCGGCGCGCCTGAGGAACCGGCGGCCGACAGCGATGCGGAAGTGGGCCTCTACAACGCCCTGCGCCTGCTCGACAAACCGCTGAAGGAAGCCCTGGCCAAGGAAGACTTCACCGGCGCCATGACCCAGCTGGCCGAGCTGCGCGGCCCGGTCGACGCCTATCTGGACGGCGTCTTCGTCAATGAGCCCGAGCACCGCGACAACCGCCTGAGGACCCTGGCCGCCGTGCGCGACGCCATGGGGCAGGTTGCGGATTTCGGGTTGATCGGGGGCTAAGCCTTTTCCGTTTCCCCGGCGAAAGCCGGGGCCCAGATCAAATCAAGAGCGCCGTGCGGTTTCGCGCGGCGCTCTTTGCATTCACGGCTGACGTTCCGGATGGATCTGGGCCCCGGCCTTCGCCGGGGAAACGGATAATTCTAGGCCACAGCCGCGTCGAACTCCGCCTTCCAGTCGGCGAAGCGTTCGCGGTCGTCCTGGTCCCACGGGTGGAAGCCGGGGCGGTACCAGGCCAGATAGGTCTTCCAGCCGCGGCGGAAGAGGCCCGGGTCGCCCCAGACGAACCGCTTCACCGCCTTCAGCGCGGCCTTGGGCGTATAGCCGTCGGCCTCCAGCAGACGGGCGGCGTAGCGGCTGATGTTGCGGGTGAACATGATCGTCACCAGCGCCATCGCCCGGCATCGAATGAAGTAGCGCTTGGCTGGCGACCAGTCCTTGGTCACCTCTAGAAAGACGTCGTAGGCCACGGCCTTGTGCTCGGTCTCCTCCATGGCATGCCAGCGCCACAGCTGCTCGACGCCGGCCGGGGTCTGGTCGAACAGATCGCGGTGGCGGGCGTGCATCTCGGCCATCATCGCCGTGAAGTGCTCCAGGGCGATGGTCGAGATCAGCATCGCCATCTTGCCGCGCTCGCGGGCCATCTTCACCCGGCCGCGGACCATCTCCTCGATCTCGGCGACGGGATAGCGATCGCGATCGATAAGGCTGTTCAGCTGATGGTGCTCGCGCGAGTGGATGGCTTCCTGGGCGATGAAGCCCTTGGCGTCCTCCAAGAGCTTGCCGGTCAGCAGGTGACGGTAGTTCTTCACCGCGTCCATGAACAATCGCTCGCCGTCGGGGAAGGTCAGGGACAGGGCGTTGAACACCGCCGTGCCGACGGGATCGCCGCCCAGCCAGTGGCCTTGCTGCGCCGCTGCGAGGTCAAAACGGATATCGCGCGGGGCGACGTGGAGATCTGCGGGCGTGGTCTTGGCTTGGGCTTGGGTCATGGCGTTCTGGGCTCCGCCGGTTTAGGGCTCTGAGAGCCCGTCCTTGGGCCAAGGTGAGTTGTACTGACAAAAATGTCAATAGAGGCGCCCGCACCCAAGACCCGTGTCCGTCGCACGCCCGAGGCCGCGCGCGAGAACATCCTGGCCGCCGCCGAGGCGCTGCTGGTCAGCCAAGGGCCTCAGGCGATCAAGCTGGCCGATGTCGCCAAGGCCGCCGGGGTGGTCCACGCCAACGTCATCCACCACTTCGGCTCGATCGCCGGGGTCGAGACGGCGCTGATGGAGCGGATGATCCGCCAACTGGCCGACAAGGTGCTGACGGCGCTGGATCGCGACGATGCGGTGCTGGGCGTCGGGGCCCAGGCCTTGTTCGACGCCTTCGAGGCCAAGGGCGCGGCGCGGCTGGCCGCCTGGCTGGAGCTGACGGGGGAGGGGGCGCGCATGACCCTGGTGCGCGAGGTGGTCGAGGCGATCATCGACACGCGCGTGGCCCGCGACACCGGCGTCGACCGCGAGGCGGCGGTCGACTTCGTGATGCTGAACATCATCCTGGCCGTCGGGGTGGGCCTGTTCGGTCCGACGCTCAGCGCGCTGCTGGGCCGTCCGTCCGAGCGGCCGCGCGAGCTGGCGCTCGAGCTGATCGAAGGCCGGCTAAGTACGAGCCAGCAGGGCGGGTAGCACCTGCTGGGTCAGAAGCGGGGCCAGGCGCAGGTCGCCCGGCGCGGCCGGGTCGATCCAGGCCAGTTCCTCGATCTCGGCCTGAGCGGCGATGCCGCCCTCGACCGTGGCGAGATAGGTCGCTGACTGCACCGAGAAGCCCGCCTCATTGGCGGCCGGGGCCGAGAAGTGGCCCAGCAGTTCGGCGCTCACCAAGCGGCATCCCAGTTCCTCGTCCAACTCGCGGGCCAAGGTGGCCAGATCGCTCTCGCCGCCGTCGCGCTTGCCGCCGGGCTTCATGAAGGTCGTGGTCCCGCGCTTGCGGACCAGCAGCATGCGGCCGTCCGCATCGCGGATCACGGCGGTGACGATGTCGAGGACGCGGCTCATGCGGCCAAGATAGCCCGAGTCTCTAGTTCTCGACCGCCGCCAGGATGTGCTCGGCCAGCAGCTTCTCGGAGATCGCATGCGGCTGGCGGACGCCGAAATTGGTGGTGGTGATCACGGCCACCAGGTCGAGGTCCGGCACGACGGCGACCTTCTGGCCGCCCGAACCGCTCATCACCCAGGCCTTGTGGCCGGCCCCATCTGGACCTTTTAAGGTCTGCAGCCAGATCAGATAGCCATAGTCGGTGTCCGGCCGGGCGTTGGCGTGCGGCGCGACCGAGGCTTTGATGAAGTCTGCGGGCAGGACCTGCTTGCCCTCCCACTGACCGCCATTGGCGTAGAGCTGGCCCAGCTTCAGCAGGTCGCGGCTGCGCAGGCCCAGACCGCCGCCGCCCATGGCCAGGCCCGTCGGCGACATCTTCCAGTCCGGCGCCTCAATGCCCAACGGCTTGAACAGCACGTCGTCGGCGAAGGCGGGCAGGGGTGTCTTGGTCGCGTTCTGCACGACCTGGCCCAGGGTCACGACTCCAGCGGTGCAGTAGCTGAAGCTGCGGCCGTAGGGCGAGGCCTCGGGGCGTGGGCTCCAGTCGGGAAAGCCGCGCACCGGCAGGTCCAGGTAGAAGCCGACCCAGTCCTCGATCAGGTACATCCGCTCCTCGTTGCCGCGCGAGTACTGGTTGTCGTCGTCGCACTCGGCGATCGAGCTCATGGTCAGCAGATCCTCGACCGTGACCTTGTTCTTGCGGGGGTCGGGGTTGGCGGCCGGCGGACGGCCCTTCAGATACGGCTTGATCGGCGCCTGGACGCTGGGAATGGCGCCGCGCGCGATGGCGGCGCCGGCCAGCATGGCGGTGACGGTCTTGGTCGTTGAGCGGGTGTTGCGGCGCGTTTCCGCGTCGCCGTCGTAATAGGCCTCGAACACCAGCTTGCCGTGACGGGAAACCAAGACGCTGGTGATCTGCTGGAACTGCCCGGCCTTGATGGCGGCGGACATGGCCTCGAGCTTGGCGGTCGAGACGCCGTCCGCAGCATGCGTGGTCAGCGGGGCGAGGGCCAGGGCGGTGGCGAACGCGAGAACTTTCAACGGTGCGGCTCCGAAAACGATGTTCGCCGTCTAGGCCGGTTTGGACGCCTCGTCTTGGACCGTTGAAACATGACGCCGTCCGCACAGACGCGCGAACTCGCCGGGCGTGACGCCATAGGCCTTCAGGAATTGGCGATTGAGGTGACTCTGGTCGCAAAAGCCGGAGACCAGGGCGATCTCGCCGATCGGGGCGCGGCCGCGCATCAAGAGGTCGGCGGCGCGCTCCAACCGGCGGGTGCGCAGGCGATCGCCGGGCGCGGCGCCCAACCAGCGGCGATAGCCGCGCGCCAGGTGGACCGGATGCACGCCGGCGACCCGGGCCAGGTCCGCCACGCCGATCGGCTGGTCGAAAGCGTCGGCCAGATACGTCTCGGCCTCGTCCAGCCAAGAGGGGCGCTTGTCGCTATCGGGCGTCGGCGTCAGGGCCTGGGCGGCCAGTTCCAGGCTCAGGCCTTCCAGCGACAGGACCTCGTTGTCGCGGGCCAGCAGTGAGCGGGTCAGGCGCAGGGCGGCCTTGCGGGCGGCGGGACCGGTTAGCCGCAGGGCGTCGATCGCCGCGCCGCGTCCGGCGTCGGCCAGGGCCCGCCAGTCGGCGGCCTCGAAGCTGACAGCCAGAAAATAGCCGCCCACATCCACGAAGCGGTCCCGATGGACGACGCCGGGCGGATTGTAGACCAATACTGGGCCCTCGGTTTCAGGCCCCGCGGCGGTGGTGATGTAGCGGCCGTGGGTGGCCAGCACGAAGTGAGCGTCGTCGTGGCTGTGCTCGTCGACGTGCTCGGCGCGCTTGGTGGCTTCCAGGTGCGCCAGGCGCACGCCGGGCAGCTGTCGCTCGACGGTCGGCGCGCCGTAGAACCGGCCTCGGCTGAAGGCGGTCCTCGGCGCGGCCATGTCAGCCCAGCTTTTCGGCGGCCCAGGGGGCGAAGTAGGTGATGATGCCTGCGGCGCCGGCGCGCTTGAAGGCGGTCAGGCTTTCCAGCACGGCGCGGTCGTGGTCGATCCAGCCGTTCTGGGCGGCGGCCTTGATCATGGCGTATTCGCCCGACACCTGGAAGGCGTAGGTCGGCATGCGGAACTCGTCGACCAGGCGGCGCAGGATGTCCAGATAGGGCATGCCCGGCTTGACCATGACCATGTCGGCGCCTTCGGCGATGTCGAGCGCGACCTCGCGAATGGCTTCCTCGGTGTTGGCCGGGTCCATCTGGTAGGTCTTCTTGTCGCCCTGGCCCGCCGAGAGCTTGGCCGAGCCGATGGCGTCGCGGTACGGGCCGTAGAAGGCCGAGGCGTATTTGGCGGCGTAGGACATGATCATTGTGTCCTGGAAGTTCGCGCCTTCCAGCGCCGCGCGCAGCTTGCCGATCCGGCCGTCCATCATGTCGGACGGGGCCAGGATGTCGGCGCCGGCCTCGGCCTGCATGATGCCCTGTTCGATCAAGCGCTCGATGGTCGGGTCGTTGAGGATCTTGCCACCCTCGACCACGCCGTCGTGGCCGTGGTCGGTGAAGGGGTCCAGCGCCACGTCGCACATGATGCCGACCTCGGGGGCGGCGTCCTTCATGGCCTTGACGGCGCGGGGGATGACGCCGTCCGGATCGGCGGCGATCGAGCCGGTGGCGTCTTTGCGGCTACCGTCGATGTGCGGGAAGATGGCGATGGCCGGGATGCCCAGGTCACGGGCGCGGACGGCGGCCTTGGCGGCTTCCTTGACGCTCAGTCGCTCGACGCCTGGCATCGAGGCCACCGGGATCACGCCTTCGCCTTCATGCACCACCATCGACCAGATCAGGTCGGACGGGCGGACCTCGGTCTCGCGGACGAGACGGCGGGTCCAGTCGGCCTGACGGACACGGCGCAGGCGGCTGGCGGGGTAGGGGGCGAGAGGCGGCACGGTCATGGCGTTGATTTGAACCGCGCCGCCTCACGAGGCAAGTCTGCGAGGCCCTTAAGAGGGCTCAGGAATAGCGGAAGGCCGGGTCGTTCAGGTCGATGGCCGGGAAGACTTCCTTCTCGGTCCAATAGTCCTGGGTGTGACGCCATTCCGGCTTGGTCCCGGCCCGCGGCAGCAGGTGCATGTTGCGCAGCAGGTAGTTGGGATTGAAGTCCTCGGCGTCGATCCAGTCGCCGATCGGCATGTCCGTATCCTCGGGACGCAAGGCGACCTCGACCTGGCGGGCGCCGTTCTCGTCCATGTGCGTCAGGAGGCGGCAGACGAAGTCGCCGATCATGTCGGCCCGCAGCGTCCAGCTGGCCCGGAAATAGCCGAACACCCAGATGAGGTTGGGCAGGCCGGTGAACATCATGCCGCGATAAGTGACGGTCTTGGCGAAGTCGAGCGGCTGGCCGTCGACCGCGAAGGCGATGTCGCCCAGCACTGACAGGTCAAAGCCCGTGGCCGTGACGATGATGTCGGCCTCCAGCGTCTCGCCCGACTTCAGCAGCAAGCCGGTCTCGGTGAAGCGCTCGATCTCGTCGGTGACGACGTTGACCTTGCCCGAGGCGACGCCCTGGAAGAGGTCGCCGTCCGGCACGAAGGCGATCCGCTGACGCCAGGGGCGATAGCGTGGTGTGAAGTGCTTGGCGATGTCGTAATCGGGACCGAGGAAGGCCTTCACCCCCTCCAGCAGTTCGGCCGTGACGACCTCGGGTTCCTCGACCGAGCGGCGGGTGAACTCGTGCTGGTCGAACAGGGCCTTGCGGCGGACAATCTCGTGAATCCAGGTCTCGTCGACCTGCAGCTGGCGCAGGGTGTCGGCCAGCTCGTTCTCGTTGCGGCCCGGCACGAAATAGGTCGGCGAGCGCTGCAGCAGGGTGAGGTGGGCGCAATCGCCGGCGATGGCGGGAGCCAGGGTGGCGGCCGTCGCGCCCGAGCCGATCACCACGACCTTTTTACCTTTGTAGTCGAGGTCGGCGGGCCAGGTCTGTGGATGCACGACTTGGCCCTTGTAGGCCTCCATGCCCGGCCACTCGGGCGTGTAGCCCACCGCGTGGCGGTAATAGCCCTGGCACATCCAGAGGAAGTTGGTGGTGTAGCGCTCGACGCCGTCGGGGCTGGTGACCTCCAGGGTCCAGAGCTTGTCCTGCGAGGACCAGTGGGCGGCGCTGATGCGGCGGCGATAGCGGATATGGTCGGTCAGGCCGTTGTCGGCGATCACCTCGCCCATGTAGCTGAGGATCTCGGCGGCGGTGGCGATCGGCGGGCCGACCCAGGGCTTGAAGCGATAGCCGAAGGTGTAGAGGTCGCTGTCGGAGCGCACGCCCGGATAGGTATGGGTCAGCCAGGTGCCGCCGAAGCCATCCAGCGCCTCCAGAACGGTGAAGCTGGTCTGCGGTCTCTGCGTGGTCAGGTGATAGGCCGCGCCGACGCCGGAAATGCCCGCGCCCACGACGATGACGTCGAAATGTTGGATTGCCGCGTCGCGCGCGGTCGTGGGAAGCGTCGCCGCCTCGCTCATGCCGTTCCTCCCGTGCTGGCCCTGCGGCCGCATTGAGTTCCCGGCGCCTCTGTGGGCGCCTAGGTTATCAACGTACACTTAGAAGGTGGCGCGCCGCTTGATCGGGGTGCAGGCGCGGGTTTTGTTGTGTTGGGGGGGGGGGCGCTTGTGGGGCCGGGGCGCGGG
>CAZRPD010000118.1:0-4750 GCA_964601775.1 uncultured Caulobacter sp. | reverse complement strand
GCCCCCGCCCCCTCGGTGGGCGCCTGGGTTAACAATGTACACTAACAGGGGGGCGCCCCGCTTGATGGGGATCAAGCGGCGATTTCGATGTCGTAGGGGACGGGCTGCTTAGGGAGCCGCGCGCGAGGCCAGCACCGACGGGCCGTCGATACGGGTCCACAACTGGCTCTTGCACAGGAAATTGCCCAGCACGCAGCCTTTGGCGCGCATGGTCCTGGTGTCGATGATGTCGGCCGAGCCGATCAGGGTCACCTTCAGGGTCGGGACCCAGACGCGGCCCTTCAGAGAGCCGTTGTTCTGGGCCTCGAAGTCGCGCAGCAACTGCTTGCCGATCAGGGTGTCGGTGCCCGACTTGCGCGCATCGGCCTCGGCCTTGGCGCTGGCCCACACCACCACGCCGCAGGTCGAGGGACCGCAGTCCTTGATCTCCAGATGGACGCTGTTCTTCGGATTGCGCCAGACGCCATAGCTGCGCGAGATGTCGCCGGCGGCAAAGGCCGGAGCGGACACCGCCATCATCCCGAAGGCCGCTACCAGAGCCGCCAGAGCAAGTTTTGCGAAACGCATAGTCGTTGATGCAGTTTTTGTTGTTGAGAACGCTCAGACTCGAAGATGCGCATTTGGAGCGAACGGTGTCGGTTATCAAGGGGGTGTGACGTCACAGACGCTACACACCGTGTAACGGAGGATTTCAGGTCACACCTTCCGAACGCGGATCGAAACCTGTGGCGCGGCTTTAAATCGGCCCGCCGCCTGATTGACACCCGCCCATCAGCGCGGCACGTCAGCGGCAAGAAGGTGAGGGCGGTTCTGCCCCGAACGGGAGGAAGTGCGCATGGATTTCGCGCTCAGTGAAGATCAGGTCGCGATCCAGGATGCCGCCCGGGCGTTCGCCGAAGGACAGCTTGCCCCGCATTCGGCCGACTGGGACGAGCGCAAGCACTTCCCCGTCGACGTCCTGCGCCAGGCCGCGGAGCTGGGTTTCGCCGGCATCTACGTGAATGAAGACGTGGGCGGCAGTGGCCTTACGCGTCTGGACGCTTCGATCATCTTCGAGGCGCTGAGCTACGGCGACGTGCCGACCGCCGCCTATCTGACCATCCACAACATGGCCTCGTGGATGATCGACCGCTTCGGCTCCGAGGACCTGCGCCGACGCTACCTACCGCGCCTGACCGCCATGGAGCTGATCGCCAGCTATTGCCTGACCGAGCCGGGCTCGGGCTCGGACGCGGCCAACATGCGCACGACCGCGAAGCTGGACGGCGATCACTACATGCTGAACGGCGGCAAGGCCTTCATCTCGGGCGGCGGCGTATCCGATCTCTACGTCGTCATGGCGCGCACGGGCGGCGAGGGCGCCAAGGGCGTCTCGGCCTTCGTGATCGAGAAAGGGACCGAAGGCCTCAGCTTCGGCGCCAACGAGCGCAAGATGGGCTGGAACGCCCAGCCGACGGCGCAGGTCAATTTCGACAACTGCCGGGTGCCGGTCGCCAATCGGATCGGCGAGGAGGGCGAAGGCTTCCGCTTCGCCATGATGGGTCTGGACGGCGGACGGCTGAACATCGCCTCGTGCTCGCTGGGCGGGGCGCAGTTCGCGCTCGACACCGCCAAGGCCTATCTGGAGACCCGCAGCCAGTTCGGCCGACCGCTGAAGGACTTCCAGGCGCTGCAGTTCAAGCTGGCCGACATGGCCACCGAGCTGGAGGCTGCCCGCCTGATGGTGCGCCGCGCCGCTCACGCCCTCGACAACAAGCACCCCGAGGCGACCAAGCTGTGCGCCATGGCCAAGCGCTTCGCGACCGACGCCGGCTTCCAGGTGGCCAATGACGCCTTGCAGCTGCACGGCGGCTACGGCTACCTCCAGGACTATCCGCTGGAGCGCATCGTGCGCGACCTGCGGGTGCACCAGATCCTGGAAGGGACCAACGAGATCATGCGCGTCATCATCGCCCGCGAGCTGTTTCGGTCGTGATCTATCTCTGCCGCCACGGCCAGACCTTCCACAATCGCGAAGGCCGACTGCAGGGCCAGACCGAGTCCGACCTGACACCGCTGGGCCGCGCCCAGGCGGCGGCTATGGGTGACCTGCTTGTCTCGTTGATCGAGGACCCCTCTGATTGGCGTATCGTCGCCAGTCCGCTGCGCCGGGCGCGCAACACCGCCGAGTCGATTGGTGCAGCCTTGTCGCTGCCGGTGGCGTTCGACGATCGTCTGCTGGAGATCAATGTCGGCGACTGGTCGGGCCGGCTGCGCGATGAGGTCCGCACCGAAGCGCCGGAGCTGCTGACCGACCCGGACTGGGCGTTTCGCGCCCCCGGCGGCGAGACCTATGACGACATCATGGTCCGCGTCTCGGCCTGGTTGGCCGAGCAGGCGCCCGAGCCCGAACGCAAGCTGATCGTGGTCAGCCACGGCATCGCCGGCCGGCTGCTGCGCGGCGCCTATGGCGGCCTCACGCGCCCCGAGGTCATGGCCCAGGACGTGCCGCAGGACGCCATCTTCCGCCTGCAGGGCGGATTGATGGAACGCCTGGCCTGCGCGCCCGTCACCGAACCCGCCTAGACAGGACCGACATGACCGACGAACCCGAAGTCCTGATCCGCGTCCAGAAGAACGTCGGCCGCATCACGCTCAATCGCCCCAAGGCGCTGCACGCCCTGACCCAGGGCATGTGCGAGACCATGATCGGCGCGCTGCTGGACTGGCAGGAAGACCCCGAGATCTACATGGTCCTGATCGACCATGCGGGCGAGCGCGGCTTCTGCGCCGGCGGCGACATCCGCATGCTGGCCGAAAGCGGCGCCAAGGACGGCGTCGAGGCGCGTCGCTTCTTCCATACCGAGTACCAGCTGAACCACCTGCTGTTCACCTATGACACCCCGGTGGTGGCGGTGATGGACGGCGTCGTCATGGGCGGCGGCGTTGGCCTCTCGCTGCCGGCCCACATCCGCATCGCCACCGAGCGTACGACCTTCGCCATGCCCGAGACGGGCATCGGCCTATTTCCCGATGTTGGCGGCGGCTGGTATCTGCCGCGCCTGCCGGGCAAGGCGGGGCTGTGGCTGGCCCTGACCGGCGCGCGGATCAAGGGCGCGGACTGCATGCGTCTGGGCATCGCCACCCACTTCGTGGAGTTCGGCGCCGTCGAGGGGCTGAAGAAGGCGATCATCGCCGACCCGCGCCGCATCGAAGACACCTTGAAGAAGTACCGCGCCGACGCCGGCAAGGCCTCGCTGCTGGGCTTCGAGCAGGATCTGAACCGTCTGTTCGTCGGCGAGAGCGTCGAGGAAATCTTCGAGTTCCTGACGCTCGACTCCAGCGACTGGGGCAAGGCCCAGCTGGAGGTGCTGAAGACCAAGTCGCCCCAGACGCTCAAGGTCGCCTTCGAGCAGCTGAAGCGCGGCGCGGCCATGACCGACTTCGCCGACAACATGGTCATGGAGTACCGGATCGGCGCGCGGGTGGTGCGCAAGCACGACTTCATCGAGGGCGTGCGGGCGGTGATCGTCGACAAGGACAACGCCCCGCGCTGGCAGCCGGCCCGGCTCGAGGACGTCACCGACGCCATGCTGGACGAGATTTTCGCCCCACTTTCTCGCGGCGAGGAGTGGTCGCCGCTGACGTAGGCGACGGTCTAGGCTAACGTGGCCACAACCAAGAACACTTGTCGGTTCGGAAGGATTGCCATGCGTAAGCCGCTTCTCAGTCTCGTCGCCGTGCTAGGCCTCGCCGCCTGCGCCACGCAACCGATGCTGGGTCCGCCGCCCCCGCCGCCGCCGTCCGGCCCCGTGGCCGTGGCGATCCCGCAGAACATCGCCGCCGCGCTCAGCGATCCGTCGCGTCCGGCCGCCGACATGGTGCGTGACGCCGACCGTCATCCGGGCGAGCTGCTGGCTTTCGCCGGCGTGCGTCCGGGCGCCAAGGTCGCCGACCTGATCCCCGGCGCGGGCTACTTCACGCGCATCTTCGCCAAGGCGGTCGGCCCGCGCGGGACCGTCTACGCCTATGTGCCCGACGAGCTGACCAAGCTGGCCAAGCGCGAGCCGGCGGTGAACGCCATCGCCCGCGACCCGGCCTATTCGAACGTGAAGGTGGTCCTGAACACGCTGCCGAACTTCTCGGTCCCCGAGAAGCTGGATCTGGTGTTCACGGCCCAGAACTATCACGACATGCACGACAAGTTCATGGGCCCGGCCGATCTGTCGGTCGTGAACCGGCAGGTGTTCCGCGCCCTGAAGCCGGGCGGGGTCTACATGATCATCGACCACGCGGCCGAGCCGGGCACGGGCCTGCGCCACACCGAGGACCTTCACCGCATCGACGCGGCCACGGTCCGGGCCGAGGTTACGGCCGCCGGTTTCATCTTCGAGGGCGAGAGCCGCGTGCTGCGCTCGCAAGCCGACAACCGCAAGACCAACGTCTTCGACCCGGCGATCCGCGGCAAGACCGACCAGTTCGTCTACAAGTTCCGCAAGCCCGCCTCGGCGCGGTAAGCGAAAAAGCGCCTAAGATACAACGATAAGAACCGCGCCCATGAGGCGCGGTTCGTCTTTGCGGAGGAGCTCTACAATGACGCGCATCGCGTTCATCGGCCTGGGCAACATGGGCGGCGGCATGGCCGCCAACCAGGCCAAGGCGGGCCACGAAGTCTTGGCCTTCGACCTGTCGGCGGCGGCGCTGGGGCGGGCCGTGGCGGGGGGGTGGGGGGCGGCAGGCTCTGGGGGCGCGGCTGGGGGGGACGCCGGGG
>CAZRPD010000117.1:0-16740 GCA_964601775.1 uncultured Caulobacter sp. | reverse complement strand
ATCCAAGCGCCCTCCCCTTGCGACGGGGACCCCATGATTATGCGGTGGCGGTGAACGCGGATCATTCAGCGGGGTGTAGAAGTAGCAAGGGTTTGATTTTGCTGCGTTCAAGATCGCGAACGCCGAGCGTTCAGGCGCTCCAATCCCCGCACTTGCCCCCTCCGCGCCTGCGGCGCTCCTCCCCCGGAGGGAGAAGACGGATCACCGTCTGCCCCCTTCGGGGGCGGACGACCGCGCGCTGGCGCGCGGTCAGGTGGGGGCCTGCGCTGAGCCCCCCTACGGCAAAGGCAGCGGCCCGCGCGCTGCCCGCCAGGTCCAGCGCACCCGGTCGGGCTGACCCAGCTTCTGGTCGGCGGCCCGGACGGAGGCCAGTTCTTGGTCGAACGCCGCCTGCTTCAGCGGCGCGCCGACCGCGTCGGTCGGATTGACGAAGGTCACCGGGCGCGGGAAGGCCGCCAGGGCCAGGTCGGCCAGCTCGTAGCGGCGTAGCACGCCCGGCGGCAGCACCTCGGGCAGTTCGCGCTGGATCGGCTGCTCCACCGCCATGCGGAAGGCCGTCAGCCCGCTCTCGGCATAGATGGCCGCCACGCGATCATCCAGCGCGCCCAGGTGCAGAGCCACCGGCGCCAAAGGGCCGATCCCGTAGACGCGGATCGCCTTGGGGTCGACGTCGGGACGGGCCGCCAGCCAGTCCATGGCCGTGATGGCGTCGTCCAGGCGCAGGCCCAGCGGCGTGCGGTCAACCAGCAGGGCGCGCGCAGCCAGCAGGTTCCAATCGCCCAGCACCGGCGCCTTGATCTCCTCCGTGCCGCCCGCCCCGCGCGCGACCAGGGTCAGCACCACGTGGCCAGCCTTGGCCAGGCGCGCGGCCTCGGCCTTCACCGCCTCGGGCTGGCGGGTCAGCAGCAGCACCGCCGGCTTGCGGCCGCCGCCTGCGGGCGCGTTCAGGATCGCATCGACCGCCTGTCCTTCGGCCACCGGCAGGCGGAAGGGGCCGTCCGCGCCGGGACTGACCTGCGGCGCCGCGGGGCCCCCGGGCGGGGGGGGGCGGCCCCCCCCTCGGGGCTAGCCCTGGGGCGGGGCGGCGTGGGGCGTGGCCGTGGCGAAGGTCACCGCGCGAATGTCGGCCGCCAGCCGCCGGCGCAGGGCCACAACGTCGGCGCTGGAGGTCACCGTCGGACGCGCGGCCGAGACCTGCCTGGCCCGGGCGGCGTTCAGGCTCTGGATCGTCTCGCCGCCTATGGAGGTGGAAACCTGGCCGGTCGGGGTCACCAGCAGCCGCTCGGGCGCCAGGCGCGGCGGCGGCGTGAACGGCCGCTGGGCCGGTTCGTCCTTCAGCCAGCGGGTGAAGAAGGCGACGATGTTCGGGGCGATCGGCGCCAGGGCGCCGTGGCCGCCCGGACCCTGGATCCAGGTGATCCGGTCTTCGGCGCCATAGAGGCGGTAGACGCCGCGCGCTTCCTCGAAGGCGGCGCCGGCTCCGGCCAGCGGGAACATGTCCTCGGTCGTCGAGACCACCGCATAGGGGCGCGGCGCGGCCATCTCGATCAGGTCGGGCAAATCGAGGCCCGCGGCGATGAAGCCGGGAATCGACTGCTCGCCGTCCTGCGGGCCGACGCTGGCCAGCAGGTGGTCGAAATCGTTGATGTAGCAAGCCGAGGCCGTCGCCTTGACCCGGTCGTCCAGCGCCGACAGGAACGCCGTCAGCGTCCCGCCGCCCGAGCAGCCGAACGCCCCCAGCCGCTGGGGATCGACGTCGGGCCGGGCGGCCAGATAGTCCAGGCCCCGCACCGCGTCCTGGATGAAGTAGCGCGAGACGTGGTCGCCGGTCGGGGCGACCTGCCAGGCGGCCAGGCTGTGCTCGCCGGTCGGCCGGCCCACCTTCGAGGCGGCCAGGTCCGGGTCGTAGTGCTGCAGCCGCTCGCCCTCGGAGACGATGTCATAGGCCAGCACCACGATGCCGACCCGCGCCAGATTGACCGCGAAGTCGCGGTTGCTGAGCTTGCCGTCGGGGCTGTGGCCGGGCGAGGCGATGATGGCCGGGAACGGCCCCTGGCCCTGGCCGGTCGGCACGTAGACGTGGGCGGTCACCGGATAACCGGGCGTGCTGTCGTAGGTGATCTTCTCCAGCCGGAAGCCGTCTTCCTCGACCACGCCCCAGGTCTTGACGGCCGACAGCGGCGCGGCCGGCGGCAGGCCGCCGATCAGCGCCAGCAGCTTGGCGCGGTTGCGGGCCTTGCGCGCCTCGGCCTGCGCCTGGGTCCTGAGCCCGGCGACCTCGGCCGCGCGCACCTTCAGGTGGCCGCGCGCCAGACCGTCCAGATAGCGGGTCAGCTCGGCGCGGCCGGTCTCCGGCGCCTGCGCTTGGACCCAGCCCCCCGCCGTCAGGATCAGCAGGGCTGCAACGCTCGCGGCGCTCGTCTTGACAAGCTTCATGTCTCCTCCCGGCCAGCGCCCGGATCATTCTCGCCCGCGCGGCTGGTGCGACCAGTGTTAGCGGTCCCGGCCGCTAGTGGAAATCCCGGCTCCGCAGCAATCGTCCCGACACCTTCTGGCGCACGCGCGGGGCCGGGGCGCCGGGTTCGTCGCGCAGGGTCGACAGGTGCGCCGAGAGATCGGTGAAGCCCTCGGCCACCACGTGGATGACGCCCTCGGCCTTCTGCACCCGGCCGTGGACGACCAGGAACGAGGCGGTCATCACCACGCTGCGGTCGGCCTCGAAGCGGTCCTTCCAGACCACCGCATTGGCCACGCCGGTCTCGTCCTCCAGGGTCACGAACACCACGCCCTTGGCCGTGCCCGGCCGCTGGCGGATCAGCACGAGGCCCGCCACCGACACCTTGCGGCCGTCCGGAACGCCCATCAGTTGCTCGGCCGTGATCACCCCGCGCCGGGTCAGCATCGTGCGATAGAAACCGACCGGATGCGCCTTCAGCGACAGGCTGGTGGTGCGATAGTCCTCGGCCACCTGCTGCGGCGCGCCCATGGCCGGCAGGTCAGCGCGATCCTCGAACAGCGGCAGGCCCGCCAGCAAGGGCGCGGTCACAGGCGCCTTCTGCTCGCCCTTCAGCCCCTTGACCGCCCACAGCGCCTCACGCCGCGTGAGGCCGATGGAGGCGAAGGCGTCGGCCTCGGCCAGCAGCTCCAGCGCGCGTTGGGGCACGCCGCCCTGAGCGAACTCGGCCGGGGTGCGGGCGCCTTCCTCTCTCGCCTTGAGCAAGGGTTCGATGTCGCCTTTCTCCTTCAGGCCCTTAATCTGCCGAAAGCCCAGGCGGACGGCTTTCCAGTGAGGGCGGGTCGAGAGCTTGAAACGTCGATCCGGTCGTCCTGGCGACGGATTGCGTGACGCTTCCAGCGTGCAACCCCAATCACTGGCCATGATGTCAGGCGGCAAGACCTCGACGCCATGCTCCCGCGCGTCTCTCACCAACTGCGCTGGCTGGTAGAACCCCATCGGCTGGGAGTTGATCAGGGCCGCGCAAAACACGTCCGGCCAGAAGCACTTGATCCAGGCCGAGGCATAGACCAGCAGGGCGAAACTGACGGCATGGCTTTCCGGAAACCCATAGGAGCCAAAGCCCTTGATCTGCTCGAAGCAACGCTCGGCGAAGACCGGGTCATAGCCCCGCTTGACCATGCCGCCGACAAACTTGCCGTGATAGATGTTGAGGTCTCCCTGGCTACGGAACGTGGCCATGCAGCGGCGCAGGCCGTTGGCGTCGGCCTCGTTGAACTTGGCCGCCTCGATGGCGATGCGCATGGCCTGTTCCTGGAACAGCGGCACGCCCTTGGTCTTGCCTAGGACAGCCTCCAGCTCATTTTGCGGATGCGACGGTCCGGGTCTTGGAAAGACCACCGGCTCGATCCCCGCTCGGCGCTTCAGATAGGGATGCACCATATTGCCCTGGATAGGCCCAGGCCGGACGATCGCCACCTGGATGGCCAGATCGTAGAACATCCGAGGCTTGAGGCGCGGCAGCATCGACATCTGCGCCCGGCTCTCGACCTGGAAGACGCCGACGGAATCCGCCAGTTCCAGCATGTCATAGACTTCCGGCTGCTCCTGCGGGATGTCGGCGATGTCGAACAGCGGGACGCCATGGTCCGCCCGCAGCATGTCGAAGGCCCGGCGCACGGCGCTCAGCATGCCCAGCGCCAGCACGTCGACCTTCATCAGGCCGACGCTGTCGATGTCGTCCTTGTCCCATTCGATGAAGGTGCGGTCCTTCATCGCCGCATTGCCGATCGGCACGGTTTCGTCCAGGCGGCGCTGGGTCAGCACGAAGCCGCCGACATGCTGCGACAGATGCCGGGGAAAGCCCATCAGCTCAGTGGCGAGATCCACGGCTTGCTTGATCTGCGGATTGCCCGGATCCAGCCCGATCTTCTCGACGTGCTCGTCCGGCAGTCCGTCGCCCCAGCTGCCCCACACCGTGTTGGCCAGCAGGGCGGTGACGTCCTCGGTCAGCCCCAGGGCCTTGCCGACGTCGCGGATTGCGCTGCGTGGTCGGTAGTGGATCACCGTGGCGCAGATCGCGGCGCGATGTCGGCCATAGCGACGATAGACGTACTGCATCACCTCCTCACGACGGTCGTGCTCGAAGTCCACGTCGATATCCGGCGGCTCGCCGCGCTCTTCGGACAGAAAGCGGGCGAACAGCAGGTCCTGGTTCTCCTTGGTGGGATCGACAGCCGTGACGCCCAGGCAGAAGCACACCGACGAATTGGCCGCCGAGCCCCGCCCCTGGCACAGGATTTTCTCGTTGCGCGCCCACTGGACGATGTCGTGCACCGTCAGGAAGTAGTCCGGGACCTTGAGCTTCTTGATCAGCCGCAGTTCGGTCTTGAGCAGATCCTTGACCTGCTGCGGCACGCCATTGGGATAACGCGTCTTGGCGCCGTCCCAGGACAGCTTGGTCAGGTGCCGGATCGCCGTGCTGCCTGGGGGCACCGGCTCGTTCGGGTACTCGTAGCTGAGGTCCTTCAGGTCGAAGTCGATACGCTCGACGACGTCCATCGTCCGCTCGATCGCCTGAGGCCAGCGGGCGAACAGGCGGGCCATCTCGGCCGGCGCCTTCAAGTGCCGCTCGGCATTGGCCTCTAGACGAAAGCCCGCCTCCTGGATCGTGCAGTGCTCGCGTACGCAGGTGATGACGTCCTGCAGCGGACGTCGCTCAGGCTCGTGATAGAGTACGTCATTGGTCGCCACCATGGGCGCACGCGCCTCTCGACTCAGCCCCTCTAGCCGCTCCAGGCGCTGGAGGTCGCGCGCGCCATAGGGACGGCTGGCCGCCAGCCAGACCCGCCCGCGAAGATCGCCCGCCATGCGCGCCAGGTCGGCCTCGAACTGTTCGTCGAGCACCGTAGGCGGAACGATCAAGCCGAGCTGACCTTCCGAATGCTCGAGGAAATCCGTCCAGCCCAGCTGGCACTCGCCCTTGTCAGCGCGCAACTGCCCGACCGTCAGAAGTCGAGTGAGACGCCCAAAGGCGTCGCGGTTCGTCGGATAACAGAGCAAGCTCGGTGTTCCATCGACGAAGTCCAGGCGGCAACCTGTCAGGGCGCGAACCTTGAGCTTTTCCTCCTTAACGAACGTCCAGGGTCGCACGACCCCGGCCAACGTATTGCGATCCGCAATGCCGACGGCTGCAATTCCCAACTCTTCGGCGGTTTCCATCAGTTCCTTCGCGTGCGAGGCCCCGCGCAGGAAGGAGAAGTTGGTCGTGGTCTGGAGTTCGGCGTAGGCGGTCATCCGAACAGGCCATGGATCCACCACTTCGGGTCTTCCTCGCCGTCGAACAGGCCCTGGCGGAAGATCCAGAAGCGGCCGCCGGCGTCGTCTTCGACGCGGTAGTAGTCGCGGATCTTGCCGGGGCCGGTGTCGCCTTCGCCGACGCCGGCGCGCCACCACTCCTGGCCGATGCGCTCGGGCCCCTCGGCGCGGCGGACCCGGTGCGGGCGACCGCGCCAGGTGAATCGCACCGGCGGATCGTCGGGCAGCTTGGCGATAACGGCGTCGAGAACCTCGGGACGCTTGAAGAGGCGCACCGGGCGCGGGCGATCGGGGTCCCAGCGGGCGGCGGGCGGCGGATCCAGCGGGGCGTTGCGGATGAGCGAACGCTCGGGGACGTGGCTCTCATGGGGATCCGCGCGCCAGACGCGGTTCTCGCCCAGGCGGTTGACCAGGCGATCGACCAGCGGGGCCAGGGTCTCGTCGAGGCCGGTTCCGGCTTCCGCGTCGAGCCGATCCTGGGCGGGGGCCATGGGCTCGACGGCGAAGGCGTGGACGGTGACGACCTCGATGCCGAAGCCGGGATCGACCTTGTCCAGCTTGGGAACGATCAGCTTGGCCAGCCGCCGGGCGTCGCGGCCGATGCGAGCCAGGCCGGCGCGGACGGGATAGGCCTTGCCGTCCAGGCGGTGGAACACGACCTCGAAGCGCTTGGCGCCGCGCCCCTCGGCCTCCAGTCGCGCGCAGATCAGGGCCAGGGCGTCGCCGACCGTGCGGGCCAGGTCCTCTGGCGCGCTGATCGGCTCGAAGAAGGCCACCCGGTCGGACCAGGGGTTGGCGGGGCGGCGGAAGGTCAGGGCCTCGGCGGCCATGCCCAGGGCCTGGTCCAGGTGCAGGGTGGTCGAAAGGCCGAAACGCTTGGCCAGCTGGGCGCGCGGCAGGGTCAAGAGCTGGCCGACATGGTGCAGCCCCAGGCGCGGCAGCTGGGCCTCGGCGGCGTCCTCCAGCCGCAGGGCCGCGACCGGAAGGCGCTCGATCGCCGCGCGCTGCTCGCCGGGCGGGGCTATGGCCAGGTCGTCGCCGTAGCGCGCCAGCGCCCAGGCCGCGCCAGCGGTGTCGGCGATCGCCGCCCGCGCCGGCACATCCCAGCGCGCCAGCCGGCCGACCAGGTCGACCAGCATCTCGCCCTCCCCGCCCCACAGGTGGTCGGTCCCGGTGATGTCCAGGAACAGGCCATCGGTCCCGTCGATGGCCACGGCCGGCGAGAAGCGGACCAGCCAGTCGCTCAGCGCCTCCAGCGCGGCGCGGTCGGCGGCCGGGTCGTGGTCGTAGGTGACCAGGTTGGGGACCAGGGCCAGGGCGTCGGCGGCCTTCTGGTCCGCGGTCAGGCCCTGAGCGCGGGCGACGTCATCGACGGCGGCCAGGCGGCGGGTTCCGCCTTCGGTGGCGAGGAGGGCGAAGGGGGGCGCTGGCTTGCCCCCTCCGGATGCTGCGCATCCTCCTCCCCCGGAGGGGGAAGACGGGGTGCGGCGATCGTCTTCCCCCTCCGGGGGAGGAGCGTCGAAGACGCGGAGGGGGCCAGAGTCAGCCGACCTGCCGTAGCCCGGATTCCGCCGGCGCCACGTCGTGATCGGCCAGTTGGGACACCAGACGGAAAGGATGCGGGCCATGGCCGGCCTCCTGCTGTTCCAAGATCCAGGCGCCGGGACGTCCGCCCCGGCAGCGTTCGAGTTCGACCCGCCAGCGCGGCGGGCCTAATCCAATGTCGTCCAGCGGCGGCGGGGCGGGCGCCGGGCCGATCCGCCAGCGGCTGAACGCGGCCGAACCCGAGGTCGTCCGGGGCTTGCCGCCGCCGTACGGTCTTCGGTGCAGCACCACGCCGAAGCTGCCCCGCTTCTCGCTGGCCAACTGCAGGCGGCGGCCGGCGGTCAGATCGGGAGCCTCGGCCTCGCCGATCGCGGCGGCGACCCCTTGGGTGGACAGCGCGTCCTCCAGCACCGACAGGGTCTCAGCCTCGTCGCGGGTGCGGACCTGGATCAGCCGCTCTGCCGGAAAGCCGAGACCGGCCAGACCCGGCGCGAACAGGTCGCTGCGCCGGGCCACCCAGACGATCGCGCCGGTCGTCACCAGCGGCCGCAGCAACAGCCCGACGAAGGCCGCCGGGGCCGCGCTGGTCTCGTCCTCCAGCCCCGCGCCCGTCACCTCGTGCCAGCCGCCCAGTGGCAAACCACCGCCCGGGAAGCACCCGTCGATGGCCGGATCGCCGAACGGCAGGACCGGAGTCGGAGTCCGAGTCCCCGCTTCGATCGCGGCGATCCGGCCTCTGAGGGCCGCAAGACGCGCCTCGCGCGATCCGGCCATTCCACACTCCATTGTTCTACTTTTGTTCTGATCTTCCGGGGTTGGAGAGTCAAGAGAGACCAGCCAATGTGCGTCAAACGGCCGTATGAAGAGAGCCCCCATGACCTTGTCCCGCGTCCTGATCGCCAATCGCGGCGAGATCGCCGTCCGCATCGCCCGGGCGGCGGCCGAGGCCGGGATCGGGAGCGTGGCGGTCTATGCGACCGACGATGCGGGGAGCCTCCATGTGACGGCCGCCAACCACGCGGTCGCCCTGCCGGGCGCCGGGGCGCGGGCCTATCTGGACGTTGAGGCTATCGTGGGCGTCGCCAAGGCCGAGGGCTGCGACGCCCTGCATCCCGGCTATGGCTTCCTGTCGGAGAACGCCGGCCTGGCGCGAGCCTGCGCGGACGCCGGGATCGTCTTTATTGGCCCTTCCCCTGAGCATCTGGAGACCTTCGGCGACAAGGCCGCCGCGCGGGCGCTGGCAGCCGAACGCGGCGTTCCGCTGATCCCTGGCACGGGCGCGATCTCGCCGGACGGCGCGCGGGCGTTCCAGGCCCAGCATGGAGCGATCATGCTGAAGGCCCGGGCCGGCGGCGGCGGGCGCGGCATGCGGGCGGTGCTGGATCCCGGCGAACTGGACGCGGCCTTTGCGGCCTGTGAACGCGAAGCCCAGGCCGCGTTCGGCGACGGCGGGCTCTATGCCGAGAAGCGGATCGAGCGGGCGCGGCACATCGAGGTGCAGATCGTCGGCGACGGGTCCCGGGTGCTGGCGATCGGCGACCGCGACTGCTCGCTGCAACGGCGAAACCAGAAGCTGGTCGAGATCGCGCCGGCCGCCCTGTCCCACCGCCTGCGGGCCGAGCTGTGGCGGCATGCCGAGGCGCTGGGCGCCGGCTATTTGGGCCTGGCGACGGTCGAGTTCCTGGTCGATGCGGAGACGGACGAGGCCTTCTTCCTGGAGGTCAATCCGCGCCTGCAGGTCGAGCACACGGTGACCGAGGAGGTCACCGGCCTGGATCTGGTGCGGCTACAGTTCGCGCTGGCGGCGGGCGCGGCGCTGGATCTCGACGTCCCGCCGGCCTTCGGGGTGGCGATCCAGGCGCGGATCAACGCCGAGACCCTGAGCGCCGACGGCCTGGTGAAGCCTTCCAGCGGGACGATCACGGCCTGGAGCCCGCCGGGCGGTCCCGGCGTGCGGGTCGATGCGGGCGTCGCGGCCGGGACCGTGGTCGGGGCGGCTTATGACAGTCTGCTGGCCAAGGTGATCGCACGCGGGCGGACCTTCGCGGAGGCCTCGGCGCGGCTGGACCGGGCGTTGGCCGAGCTGCAGGTCACGGGCGTGGCGACCACCGCGCCGCTGGTGCGGGCGATCCTGGCGGCCGCGCCGGACGCTCCGACCACGCGGTTCATCGAAGACCATGCCGCCGAGCTGGTCGCCGATCTGCCGACGCAAGATGTCCAGGCCTTCGAGACTCTGGACGGCTCGGCCGCCGTCACCGCGCCGCTGGCCGCCATCGTCGGGTCGATCGCCGTCTCCGCAGGCGACCTCGTGCGGCCTGGCCAGGCCTTGGCGGTGCTAGAGGCGATGAAGATGGAGCATCTGGTCTGCGCCGAGACCGGCGGCCGGGTGCTGAAGGTCGCCGCCGCGCCGGGCGCCAGCGTCACCGAAGGCCAGCCGCTGGTGTTCCTGGAACCGATGGAGGTCGCCGGCGACGAAGCGGTCGAAGCCATCGCCGAAGACCTCGACGCGATCCGCCCCGACCTGGCCGAGGTCGTCGCCCGCCACCGCTTCACCCTGGACGAGGCCCGCCCCGACGCCGTCGCCAAGCGCCGCAAGACCGGCCACCGCACGGCGCGGGAGAACATCGACGACCTGGTCGATCCCGGCAGCTTCCTGGAATACGGAGCCCTGGCGATCGCGGCCCAGAAACGGCGGCGCTCACCTGCGGACCTGATCGCCGCCACCCCGGCCGACGGGCTGATCACCGGGATCGGCAGCGTCAATGGCGCGCTGTTCCCACCCGACAAGGCGCGGACAGCGGCCCTGGCCTACGACTTTACCGTCCTGGCCGGCACGCAGGGGGCGATGAACCACAGGAAGTCCGACCGGCTGATGAGCGTCATCGCCGACCACCGCCTGCCAGTCGTGTGGTTCGCGGAAGGCGGCGGCGGGCGGCCGGGCGACACCGACACCACGGCGGTGGCCGGGCTGGACGTGCCGACCTTCCGCAGCTTCGCCCAGCTGTCGGGCCTGGTCCCCAAGATCGCCATCGTCGCCGGCCGCTGCTTCGCCGGCAACGCCGCCATCGCCGGCCTGTCGGAGATCATTATCGCCACCCAGGACAGCAATCTGGGCATGGGCGGGCCGGCGATGATCGCGGGCGGCGGCCCCGGGGTCTCCAAGCCGGGGGAGAGCGGTCCGGCGGCCCACCAGTGGAAGAGCGGGGTCATCGACATCCTGGCCGAGGACGAGGCCCACGCCACGTGGCTGGCCAAGCAGGCGCTGTCCTATTTCCAGGGAAGCCTGGCGACCTGGACCGCGCCCGACCAACGGCGGCTTCGCCATGCGATCCCCGAGAACCGCCTGCGGGTCTATGACGTGCGGGCGTTGATCGCCGGCCTGGTCGACGAGGACTCTTTCCTGGAGCTGCGCGGCGGCTTCGCGGCTGGCATGGTCACGGGGCTGATCCGCATAGAGGGTCGGCCGATGGGTCTGATCGCCAACGACCCGCGGCACTTAGGCGGCGCGATAGACTGCGAGGGGGCCGAGAAGGCCGCGCGGTTCCTGCAGCTGTGCGACGCCTTCGCCCTGCCGGTGCTGAGCCTGTGCGACACCCCCGGCTTCATGGTGGGTCCGGACAGCGAGGACGCCGCCGCCGTGCGTCGGGTCAGCCGCCAGTTCATCGCCGGGGCCAAGCTGCGCACGCCACTGTTCACCGTGGTCACCCGCAAGGGCTACGGCCTGGGCGCTCAGGCGATGGCGGGCGGGTCCTTCCACGCCCCGGCCTTCATCGCCGCCTGGCCAACCGGCGAGTTCGGCGGCATGGGCCTGGAAGGCGCCGTGCAGCTGGGCTACCGCAAGGAGCTGGAAGCCGAGACCGATCCCGTGAAGCAGAAGGCGCTCTACGACCAGCTGGTGGCGCGGCTCTATGCGGCCGGCAAGGCGACCAGCATGGCCGCGGCCCTAGAGATCGACGCCGTCATCGACCCGGCCGACACGCGGCGGTGGGTGATCGGCGGGCTGGACGCGTCGGCCGGGATGAACCGGCCTTGGGCGGTGCGGGTGGATAGTTTCTAGCTATCCGTCTTCGTTCATCCAGCGCGTGACGATGATCGGGCCGAAGAAGAAGCCGATGCCCAGGGTGTCGGCGACGACGTCGAACACGTCGGCGTCGCGGCCGACGATCGGCAGGCCCTGCAGGATCTCGATCGCCACCCCGAACGCCAGCAGCACCGCGCCGATCTTCCACGGCCGGCTCCTGGGCAGGGCCATCGTCGCCAGGAAGGTCAGGCCGTAGAAGACGATGAAGTGCTTGGCCTTGTCCCACGGGATCAGGCCGGCGGTGTCGTCTCCCGGCGCCAGGGCCGCATACAGCGTGAAGACCGTCGCGGCGGCGAAGACCAGGAGCCCGGGCCAGCGGATCTTGCGGGGAATGAGCAGGGACATGTGATCCTGATACGACAAGGGGGAGCCCCGGTGGAGCTCCCCCTTTAGAGACATCAGATGACGGCGTCTTCCAGGCGAAGACGCCACGATCCTCAGAACGTCAGCGCGCGCGCTTCCTTCACGTGCGGCAGGGCCTGGATCTTGGCCAGCAGGTCGGCGGCCGGGGCCTGGTCGACGCCGACCAGGGCGATCGCGTCCTCGTCGGCCGACAGGCGGCCCAGGTTGAAGGTGGCGATGTTGACGCCCGCCTCGCCCAGCAGCATGCCCAGCGCGCCGATGAAGCCCGGCTTGTCCAGGTTGTTGATGTAGAGCATGGCCGGCGAGAAGCCCGCGTCCAGCTCCATGCCCTTGACCTCAACGACGCGCGGGGCGCCGGCGATCACCGTGCCGGCGAAGGCGCGCTTGCCCTTCTCGGTGGTGATGGTCACGCGCATCAGGCTGTCATAGGTCGGGCTGACTTCCTGGCGGCTTTCCGAGACGGTGATGCCGCGATCCTTGGCCACGGCCGGCGCCGAAACCATGTTGATCTCGGCCAGCATCGGCTTTAGCACGCCCGCCAGGGCGGCCGAGGTCATCGGCTTGACGTTCAGCTTGGAGACCTCGCCCTCATAGGCGATGTCGATGGCCTTGATGCCGAAATCGACCATCTGGCCGGCCAGGGCGCCGATCTTCTCGGCCAGAGCCACGAACGGCTTCAGCTTGGGGGCTTCTTCCGCGGTGATCGACGGGCTGTTGAGGGCGTTGGTGACGGCGCCCGTCAGCAGGTAGTCGCTGACCTGTTCGGCGACCTGCAGAGCCACGTTTTCCTGGGCTTCCGAGGTCGAGGCGCCCAGGTGCGGGGTGGCCACGACGCGGTCGCTGCCGAACAGCGGGTTTTCCTTGGCCGGCTCGGTGACGAAGACGTCGAAGCCGGCGCCGCCGACATGACCGTCGTCCAGCAGCTTGCGCAGGGCGACTTCGTCGACCAGGCCGCCGCGGGCGCAGTTGACGATCAGCACGCCCTTCTTGGTCTTGGCCAGGTTCTCGGCCGACAGGATGTTGCGGGTCTTGTCGGTCAGCGGGGTGTGCAGGGTGATGACGTCGGCGCGGGCCAGCAGTTCGTCCAGCTCGACCTTCTCGACGCCGATCTCGACGGCGCGCTCGGGCGACAGGAAGGGGTCGTAGGCGACGACCTTCATCTTCAGACCCAGGGCGCGGTCGGCGACGATGCCGCCGATGTTGCCCGCGCCGATCAGGCCCAGGGTCTTGGCGTACAGCTCCACGCCCATGAAGCGGTTCTTCTCCCATTTGCCGGCCTGGGTCGAGGCGTCGGCGGCGGGCAGCTGGCGAGCCAGGGCGAACATCATGGCGATGGCGTGCTCGGCCGTGGTGATCGAGTTGCCGAAGGGCGTGTTCATCACCACGATGCCCTTGGCCGTGGCGGCCGGGATGTCGACATTGTCCACGCCGATGCCGGCGGGGGCGATGACCTGCAGCTTATTGGCGGCGGCGATGACGTCCTTGTCGAGCTTGGCGCCCGAGCGGATGGCGATGCCGTCATAGTCGCCGATCACGGCGATCAGTTCGTCCTTCGACAGGCCGACCTTGATGTCGAAGTCGACGCCGCGGTTCTTGAAGATGTCGACGGCGGCGGGGCTGAGCTTGTCGGCGATGAGGACGCGGGGAGCGGTCATTGGCGGGATTTCCTTGCGGATAATGTGGCGGTGAAAGCCCCCTCCACCGCCGTTCGGCGGTCCCCCTCCCCCATAGGGGAGGACGAGATGGCGCGATCCGTCTTCCCCCTCTGGGGGAGGAGCGCGCAGCGCGGAGGGGGCGAGTACTGAAGGCTTTAAGCGGCGGCCAGTTCGGCCGAGACGGTGGCGAAGGCCCAGTCGAGCCAGGGCGTCAGGGCCTCGAGGTCCGAGGCCTCCACCGTGGCGCCGCACCAGATGCGCAGGCCGGCCGGGGCGTCGCGGTAGCCGCCGATGTCGAGGGCCGCGCCCTCCTTCTCGAGCAGGCTGGCCAGCTTCTTGGCGAAGTCGGCCTGGGCGTCGTCCGACAGGGCGGCGATCGTGGGATCAACCACCTTCAGGCACACCGAGGTGTTGGAGCGGATGTCCGGCGTCGCGGCCAGGAAGTCCACCCACGGAGTCTTGGCGACCCAGTCGGCCAGCACGGCCAGGTTCTGGTCGGCGCGGGCCTGCATGCCCTGCAGACCGCCGATCGAGGCGCCCCACTTCAGGGCGTCCAGCGCGTCTTCCACGCACAGCATCGACGGCGTGTTGATCGTCGCGCCTTCGAAGATGTCGGCGGCGATCTTACCGTTCTTGGTCATGCGGAACAGCTTGGGCATCGGCCAGGCCGGCGTGTAGCTTTCCAGGCGGGCCACGGCGCGCGGCGACAGGATCAGGATCCCGTGCGCGCCCTCGCCGCCCAGCGCCTTCTGCCAGGAGAAGGTCACGACATCGAGCTTGGTCCAGTCCAGGTCCTGGGCGAAGGCGGCGCTGGTGGCGTCGCAGATGGTAATGCCTTCACGGTCGGCCGAAATGAAGTCGGCGTTGGGCACGCGTACGCCCGAGGTCGTGCCGTTCCAGGTGAAGACCAGGTCCTTGGCCGGATCGACCTTGGTGGTGTCGGGCAGCTGGCCGTACGGGGCGCTGAGCACCTCGACGTCGGGCAGCTTGAGTTGCTTGGTGACGTCCGTGACCCAGTCCTTGCCGAAGGACTCGAAGGCCATCAGTTGCACGGGGCGGGCGCCCAGCATCGACCACAGCGCCATCTCGACGGCGCCGGTGTCCGAACCGGCGACGATGCCGATCAGGAAGTCGGCGGGCACTTCCAGCACTTCGCGCGTCTGGTCGATGGCGGCCTTCAGGCGCGCCTTGCCAGGCTTGCTCCGGTGCGAGCGGCCGAGGACGGCGTTGTTCAGATTTTCGGGGGTCCAGCCAGGCCTTTTGGCACACGGGCCGGAAGAGAACTCGGGGCGAGCCGGACGGATTGCCGGCTTGGCGAGGGTCGTGGTCATAGCGATGTCTCCCATCCTTACAGATGGACTGCACCCCGTTGGGGGGGTGTGGCCCGCCGGCGAAAAACCTCGTTTCGCCGGGGATTGCAAGGCGATTTTTGTCGCGCCCAGCGCTTTCCTGCCCACTACGCGAAACAGGCTTGCCGAAAATTCTGCGTTTCAAGTCAACCCAAGCATAGAGCTCGCCTCGCCCGAGACGACCATTTCTCTCGAAAGTATTTCCCAGGTTGCGATAGCTACAGAAACACTCGTAAAACGCGCAATATTAAATTTGCGACATAAGCGCGCAAGAACCCGTTTCCGGTAGAGACACGAATTAACATTCTGTTAAGGTTAATGCGTTGTTAACCAGGTCGGGAACCTACCCATGGAAAACGTGTTTTTGGCGTCCGCCGCTCAGGCCAAACTGCACCGCCTTGAAGCCGCTCTCGAAGACGTGAAACTGCTGGCCGGCAGCCTCGAAGGCGACCTGGTCCAGCTGCGCCGCGAGCTGAATATCTCGGCCACCGTGGCCCAGAGCGTGATGAACCACGTCCACGGCGCGCAAGCCGCCATGGGCATGGCTCAGAAGGAAATCGCCGCCAGCCACGTGAAGCTGGACGCCCTGCGCGACCGCTTCTCGATCCCGGTCACCGACACCGGCGTCTGGAAGGAAGAGGACCTCGACGCCCCCACCGTGCCGACCGGCAGCGCCGAAGTCGTGCCGATGATCCAACTTGGCTGATTACTCGAACTTTACCATCGGCGCCCTATGACGGCGCCGATGGGTGTTCCTGCCAAGATTATCGCTATGCTTCTCCTGCCGCTGACGGTCATCGTCGGCGGCCTGGCCATTTGGAAGGGCCGCACGGCCGAGCGCCTGGCCGGCGCCGCCCTGATCGGCACCCTGGTTCTGCAAATCGTGGTCATGATCGCCGCCGCCAAGCTGGGCGCGCCGCGCAACACCACGGCCGCCATACTGGACGTGGCCATCAGCCTCACCCTGGGCCTCGTTTTCCTGTGGGCCGCGCTGCGCCACAACAGCCGCTGGCTCGGCTTCGCCTTCATGGTTCAGAGCGTCGAGCTGACCATCTCGGCCTATTTCCTGGGCCCCAATGCGGCTCTGGCGCCGGTGACCTATTATCGCCTGCTGAACATCATGACCTTCGCCACGGTCATCCTGCTGGCCATCGCCACCAGCCAGTCGATCCTGGAGCGTCATCGCGAGCGCCGCCAAGACAAGGCGCGAGTCTAGCCGCGGCTCTATGCTGCAACCGCTGGAAGCAAAACGTTAGGAACATGGCCCTATTCTAACAGAGACTCTCCTTTGGACACCCGAGGGAAGCCTTTGCCGGACGCCATGACCAACAGTCCAGATCAGATCGCGGCCACGCACGCACCGCTCCAAGGGCGGATCGCGCAGGTCGCGCTGCTGACCACGGTCGTGGCCCTGGTCGCCGCCTGCCTGTGCTTCATGCTGCAGCAGTGGAGCGTGGCCCAGCAGGAAGCCCGCGCCAATCACGAGATCCTGGTCGAGATGGTCGCCTCCAGCGCCGTCGCCCCGCTGGCCGATCACAATCCGGTCGCCCTCTATCGCACGCTGGAGTCGGCCGCCAAGGCCCGCGACGTCCGCGCCGTCCGCATCACCGACAAGCGCGGCCACGTGGTCGCCGAGCTGGGCGACGACCGGGTCGAAAAAGGCGGCGTGCTGACCCGGCCGATCAAGCTGGGGACCGAGACGATCGGCCACCTGACCGTCACCACCGCGCCCCCGGCGATCACCCAGATCCTGGCCCGCGACCTGGCCCTGACCGGCGCCCTGTTCTTCGGCTCGGCCGGCCTGGCCATCCTGCTGGCCAACAGCCTGGCGCGCCGCATGGCCCGCCCGATGGAGCGGCTGTCGGCGGCCATGCACGAGACCGCCGTGGGCGGTAGCGTCCAGCCAGTAGCCCAGGCGGCCGACGTCGACGGAGTCATCCGCAGCCTGAACAAAAGAAACAGCCACCTGGTGCG
>CAZRPD010000116.1:0-16866 GCA_964601775.1 uncultured Caulobacter sp. | reverse complement strand
GGATTCCTGCGACCAGCGCGCCCCGCCCGCCAGTTCCAGCTTGGGCGAGATGTTGAACGTGCCCTCGCCGAAGAACGAGTAGGACGTGCTCTTGAAGCCGTTGTCGCGCTTGAAGGTCGTGTAGGTGCCCGTCGCCGCGTCGATCGGCACCGGGAAGATGTAGGCGTCGGTGTTGAAGTCGAAATCGCCCTTCGAATAGAAGGCGCCGAACAGCACGTTGAACGGTCCGTCGAACTTGGACTGGACGCGGATCTCCTCGGCGAACTGCTCGAAATCGGCCAGCTGCGAGAAGGTGGCCGGATAGGCCTCGCCCGAGACGTTGTTCAGGTCGGTCTGCTTGAAGTGGTAGTAGGACGTGATCGAGGTGATCCCGAACTGGCCCACGGTCAGGTTGCTGGTCAGCGCCCCGAACTGCGAGCCGAAGTCGGCGTACATCCGGCCGTCGCGGGCATAGCGATAGTTGGCCTGGGCGACCTGGATCGGGATGCTGGAGCTATCCGACACGCCGTTGATCTTGCAGTCGGCATTGGGGCTGGGCGGGATGCCGTTGGCCGAGAACGGCGTGGTGCGCCCCGCCCCGCAGATGCGCTCCAGCACGTCGGTCGGTCCGCCGTCCTTCAGGTCGGTCAGGCCGGCCTTGAGCTGGAAAGTCAGGTTCTCGCTGGCGTCCCAATCCAGCGCGCCGCGGACGCTGAACACTTCCTGGCCGCCGCGCCGCTTGGAATTCTTGTGGCGCTGCATGCCCAGCGGATCGAGATAGGTGTCGGCGGCGCTGTTGGTGAAGGCGCCGTCCGACTTCGAATAGCGGCCGGCCAGGCGCCCGCGCAGGGTGTCGGCCAGAGGACCCGAGACATAGCCCTCGACATAGCGGTCGCGGGCCTTGAAGCCGTAGCCGGCCTTGACCCCGGCCTCGGGCGTCGCGGTCGGGCCGTTGCTGACGATGCTGATCAGGCCGCCGGTGGTGTTCTTGCCATAGAACAGGGCTTGCGGGCCTTTCAGCACCTCGACGCGCTGGATGTCGAACTGCGGCAGGCTCAGCTCGCGGCCCCGGCTCATCGGCAGGCCGTCCATGACGAACGACACCGACTGGTCGAAGCCGGCGCTCAGCGCCGTCGAGCCGACCCCGCGCAGGAAGATGCTGGCCGACGAGCCCGAGGCCGCCTTGCCGGCGATCAGGCTGGGGACCATGGTCGCCAGGTCCGACACCCGGGTGACCGAATAGGCCTCCAGCGCCTTGCCGCCCATGGCGGTGATGGCGACCGGCGCATCGATCAGACGCTCGTCGCGCCGACGCGCCGTGACGATCACTTCGTCCAGCGAGGTCACCCCCTGTCGCGCGGCGGCCTGGTCCTCGACCGGTGTTCCTTGCGGATTGTCCTTGGCGAACGCCTGCGGCGCCAAAGCGCCCAGCGCGAAAGTGGCGCAAGCCATGAGGCCCGCGCGGTATCCCTTGCTCGTCATCCTGAGCTCCCTCTCCCTGGGTCCACTTGGCGGGACCTCAGGGATAATCCTAATGACCGTAGATTGAAGGTCAACAGGCTTTGATGCGAGTTAATTCTTCGATTGATTAAAATCACACACCCACTCACCTACACGTTGTAGGTTTGCGGGCCGATCGCCGCTTGAGCCGAGGCGGACCGGATGCAAAAATGGGAATCCGTCGAACACTAGGACGTCTTTTTGGCCCGCCCCTCTTCTCCGCTGATCTCCCGTGAAAACGCCGCCCAGGCCGCCCTGGCGGTGATCGACGAGGTGGGACTGCCCAGCTTCAGCCTGGCCCGCGTGGCCGCCAAGCTCGGCGTGCAGCCGCCGTCGCTCTACCACCACTTCACCGACAAGTCGGCGCTGCTGGAGGAGGTGGCGCGCCACCTGCTGCTGAACCTGCCGGGCATGGAAAAGACCGAACTGCCCTATGAGGAGCGGATCGTGACCCTGTGCGTGTCAGCGCGCCGGTCGCTGCTGGGCCATCCGAACGCGGCCCTGCTGATGCTGCAGTTCTTCCCGCGCCACCTGCTGCTCAGCGCCTATAACGAGGCCGCCGCCGGCGACCCCTACCCGCCCGAATTCCACATGGCGGTGATCGAGGGCACCGAGAAGCTGACCTTCGGCTCGGCCCTGTCCGCGCCCGCCCCCCAGGCGCGCGCCACCCCGCCGATCCCGGCCGCCGACCCGGAGAAGCTGCCGCGCCTGACCCGCGCCCTGGAGGCCAATCCGTTCGACGACGAGGAGGCGCTGTTCGTCGAGACCCTGCGGATCTTCTTCACCGGCGTGGCCGAACGCTATCGCCGCGGGACCCTGGGCCAGCCGGTCAGCGACAGCGAGCAGTTCGAGACGGCTTAGGCCGTCTTCCAGCGCAGCGGCAGGGTCTCCAGCGCCATCACCGTGCCCATGCGGAATGCGTGGCGCTCGCCGGGCGTGGCCTCGAAGCTCGGGATGCGCTGGGTCCACTCCTCGGCCAGGATCTTGATCTCGGCCCGGCCCAGCACGTGACCGACGCACAGGTGCGGCCCCGACGAGAACGTCAGGTGGGCGACGCGCTTGCGGTCCAGGTCGAAGGCGTTGGGCGCGTCGAACTTGCGCGGATCGCGACTGCCGACGCACAGCACGTTCAGCACCATCTCGCCTTCCCGCAGCTTGGCCTCGCCAATGTCGCGATCCTTGACCACCAGACGCGGGGTATTGACCACGCCGTAGAGGCGCACGGCCTCATCGGCGAAGGCTTGCGAGAGCGACGGATCGGCGACGAGGCGAGCCTGGACGTCGGGCATCTGGGCCAGTTGCTGAAAGGCGAAACCGGTGACGTTGGTCACCGTGTCCATCCCCCCTAAGAACAGCACGAAGCTCATGGCCAGGATCTCGTCCTCGCTCATGGTGCGGCCGTCGATGTCGACCGTGATGAAGTGGCTCATCAGCTTGTCGTCGGGATGGGCGCGCTTCTCGTCGATCAGGGCCTTCAGCGTGCCCAGGATCAGGCCCGACAGCCGGCCCAGCTCGGCCGCGTCATTCTGGACCTCGAAGAAGCCCTCGGCCAGGTGACGGAACTCCTGCAGGCGCGACAGGTCCATGCCCATCAGCTCCATGAACACCGTCACCGGGAAGATCTTCGAGACCTCGACCTGGAAGTCGCAGCCGCCGCTGGCCGCGACCCGGTCCACGATCTGGCCGGCCAGCTCGCGGATGCGCGGCTCCAGCGCCTTGACCGCCACGGGCCCGAACATCGGCATCATCGCCCGCCGGTAGGGCAGGTTCTCCGGCGGATCCAGGCTCAGCGGGATGAAGAACGGCGGGTTCTCGACACGCGGGATTTGCATCTCGCGCACCGAGAAGTGCTCTGGATCGGTGACCACCGCGGTGATGGCGTCGAAGCCCTTGGCGATCCAGTGGCCGCCATTGCGGTTGGTCCAGAACAGGTCCGGCGCATCGGCCAGGGCCGCGGCGTAGTCGCCCTGGACGTCGTGGCCAATGCGGCTATCGCCATAAATGTCGAAGTCGAACACCAGGTGGTCGGGCACATGCGCCGGCTGTTTGGCCGCGATCGAAACGGGAGCGTTCATGACGGGTCCTCTCAGCGGACGCGAGCGAGGGTCTGGTGGACGCCAGCATAGGCCTGGCGCACCGCGGGCTTGGACAGTTTTCCGGTGGCTAGGCGCGGCAGAGGCTCGGGTGAGAACACCACGTAGCGCGGCACCTTGTAGTTGGAGAGATTGAGGTCGCAGTAGGCGATCAGCGCCTCGACCTCGACCTCGGCCGGGCCGTGATAGACGACCATCGGGGTCTCGCCGAACTTCGGGTCAGGGGCGGCGATGACCAGGGCCTCGACCACGCCGTGGAACTCGCAGACCACGCGCTCGACCTCGGCAGCGGAGATGTTGAGGCCGCCCGAGATGATCAGGTCCTTCAGCCGGTCGACGAAGGTCAGCAGACCCCGCTCATCCAGCATGCCGATGTCACCCGAATGCAGCCAGCCATTGCGGATGGCCTGGGCGGTGGCTTCCGGATTGCGCCAGTACTCCTTCATCATGCCCGGCGAGCGCATGACGATCTCGCCCGCCTCTCCCGGCGCGCAGTCGGAACCATCGGGACGCACCACGCGCAGGTCGATGAACAGGCCGCCCCAGCCGCACTTGTCGGGCTCTTCCAGGGCCAGGTGCTCGGGCATGACCGTGGCGTTGCCGCCCACCTCGGTCTGGCCGTAGATCTGGCGCAGGATCACGCCCTTGGCCTTCCAGGCTTCCAGCAGCGCCCGGCTGACCCGCGCCCCGCCGACCGTGGCCAGGCGCAGCGACGACAGGTCCGCCGCGGCGAACTCCGGCAAGGCCGCGATGGCCTCGAAGAACACCGGCACGGCCGCGAAGCAGGTGATCTTCTGCTCCTGGATCAGCTTGAGCGTGTCGGCGGGCGCGAACTGCGGAACCATGAAGATGGAGCATCCTTGGGTGATGTAGTGCAGCAGCTGCACGAAGCCGGCCGAGGTGTTCAGCGGCGCCAGGCTGATGATTCGCGAGCCGGGCGCCGTCGACGGCTCCTCGGTCGCCCAGTTGGCGGCATAGGCGGTCATCGAGCGATTGGTGAACACCACGCCTTTGGGCCGCGCCGTCGAGCCGGAGGTGGCGATGATCACCACCCGGCTGTCGGGGTCGACGTCGCGCGTGATCGCGGCCGGCGCGCCGTCGCGCAAGGCTTCGACCTCGGCCATGGCCCGCACCGGCGGACCGGCCACCTGCATCTTGTCGGCGAACTCGGGGCTGGCGAAGGCGAAGCGCGGCTGAGTGTCCTCGCACAGCTCGCCGATCTCGCGCACGGTGTAGCGGAAGTTCACCGGGCTCACGATGCCGCCCGCCCGGATGATCCCCAAAATCAGGGCGCAGTAGGCCAGGCTGTTCAGCGAACAGATCGCCACCCGCTCGCCCGGCTTCAGGCCGTCGGCGATCAGCATGGCCGCGACCCGGTCGGACCATGCCTTGTACTGACCATAGGTCAGGGTCTCGCCGCCCAGCACGACGGCAGGCTGGTCGGGCCGCATGCGCGCCCACCAGGCGAGGGCTCCAGACAGGGTCTGCGCCATGTTTCCTCTCTCTCGCCGGTCTGCCGCCGGCTGTTTGTCGGCCTAGAATTCAGAGCAAGGCTTCAAGCGCCTCGTAGTAGCGAACGATGTTGCTCTCGAGCCCGCAGTAGACGGTCGTTTCGGGCACCCCGGCCTCGAGCCCGACCTGGCTGATCTCGGCGGCGCGGAAGTCTTCGCCCCCGAACACGTTCAGGATCAGCTCGTAGGAGCGGGCGAACACCTCGCGCGCCTTGTCGGTGGTCGGTTCGCCGGGGGTCAGCATGAAATATTCGACGGTCGTGCGACCCGTGTCGCGCGGCATCAGGATCATCACGCTGGTGTAGTACTGACTGGTCACCACCACGCAGTTGGGGAACGCGGTGTAGGCGTGGGTCACCAGCTTGTGAATGTTCTGGCCAGGGTCCTCGTCCAGCATCTCGGGCACATAGCCGATGCGGCCCGACACCTGGCGGATGTTGGCGCCGAACAGGTCGACGATGTTGGGCGCGTCCTGAAAGAGATCGCCGATCGAGGCCGCGTGCAGGCGCTGCACGTGATAGCCTTCCAGGAACGGCTCCAGGATGACCTTCCAGTTGGCCTTCAGGTCGAAGGTCTTGCGGCCGTAGACGTAGGCGCCGGGAATGCCCAGGGCGGCGAAGTCTTCGGCGACCTGGTCGTGCAGCTGCGACCAGTCGGCCGGCTGGCTGCGATCCAGCTGCACATAGACGATGCCGCCCCACTCGCGGGCCGGCAGTTCGACCAGACTGCGCGCGCTCTTGTCCAGGTTCAGGAAGGCTTCGCTGCGGGCCACGCCGATCAGCTTGCCGTCGATGCCGTAGGTCCAGGCGTGATAGGGGCAGGTGACGCGGCCGCGCTTGTGGACCTCGCAGTCCTCCAAGAGCTTCGAGCCCTTGTGCTGGCAGGCGTTGAGGAACGCCTTGATCTCACCCGACTTGGTGCGGGAAATCAGCAGCGGCACGCCATAGCCGTCGTGGGCCATGACCGTGCCCGGCTCGGACAGCAGAGCCGAGACCGTGACCGGCACGGGATAGCGGCGGAAGATCTTGGCCTGCTCGGCGTCGTAGCGTTCGCGGCCGGTGAAGATGGCGTTGGGCCGGGTGGCCTCCAGCGGCTCGATCACCGCGTCGACCTCGGCCGGGATCTTGCGGATCGCCGCCTGCTGGTTGGCGGTCAGCGCCGCCAGGGTCGTGACCTTGCGCTCCGCCACGGGCTTCTTCTCAGCGACGAGATCCATGACCGCGCCTCCCTCTTATCGTTGATCAAGACCCTAGCACGCACAAACCTAATGACAATAGTTTTAAGCCGTCAAAGCCCCTATTTCTTTGAGGGAAATGGTCGCATCGGCCAGTTCCGCAGGGTCAATCCGCGCGCCGTCGAGCACCAGCTTGCGGCCCTGGACGTAGTCCTTGACGGCGTTGACGCAGTCCAGCGCCACCACCCGGCCCTCGCGCAGATAGACCACCGAGAAAGACCGCGCCGCTGGATCGCCGCGCAGCACCGCCTGGTCATGGCCGACCGACAGGCCGACGGTCTGGAGCTTCAGGTCATATTGGTTGGACCAGAACCACGGGACGGCGTCATAGACCGCGCCCTCGCCGGTCCGGATCAGGGTCGCGGCGATGGCGGCCTGGTCGTTGGCGTTCTGCACCGACTCCAGCCGGATCCAGGCCCCATCGGCGAAGCGGTTGGCGTACAGCGCGCAGTCGCCGATGGCCAGGACGTCCGGCAGGCTGGTGCGGCACAGGCCATCGACCGCCACCCCGTTGCCGCCCTTGGCGCCCGCCGCCAGCAGCGGCGCGACGGCGGGTTCGATGCCGATGCCGACCACGACCATCTGGGCCGGGACGGTTTCGCCGTCGGCCAGGCGCACGCCGGTGACACGGCCGCCCTCGCCCTCCAGGCAATCGACCCGCGTGTCCAGCCGCAGATCGACGCCGTGAGCGCGGTGCTCGGCTTCGTAGAACCGCGACAGCGCCTCGCCGGCAACCCGAGCCAGCACGCGGTCGAGGGCCTCCAGCAGCACGACCCGCTTGCCGAACTTGGTCAGGACGGCGGCGGCCTCCAGGCCGATATAGCCGCCGCCGATCACCACCACCTGCTCGACAGCCGGCAGCTGCGCGATCATCGCGTCGACGTCGGCGCGCGTGCGCACGGCATGGACGCCTCGCAGGTCATGGCCCGCGCAGGTCAGCCGGCGCGGCGATCCGCCGGCGGCCCAGACCAGCTTGCCGTAGCCGAGGGTCTCACCATCCGCGAGCGCGACCGTGTGCGCCTCGGCGTCGACGGCGACGATCGTCCGTCCCAGGAGCATCGCGATCTCGCGCTCGGCCCAGAAGGTCTCGGCGCGCAGCAGCAGGCGGTCGAAGGTCTTGTCGCCGGCCAGGTAATCCTTGGACAACGGCGGCCGCTCGTACGGCACCTCGGGCTCGGACGAGACCAGGGCGATCGAGCCGGCATAGCCGCCCTGGCGCAGGGCGATCGCGGCCTGGCCGCCGGCATGGCCGCCCCCGACGATCAGGGTGTCATAGCGCTGCATGATCAGTCTCGCGTCGGAAGCGGCAAGCGTCGGTCGAGTACGTCGAGCACCGCCGTGTTGAAGGCGTCGTTGCGATCGCCGGCGACCATGTGGCCGGCCCCGGCCACATCGGCGACCTCCAGCCGCGGCGCCAGGGCCTTGAAGGCCGCCACGCCCGCGTCGCTGACTACGTCGCTGCTCAGGCCCCGCACCAGCAGGAGCGGAATCTCGGTCGCCGCCAGGACCTCCGCAGAACGCCGGACCTCGTCATGATGGACACCAGGATCGGCCTCGACGATGCGCGGATCCCAGTGCCAGCCCAGCCGCCCGTCCGGACGCCGGCGCAGGTTGCGCATCAGGCCGGACGGATCGCGGGGCCGCGGACGGTCGGGATTGTAGGCCGCTACGGCGTCGGCCGCCTCGTCCAGGGTCGCGAAACCGTCCGGATGGCCGCGCATGAAGCCGACGATGCGGCCTACGCCCTGCGGCTCGGCCTCCGGCACGATGTCGACCAGCACCACGACGGCGGGCCTCAGCCCCCGCGCCACGGCCTGGATCGCCGTCGCCCCGCCCAGCGAGGCCCCGACCAGGGCGAACGGAACCTTCAGGTCGCGCACCACCGCCTCCAGGTCGGCGGCGCGGTTATCCAGGTGATAGGCGCCGGCGCTGGACCAGTCGCTGTCGCCATGGCCACGGGCGTCGTAATTGATCACCCGATAGCCGCGCGCCACCAGGGCCGCCATGGCTCCGGCCCAGCTGTGGCGGGTCTGGCCGCCCCCGTGCAGCAGCACGACCACCGGCGCATCGGCCGGTCCGTCGATATCGGCCGCCAGGCTCAGGGCGTCGGGCGTGGCGATCCTCACCGGGCCTCCGTCGCGAAGATCGCCGAGCTGACCGTCGGCGCGCCGGGACCGCCGGCCAGCAGGCAGAAGCGCGCGCCCGGCACGGGATTGGCCGAGGTCCCGCGCAGCTGCTCCACCGCCTCGACCGCCATGCCGATCCCGTGGATGAAGCCCTGGGCTAGGTTGCCGCCCGCGGTGTTGACCGGCAGCTTGCCGCTTGGCGCGATCAGGTTTTCGTAGCGCACCACCTCGCCGACGCTCTCATAGGTGCAGAAGCCGTGGTCGATCAGCGAGGCCACGCCTTGGGCGCTGAAGTTCTCGTAGAGCTGCACCACGTCGATATCGGCTGGCGTCAGGCCCGTCTGGGCCCACAGCCGCCGCGCCACCGACGCAAAGCCGGCCGAGGCGTAGTGGTCGTCGTTCTGCAGCAGGTCGCCCCAGCCGCGCCCCGCGCCCTGGGCCACGCCCTTCAGGTAGACGGGCTTCTGCTTGAGGTCCCGCGCCCGCTCGGCCGAGGTCAGGATCAGCGCCCCGGCCCCGTCGTTCTCGCGCGAGCAGTCGAACAGGTGGAACGGCTCGCTGATCATCCGCGAGGTTCGGTAGACCTCGAGATCCAGTTCCTTGCCGTAGCTGACCGCCTTCGGATTGCGCGCCCCGTGGTGGTAGGAGGCGCGAACGAGGTCTTCCAGGCACTGGCGCGGCACCTTGTGGTGCTCCAGCATCCGCTGGGCGCGCATGGCGCACTCGATGGCGGGCGCGACATTGCCGGCGGCCATGATGTGGTCGTTCAGGTGGTGGGCCATGACCGCGCCCGAAAGGCGGCCGCTGTCGCCCTGGACCAGGGCGCGGAACACGACCACCGTCTTGGCTTGGCCGCTGATGATAGCCGCCGCCGCCAGGCCGAAGGCCGCCGCGATCCCGCCGCCGCCGCCGCCGAACACCTGGGCCGACCAGCACAGGTCCTTGATCCCCAGGTCCGGGGCCATGCGGATCGGCTCGTTCTTGTCGTCGCCGTAGGAGACGAAGCCGTCGATCTCGGACGGATCGATGCCGGCGTCTTCGCAGGCGTCGACGATGGCGCCGACCAGGACGCCCTGCTCGGGCAGCGGCGCGCCGCCGCGCTTGTACTGGCGCACGCCCAGGCCGACGACGGCCGTGCTCACGGGAAACCCGATCATGACTGCACCGCCCAGCGCAGGCCGCGGATCGTACGGCCATAGACCTCGGCTTCGGCCACATGGCCGGTGACCGGCGCCCCGATGACCGGCTCGCCCTCGCCCGCCAGCACGCCCATCAGCCGGATGTCGCCCGCCTGCGGCAGGGCCACCGACAGGGTGACGAACGGCGAGCCGAAGCTTTCGGTCCCTTCGAACGGGTGCCAGGTGCGGGTCCAGGAATAGATGACGCCGCGCATCTCGACGACCTGCCAGGCGAAGTCCCAGCTGCCGCAGTCGCCGCAGCGGAATGGCGCGGGCCACCGCCAGCGCTCGCACGCCGCGCAGCGCGGCAGCGCCAGCCGGCCTTGCGACAAGGCCTCCCAATAGCGGGCGTCCTGACCCAGACCCTTCACGGCGATCTCCCTGGCGACGCCGTTCGCGGCGTTCTTAGCCGATCACTTAAAGCCGTTGGGAGGCAGGATCAAACATTTTCCTAATGACGTTAGATTTTAGATCTTCGCGGTCGGACGCGCCAGGACGCCGTGGAAGACCAGGTCCAGCACGTGCTGGACATATTGCTGGCGCACCTGCTCAGTCAGTTCCGACAGGCCCAGCGTCGTGGGCAGCGAATAGCCGGCGTAGAAGATGTGCTCGCAGGCCCCGACCACGCTGTAATACAGCATGCCCGGATCCATGGACCGGAAGGTCCCGTCGCCCACGCCCTGGGTGACGATGACCCGATAGGCCGCCACCATCGGCTCGACGAAGATCTTGGCCACCCGCTCGCTGGACGCCGTGTCGCCGCGCACAATCATGTAGTTGATCAGCCGGTTCACATAGGGCGAGCGGTAGTAGGTGTTAATGATGCCGCCGATGTGGATGCGCAGCTTCTGCTCGGCCGAGATGTCCATGGCCACTAGGCTGGCCAGGTCAGCCATCGACCGCTCGGCCACCCGCTCCAGCAGCGCCAGCAGCAGGCCTTCCTTGCTGCCGAAATAGTACTTGATCAGCGCCGAGTTCAGGCCTGAGCGCTGGGCGATCTCGCTGAGCGACACCTCGATAGTCGAGCGCTCGGACAGCAGCGCCGCGGTGGCATCGAACAGTACAGCCCGCGAGTCGCGTCGCTCCTGCCCCCTGGTACCCAAACGCGCCATGACACCCTTTCCAGACCTGACATCTAGCTAATCGATTGACTAGAAAGGTCAACACTTCCGCCGAGTCGCCCGCGAACTTGGTCAGGCCGGCATGTCTGCCATCGGCGCCGTCAGACTGCGGGAGACGGACAACAACCACGCTTCGCCGTCAAAAAATCTCAATCCCCATTAAATCTATCTGAATTGATATTTTGATCGCATCGCGGGCGCTGGTCGTCGTCGGAGACGCCACAAGCGGGCGTTGGACGTGGCAAAATTCTATCAAAGTAGTAGAAATATATAATCTAATTTATACGAGAGAGGCGCCAAGCGAACGCTGAGCCGAGCTTTCGTGTGAATTTCCCAAACACATAAGCATCACCTCGCTCCCCCTCCCCTCCGCCCGCCCTCTTAGCCCTGTAAGAAAAACTATGGCTATGTGACGACGTTTCGCACCTTAAGGCAGCGCCAGTGTTTTCCTTACCTGGGGCTTTCGTCATGTCCAAATCGACCCTCGTGCTGCTGGCGCTGTTCGCCTCTGCGGCCGCGCCGGCCATGGCCTTGGCCCAGACCGCCGACAGCGCGGTCGAAGAACTGGTCGTCACCGGCACCAACATCCGCGGCGCGTCGGCCAAGGGCTTCAATCCGGTCCAGGTGATTGGCGCCGAAGAGGTCAAGACCTCGGGCAAGGTCACGGTCGCCGACCTGCTGCGCTCGATCTCGGCCAACACCGGCAACGCCACCAATGAAACCAGCAACAGCGGCTGGGCTTCGGGCTCGGCGGGCATCGGCCTGCGGGGCCTGTCGCAGAAGAACACCCTGGTGCTGCTGAACGGCCGCCGCGTCGCCAACTACGGCTTCCCGGCCAACGGCCTGTCGGACACCTTCGTCAATCTGAACGCCCTGCCGTTGGTGGCCGTTCAGCGCATGGAAGTGCTGAAGGACGGCGCCTCGGCCATCTACGGCTCGGACGCGGTGGCCGGCGTGGTCAACATCATCACTCGCCAGAACTTCCAGGGCCTGGAAGGCGGCGCCACCTTTGGCACGGCCGACGAAGGCGGCCTGACGACCTGGCGCGGCAAGCTGGTCGGCGGCTATGGCGATCTGGACAAGGACCGCTTCAACATCCTGGTCAGCGCTGAGGTCTATACCCGTGACCGCCTGGACCAGGACCAGCGCGACCTGACCAAGACCGGCATCTATTCGGGCCTGCCCGGCGGTCGCTGGAACGGCTGGAGCGCCAAGGGCGCCCGCTATCTGATCGGCGGCCGCTCGGTGCCGATCCTGAACGCCGCCGGCAACTGCCCCACCGGCATGGTCCGCACCGCCAGCGCGCCGATCGACGGCCTGCAAGGCGACACCTGCGCCATCAACCTGTCGCCCTACACCACCCTGATCCCGTCGACCGATCGCTATCAGGGCTATGTCAGCGCCACGGCGCGCGTCAGCGACAATGTCGAGGTCTTCGGCGAGGCGATCTACAGCTACATCAAGGGCGCCTCGATCTTCGGCTCCAGCCCTTACTTCACCTTGGAGGCCGGTCGCTTCGCGCTGAACGGCACGACGGGCCTGGCCGAGCCGGTGTCGAACCTGCTGCCGGCCAACAGCCCCTACAACCCGTACGGCGTTCCGACGCAGATCGAATACACCTTCTTCGACCTGGGCCAGTCGCTGAAGACCAACATCTCCAAGGCCTATCGCGTCCTGGGCGGCGTGCGCGGCAAGTCCGAGCGCTTCGACTGGGAACTGGCCGCCTTCGCCGCCGCCAGCAACGAGCGTGAGACGGTCGCCGCCGGCTTCGCCAACCGCTGGACCCTGGCCACGGCCCTGGCCAACGGCTCGCTGAACCTGTTCAACCCCGGCGCTACGGCCCCGGCCGTGCTGGACGCGATCCGCCTCAGCACCCAGCGCCCGGCGGACTCGAAGCTGCACGGCGTCGACTTCAAGATCTCGGGCGAGCTGTTCGAGCTGCCGGCCGGACCGATCGGCTACGCGGCGGGCATCGAGTACCGCAAGGAATCGCTGGAATCGCGGAACCCTTGGCAGATCGACGCCGGCCTGCAGATTCGCCCGGCCATCGCCGCCGTCGACGGTTCGCGTGAAGTGGTCGCCGGCTATGTCGAGGCCAATATCCCGATCCTGTCGACCCTGGAGCTGCAGCTGGCCGGCCGCGGCGACCACTACAGCGATTTCGGCAGCGCCTTCTCGCCCAAGGCCGGCGTGCGCTGGCGGCCGAACGACCTCGTGACCGTGCGCGCCTCGGCCTCGCGCGGCTTCCGCGCGCCGTCGCTGTCGGAAAACGCCTCGTCGACCAACATCTCGTACGGCTCGGTCACCGATCCCTACGATCCGGACCTGCCCAACTCGCGCCAGAACCCGACCTTCTTCACGGTCGGCAACACCGAGCTGGAGCCTGAGCGCACCCGCTCGTTCAATGTCGGCGTCGTGCTGACCCCGCGTCGCGGCAGCCTGATCAGCATCGACTGGTACAAGATCAAGCTGTCCAACCTGGTCGGCACGGGCAACACCACCTCGATCGTCCAGGCCAACAACCCGGCCGACGTGATCCGCGACGCCCGCGGCAAGCTGGTGGCCGTCTACAACCGCTATCAGAACCTGACCGAGCTCTCGACCTCGGGCCTGGACATCGAGATCAGCCAGAAACTGCCGACGCAGCGCTTTGGCGATTTCACGGTCTCGACCGCCTACACCCACGTCTACGACTATCGCCGGCCGGTCACGCCGGGCGGGGTCCTGGTCAACTATGCGGGCAACAATCGCGGCGCGGTGCTGCCGGCTGACAAGGCCACCACCCGCCTGGGCTGGGCGCTGTCAGACATCGACGCCAACCTGACCTGGTACCACACGGCCGGCTACGACCTGATCCCCAACGTCGCCGGCCAAAGCCGCGTCGACGCCTACAACCAGGTCGACGCCTATCTCGGCTATTCGGGTTTCAAGCGCTTCACGCTCTACGCCAAGGTCGAGAACATCTTCAACGAAACGCCGCCGCACGACGCCAACTTCCCCGGCATCCGCGCCCCGTACGACTTCAGCCAGTACGACCTGCGCGGTCGCTACTTCCAGGTCGGCTTCGACTTCGCCCTGTAACATGGGCCTTTGAAGCCTGCCCTTTTGACGTCTGTTTGAGTGAGTAAACCCATGTCCGTCAAAACCTGGATCCGGAGCGCCGCCCCCGCGGCGCTCCTCGCCGCCGCCCTGTCCGCGGCCAGCCTGTCGGCCGCGCCCAGCCTCGCGAGCGCTGCGCCGCTGACCTACTACTTCCCGCAGGCCGCCGCGGCCGACTTCGACCCGGCGATCCCGACGCCCGAAGCGTTCCTGGGCCACTCGATTGGCTCACAGTACACGCGTCACGATCAGGTCGTGGCCTACCTCAAGGAACTGGACCGGCTTTCCGACCGCATCACCGTGAAGGAGATCGGCCGCACCTATGAGGGTCGCCCGCTGCTGGCGGTGCTGGTCACCTCGGCCGCCAACCAGGGCCGCATCGACGCGCTGCGCCAGGCCCACGCCGCGGTCGCCAATCCGTCGGCGCCGGCGCCGGACGCTCGCACCCCGGTCGTCGTCGGCCTCTATTACGGCGTCCACGGCAACGAGACCTCCAGCGGCGAAGCGGCTCTGCTGACCGCCTATTACCTGGTCGCCGGCCGCTCGGCCGAGGTCACCGACTGGCTGGACAAGGCCGTGGTGCTGATCGACCCGGTGCAGAATCCCGATGGCCGCGACCGCGCCGCCAACTGGCATAACGCCTGGAAGAGCAATCCGCCCGTCTCCGACCCGCTCGACAAGGAGCATGTCGAGGCCTTCCCGATGGGCCGCACCAACCACTATTTCACCGACCTGAACCGCGACTGGCTGGCCATCACCCAGGCCGAGACCCGCGCCAAGCTGGCGGTGTTCCACCAGTGGCTGCCCAATGTGCAGATCGACTTCCACGAGATGGGCACGGGCAGCACCTACTATTTCGAGCCCTCGCCCGAGAGCATGGAAAGCCCGCTGCTGCCCAAGGCCTCGTACTTGGCCAACAAGGTGCTGGCCAAGTACCACGCCAAGGCGCTGGATGACCTGGGCTCGCTCTACTACACGGGCGAGAACTACGACAATTTCTCGGCCGTCTACGGCTCGACCTATCCCGACTTCCACGGCGGCGTCGGGGTGACGGTGGAGCAGGCCAGCTCGCGCGGCCTGGTGCAGGACGCCGCCGGCGGCCGCGTCGAGTTCCCGTTCACGATCCGCAATCAGGTCGCCACGGGCCTGGCCTCGGTGCGCGGCGCGGTGGCCGAGCGCGAAAGCCTGTTCAAGCTGCAGCGCGACACCTTCCGCTCGGCGATCGAAGATGGCCGTCGCTACAAGGTCGGCGCCTTCGTGTTCGGCGATCCGGCCAACCCCGGCCTGTCGCGCCAGACCCTGGACCTGCTGCTGCAGCACAAGATCGAGGTCCACGCCCTGGCCGCCCCGGTGACCATCGAGGGCAAGACCTACGCCCCCGGCAGCGCCTGGATCGTGCCCTCGGCCCAGCCCCAGTTCCGGCTGGTTCATTCGATCTTCGAACCGACGCCGCCGACCAAGGGCGGGGTCTATGGGAGCACCTCCTACGCCATCGCCCCGGCCTATAATCTGGGCGTTGGCCGCCTGGCCCGTGCGCCGGCCCTGGGCGCGGCGGTGACGGACGTCCCGGCTGCGATCGGCGGCGTCGTTGGGGCCGAGACGGCCTATGCCTACGCCATCGACTGGCGCGACCTGAACGCGCCCAAGGCGCTGTCGAGCCTGCTGCAGGCGGGGGTGAAGGTTCGCGCCGCGTTCGACCCGTTCACCGCCGGCGTGCAAGGCGGGCAGACCGCCTTCGGCCGCGGGACCCTGGTGGTGACCACCGCTGGCCAGACCGCCTCGGCCGCCGACCTGCGCACAGCCGTCGACAAGGCCGCCCGCGAGGCTGGCGTCATCGCCTATGCGCTCGGATCGGGCCGCAGCCTGTCGGGCGTCGACCTCGGCAGCGAGAGCGTCCGGCCGCTGCGCGCGCCGAAGATCGCCCTGGTCATGGGCGAAGGCGTCAACGCCACCGAAATCGGCGCCACCTGGTTCGCGCTCAGCGAACGGCTGGGCTGGCCGGCGACCAAGCTCGACCCGGCCCAACTGCGTCGCGCGCCGCTGGCGGCCTATACCAGCATCGTGCTGGCCGGCGGTCGCTATGACGACTGGAGCGACGAGACGGTCGCGGCCCTGCGTCGCTGGGTGCAGGCCGGCGGCTCGCTGGTGACCTTCGGCGCCGCCTCGAAGTGGGCGATCGCCAAGGGCCTGGCCGGTCCGCCTGCTAAGACCGCCGAGCCGGAAGCCGCTCCCAAATCCGACAAGGCCGACGAGCGCCTGGACTTCGCCGGCCGTCGTGACGCATTGGCCGAGAAACGCAGCGCCGGCAACGCCCTGTCGGCGGATGCGGACATCACCCATCCGCTGGCCTTCGGCCTGACGCAGCGGGCGCTGTTCGTGAACAAGGAGACCGACGTCACCCTGACCCCGGTAGCCGACGCCTTCTCGAACGTGGTGCGGATCGACGCCCAGCCGGTGGTCAACGGCTATCTGCCGGAGGGGCTGCGCAAGCAGGCTGCGGGCTCGGTCTGGGCTCAGGTGGCGCGGTCGGGCGAAGGCAGCGTCGTGCTGTTCGCCGACGATCCGGCCCATCGCAAGTACTGGCTGGGGACCGAGCGGCTGCTGATCAACAGCCTGTTCTTCTCGAACCAGCTGGCGCCGTCGGTGCGGCCCTGAAGGCTCAGGCCGAGATGTTGACCAGCAGGCCGGTCAGCTCGCCATTCGTCTGGCTGAGGGCCGCGCCGGCTTCGGCGGTCATCTTGACGTTGGTCTGGGCCACGGCCAGCTGCGTCAGGTCGGCGATCGGCGCCGCGGCCTGGCCCGAAGCGGCCGGGGCCGGCGGCGTATAGCGGACGGCGGAGCTGGAAACCTGCACGGCATGTTCCTTCTGGAAGGCGCCGGGAATCTGGCCCGCAAGCCTTAAGCAGCCATGACCAATCAAGGTTAAGGCGAACCGGTCCCCCGGGGCCGGGGCGCCTCCCCCCGGTCAGAAGGCGGAGGGCGCGCCCGAACCCCAGGGGGGCGGCGGGCCCGCCCGACCGGCCGC
>CAZRPD010000115.1:13621-16898 GCA_964601775.1 uncultured Caulobacter sp. | reverse complement strand
GATGGTGCCGATGTTGCAGTGCGGCTTAGTGCGTTCGAACTTTTCCTTGGCCATCGTCTCTACCTTCGCGCCGGCGGCGGATTGTTGGGGGTAACTCGGGGAGCTGGAGCGGGTAGCGGGAATCGAACCCGCATCCTCAGCTTGGAAGGCTGCTGCACTACCATTGTGCTATACCCGCCTGTACCCAATGGGGGTTGCGGGGTCGCGTCGGCTCCCGGTTCTGGCTCTGGGGCGCCCTGTCCTTCAAGGACCAGCCTGCTTTCAGAACTCGTCGCGTGCATGGTGGGGGAAGCAGGACTCGAACCTGCGAAGGCGTACGCCAGGGGATTTACAGTCCCCCCCCTTTGCCACTCGGGACATTCCCCCAAGCACGCGACGGAGTTCCGAAGCCGGCGGCCTTTATCCGGTTCGACGTACAACAGCAAGCCATTGAACTACGAAACGGAACAAAAGCTTCTTTAGCCGGTGACGGACGATGCTAAGAGCAGCGCCGGCCGGCCCAGAAACCCTTGGGGCCCCAAATCGGAGCGCGTCTTATAGTGTCCTCTCATTCCGAACGCAACGACCGGAAACGTCCTTCTGCACAAGGACGCGATTTTCGTTCCAAGCCCCGGAAAGAAAACAGCTTTTCTCGCGGCCAAGGTGACGCCAAGGACTGGATCTGGGGGACTCACGCCGTCGAGGCGGCGCTTTCCAACCCCCTGAGACCGGCTCCGAAGCGCCTTCTGGCGACCCCGGACCGTGCGAAGCGACTCAGCTCGAATCTCCAGAAGCTGGCCTGCCTGCAGGTGATGGAAGGCCAGGAGATCGCCAAGCAGCTGCCGCAGGGGGCCGTGCACCAGGGCCTGGCCCTGAAGATCGACGAGCCTGAGTCGCTGTCGATCGCGCAGATGGGCTCGCCCGCAGAGGGCCTGCTGGTGATGCTGGACCAGATCACCGACCCGCAGAACATCGGCGCCATCTTCCGCTCGGCCGCCGCGTTCGGCGCCAAGGGCGTCATCTTGCAGGACCGCCACGCGCCCGTGCTCTCGGGCGTGCTGGCCAAGACCGCCGTCGGCGCGGTCGACAAGGTCGCCCACGCGCGCGTGGTCAATCTTTCCCGAGCGCTGGAAGAACTGGCCGAACTGGGCTGGCGGGCCGTCGCCCTGGCCGGCGAAGCCGAGGACACGCTCGAAAACGTGCTCGACGCCCAGCCGACCGTACTTGTTCTGGGTTCGGAAGGTGAAGGCGTCCGTCGTCTGGTCGCAGAGCATTGTGATGCTTTGGGAAAGATCCCGATGCCGGGCGGTTTCGAGAGTCTGAATGTCTCTGCCGCCGCCGCCGTCGCGCTTTACGCGGCGTCGAAAGTTCGCGCGACGGAAGAAACCGGTTCGTGAATCTCTCTTAACCGTTTTGATTTCGTCGCAAGCTCGTGCTTCTCTCGCGAACAATGGTTCGCGAGCGCCTGCTCTGCGGCGAATTCTGGCATGGGATCGGGGGACCCGATGTTTGAACGTAAGATGCGCCTGGCCGCACTGGCCACCTCAGCGACGGCCGTGCTGCTGCTCGCGGGGTGCAGCGGCGGCGAACCGGTGGATGCGCCGCCGTCCGCCAGCGACTATCACGCCGAGGCCGACCGCGCCGGAGCCGGCGCGCCGGACCTGATGGGCGCTGCGCCCGCGCCGGACGCCAGCCAGGCCCAGGGCGGCCTGCTGGGCGGTCCGGCCGGCTATCAGTCGGGTGGCCATGTCGCCGAACGCCCCCTGCCCCCGCCGGGTCAGCACAATGCGCATCTGAAGACCTGGCGTCGCCCCGACGGCACGCTGGTCACGGCCATGCGCCCGATCGCCAATCCCAAGGGCTCGTCGCGCACCGACCAGCCGCGCCGCCACTATGCGCAGAAGCCTCAGGCTCAGCCGCATCGCGTCTATGCGACGATCCCGGCCAAGCCCGCGCCGGTGGCCCAGAAGCCGGTGGCCAAGCCGCCGGTGATCGCCAACGCCAAGCCGATCACGCCCAAGACCGTCGCGCCGGCCCCGGCCCCGATCCAGGCGGCCAAGCCGGTTCAGCCCGCCACGCCGCTGGCCAAGGCGCCCGTCGTGGCCGCCGTGCCGGTGGTTCCGGCCAAGCCTGCGAAGCCCGCGAGCAAGCTGGAACAGCTGCAGGCCGCCGTCGCGCCGGAAGCGACCGCCGGCGCCGTCCTGGCCGCGGGTGAAAGCCTGTCGAAGAACCAGCCGGGCCAGGTGACCCTGTCGCTGCCCGTGACCCTGGGCGACCGCATCAAGGAAGAAGCCGCCAAGCTCGGCCTGGGCAAGGCCGCGCGCAAGACCAGCGCCTACGCCAACCTGGAAGGCCAGGGCTACGAGATCACGCCGAACGGTCGCCAGACCGCCGTGGTCAAGCCGGGCGAACCCACGACCTTCGCCTGGCAGGTCAAGCCGGGTCCGGAGGCCAAGGGCCAGATCCGCTCGCAGTTCGGCGTCGAGCTGAACGGGACCAAGCAGCCGCAGGGCTTCGCCCTGGGCGAAATCAGCAAGCGCGTCTTTACCCTGCCGGAAAAGGCCAAGACGTCGTTCGGCGCCTTCAAAGGCCTGGATGGCAAGATCTCGCTGCCGGGCCTGGGCGACGTGTCGACCAAGACCGTGCTGGGCGTGGCCCTGGTGCTGCTGGCCCTGATCATCCTGGTCGGCGTCTCGCGCAACGCCGCGGCCTCGCGCCGCCGCGCCGAACGTCAGCGCAAGTACCGCACCCTGACCGACTACGGCCGCAACGAGATGGAGTTCGAGGACCCCAAGCCGGCCTCGGCCAACGTCTCGTACGTCAACCCGTTCGTGGCCGCCGCCGGCGGCGCGGCGGTGGGCGCTGTGGCGGCCTCGGCCTTCTCGAACCATGACGACCATCATGGCCATGCCGCGCAAGGTCACGACGACCACGGTCATCAGCCTTTCGCAGACCACGGCCATGCCGCACATGACGACCATGCTCACCACCCCGTCGAGGTTCATCCCGAGCCGCACGCACCGGCCGAGCATGTCTCGTACGTGAACCCGATGGTCGCCGCCGCGGCTGCGCCGGCGCCGGCCGCGCACGATCACGACGACCACGGCGATCACGATCATCCGCCCCAGGCGCATGCCCCGCACGACGAGCACGGTCATCACGCCAAGCAGCCAGAGCCCGTCCACTAGGACGCAAGGTTCGCCGACCATCAGCGCCCCCGAGCCACCCTCCCCGGGGCCTTTGCTTTTTGGGCCGGGCCCCGGCTTTTGCGCCCTTCTTCCCCCCCCGCCCCCCCCCC
>CAZRPD010000115.1:0-13611 GCA_964601775.1 uncultured Caulobacter sp. | reverse complement strand
CCAGCCACCCAGGCCCCCCCCACAAGGACGCAGGCTCCCCCACCCACCGCCGCCCGGCCCCCACGACCGGGCGCGCTTTTGCTTTATGCGCGGGCCAGCGTCTTTTGCGCCTTGCATCGCCGCGCGCACCGCCGCATTGAGGACGCATGTTTGAAGCTCTGAGCGCCCAGCTGGGCGGGATGCAGGGGCCGTTTATGGCCCTGCTGCAAGTCCTGATGATCGATCTCGTTCTGGCCGGCGACAACGCCGTGGCGGTGGGCTTGTCCGCGGGCGGCCTGCCGCCCAAGGAGCGCAAGAAGGTCATCCTGTACGGCCTGGCCGCGGCGGTCGTGCTGCGCATCGGCTTCGCCCTGATCACCGCCTGGCTGCTGGGCGTCATCGGCCTCTTGCTGGCCGGCGGCTTCCTGCTGCTATGGGTCTGCTGGAAGATGTGGCGCGAGATGCGCGAGCAGGCCGCGCACGACGACGCCATGGCCGCCATCGACGGCGATCCGACCACCGAGCCCAAGGCGCGTCAGGCCAAGACCTTCAAGCAGGCCTTCATCCAGGTGCTGATCGCCGACGTTTCGATGTCGCTGGACAACGTGCTGGCCGTGGCCGGCGCCGCCCGCGAGCATCCCGGCATCCTGGTGTTCGGCCTGATCCTGTCGATCATCCTGATGGGCGTGGCCGCCAGCGCCATCGCCAACCTGCTGCACAAGCACCGCTGGATCGGCTTCGTCGGGCTGGCCATCGTGCTGTATGTCGCCCTGCACATGATCTGGCAGGGCCACCGCAGCGTGGTCATGGACCTGAACCAGACCCCCGCCTACAACGCCGCCGCGCCGGCCCCGCTGGACATTTCCCCCGAGGAAGTGGCCAAGCACAACCAGCACCGGTAGGCAGCCCCTCCAATCCCGCTTCCCCGGCGAAAGCCGGGGCCCAGGTGAAACCCACCAGAGGTCCCGGATGGATCTGGGTCCCGGCCTTCGCCGGGAAGACGGAAAAGGATCACCGCGCCGGCAGCGGCGGCAGATCCAGCCGGCGCAACTCCGCCATCTTGGCGTAGAGCCGGAGGATAGCGTGGTGCCGCGGCCAGTCCTCGCGCGTTTCGACCGCCTCGTGCAAGCCGATCAGGGCCTTACGCAAGGTGGCGTTGACCTTGTCCAACGCTTGGATCGTCAACGCATCGTTTTCAGGCCAGTTGGGATCCAGGCGATAGTCGTCGACCAGCGCCACCAACATCTCGAGGATCAGTTCGTTCTCCTCGACCCGCGCCGCCACGCCGCGTTCGGCCTCCTGGGCGGCCAGCAGCGACAGCAGGGCCACCAGCCCGACCTTGCCAGCCATGAACTCGCCCTGCTGCTCGGGCAGTCCGGGATCGGCCATGCACATGAAGTTGCCGACCAGGATATCGGGCAGGCTCGGGGTCATTGCAGGCCCTCCAGACGCATCAAAGCGGTGGACAGGATCTCGTCGTGCCGCCGGGCCGTGTACCAGCCCGACACCGCCAGGATCGGCTCCTTGAAACCGCCGTCGCGATACTCCTTGGCCGCCGAGGTCCAGATCGCCTGGCCCTTCACCGCCGCAAACAGCGACCACCAGGAAAGCGCTTCTTCATCGACGGTCAGGCCGCTGGCCCGCGACCAGATCGCCAGCGCCTCCTCACGTGGGATCATGGCCGCGACGGTCGCCGGATCGAAGGGATTCCACAGCGGGTCGATGGCCCAGGCCAGGTCCTCCAGCGGATCGCCCAGATGGACCATCTCCCAGTCCAGCACCGCCAGGATGCGGCCGTCGGGGTCATGCAGGAAATTGCCGCCGCGATAGTCGCCGTGCACCACCCGCACCGCGCTGGGCGGCGGGGGCGGCTTGCGGCGCAGCGCCCGGATGGCGGCGCGGACGATCGGCTGCGGATGCTGCTCGTCCGCCTCGATGACGCCGGCCCAGTGATCGACGGCGGTGCGCCAGCAGGTCTCCGGCGCGGGAACGCCGTCGCGGCCCAGCGGCAGGTCGGCAGGCTCCGCGCCGGCGATCTTGCCCAGGATCTCGAAGAACGCCTCGCCCACCACTCGGGCGTGGGCGCCATAGGGCATGACCGTGAACGGCGAGGCCACCGTCCCGCCCTCGATCCGCTCCATGATGAAGAATGGCCGCTCCAGCTCGCTGCCTTCGACGTCCATCGCCACTGGACGCGGCGCGGGCACGCGATCGCAGAAGCTCTCCAGCGCCAGATACTCCAGACTGCGGTCGGTCTCGATCAGGCTGCCGGGCGGATCGCGGCGCAGGATCAGCGGCCGGCTCTCAGTCCTGGCCTGCGCGACGAAGCGATAGGTCTCCCGGCTGGCTCCGCCGGGAATGCGCGAGAGGTCGGCCACCGTCACCGGCTGCCGCCAGGTGCGGGTCAGATACGCCTCCAGGCGCGCCTGCAGGCCGCTCAACGCGCCATGTCCAAGATCGAGGCGAAACCCGATGGCGCGTGCGGGCCGATGACCAGTTGCTCGAAGCCCCCCCTGCCCTTCCGTTCGCGACCAGCGCCGTCGACATAGGTGACGTCGCTCAGCGCCTGGACGTGTAGGTGGAACGGCAAGGCCCTATCGAGGTCGGCCAGCGCGAAGTCCTCGCGCTCGACCTTCAGGTCGCCGTGGTTCAGACCATGGCCCCAGACCGGATGGCCATAGCCCAGGCCCAGCATGAAGAACTCGGTCTGCGGCGCGATGGTCATCGTCCCGTCGGCGCCGAGGTCCAGGGTCGCGGCGGCGGCGTGGCGCGTGTCCGGCTTCCACTGGATGGCGTAGGCCGACTCCGCGAAGCCGCCGAACGCCTCCTCGTGGCCGCCGTCCGCCAGCCAGACCGCGCGGCGGTTCCAGAGACGACCCAACTCGTCGTCATTGGTGTGGAAGAACAGGCTGCCGTCCTCGAAATTGCACGGCGCCCACAGCCAGAAGAACTGCGGAAGCGCCGGTGGCGCCAGGTCCTGGGCGTCGCGCGCCCCGACCGGCCGCACACCCCAGGAACGGTCACGGGTGCCGACGAAGCCGTCCACCGCGGTGCGCACGCCATCGACCTCGATCCAGCCGACGTAGCGGCCGTTCTGGGTCAGGCGGGTGTAGTCCAGCAGGGTGCGCGGCCCGTTGCGGCGCACGAAGCGCGGCTCCTCGATCGGAAAGGCGCGGCCGGTGAAGACGATCTCGGCGGTGATCCCCTGCTCGGGCGCGGTCACCGTCAGTTTCAGGCATTGCAGAGGCTCGACGACATCGATGCGGATCGGGCCGACGGTCAGGTCCATCCGCTCCGACCGCAGCCAGCGGCTGGCGTGCAGATTGACCTGCTTGCCGCCCTTCATCACGCAAAAGGCCGCGTCGGCGATGTTCAGGTGCGGATAGACCCCGAAGGCGGCCGCGAAGAACAGGTCGTCACCGTCACCGGAAGGCGCGTAGCCGTTGAAGAAATAGCGGTCGTAGAAGTTCCGATCCGTCCCGGCGTAGGCCACCGGCTCGGGCGTCTGATGGATCGGGTAATCGTCGCCCCAGGTGAGCGCCATGCCGTCCTCCCTGACTTAGTGCGGCGCTCTTGTTTCCGTAAGGAAGCGGCGTCGCTTTACGTCCAGATGATCGACGTTAAGGTCGCGTTTGACGATTGCAACGGTGACGGAACGTAAGGCGCATGGCGGTGTGGACTCCCCGGACCTGGACCGGGCTGGCGGCGATCAGCGGCCTGCTGGCCGTCGGCTTCGGCGCCTTCGCCGCCCATGGCGTCACCGAGCCCAAGCCGGTCGAGTGGCTGAGCAAGGGCTCGCAGTACCAGATGTATCACGCCCTGGCCGTGATCGGCGCGGCCGCCCTGCACCGGGCCGGGGTCAAGGGCATGGGGACGGCCGCAGGCCTCTTCCTGTTCGGGACCCTCGTGTTCTCAGGCTCGCTCTACGCCATGGCCTTGGGCGCGCCGCGGATGCTGGGCGCGATCACGCCGATCGGCGGTCTGGCGTTCATGATCGGCTGGGCCGTGCTGGCCTGGCGCGGATTCAGCTGGCGTGATCAGGAACGCGTCTAGGCTTGGCACTTCTTCGCGCCCGGCAGGGCCAGGAAGAAGATCGCCAGCGCCGAGCCGACCAGGCAGGCGAACATCACGGCGGCCACAGGCCGCGCGCTGCCGTCGTGCAGAAGGCCGCCCGCCCATGAGGCCACCGCCCCCGCCCCGAACGACGCCGACCCCATCAGGGCCGAGATCGAGCCGGCGCGGCGCGGGTCGACGCTGAGCGCCCCGGCCATGGTGTTGCCGCCCATCAGGCCATAGATCGACAGCGCGCCGAACAGCAGCGGCAACACCGTCCACTGGCCGCCCCAGCCGGTCCAGGCCGCGATCGTCAGCAGGAAGGCCGCCACGATCGAGGCGATACTGGCCTTCTTCAGCACCTGGTCGGGCGTGGCGCGGCGCAGCAGCCAGCGATTGACCTGGCTGGCCCCGATGATGCCGACGGCGTTGAAGGCGAAGACCAGGTTGAAGACCAGCGGCGTGTGGCCATAGGTCCCCATGACCAGGTCCGGCGCGCCGGAGATGTAGGTGAACAGCACCGCCCCGTTCAGCGCCCCGGCCAGGGCGTAGCCCATCAGGCGCTTCATGCCGAACAGCGCCACATAGGCGCGCAGCGGGTTCTCCGAGCGCGCCTGGGCCTCGGTCTCGGCCGAGCGCGATTCCGACAGGCCGAAGATCACCCAGGCGCCGATCAGGACGCCGAAGGCGACCAGGGTCCAGAACACCGCCCGCCAGCCGGCCAGGAACTGCACGATCCCGCCCAGCTGCGGCGCTAGCACCGGGGCCAGGCCCATGATCAGCGTCATCAGCGACAGGACGCGGGCGGTTTCGGTGTGGCTGAAGCGGTCGCGGACCACGGCCCGGGCGATCACCGCGCCGGCGCAGCCGCCCAGGGCCTGGATGAACCGCGCCACGATCAGGGTCTCGATGGTCGAGGCCAGAGCGCAGACCACCGAGGCGATGGTGAACACGCCGATGCCGACCAGCAGCGGCAGGCGACGGCCAAACCGGTCCGAGGCCGGGCCGTAAAACACCTGGCCGATGGCCATGCCGGCGAAGAAGGCCGCCAGGGTCGCCTGGGTCTGGTCGGGGCCGGCGTTCAGCGTGCGGCCCATGGCCGGCAGGCTGGACAGGTACATGTCGATCGACATCGGCGCGAAGGCCGTCATCGCACCCAGCAGCAGAACGAGCCGCCAGGGAACGGCGGAGGGCGGCGGCGCGGGCATGTCAGTCATACGCGCCTTTTACGCCCGTTTTCCGCTGCGGAAACCTCAAATGCTGCTTGCCCGGCCCCGATGCGGGCTTCAGGGTGATCGGCAATTACATAAGAATATTGGGAGAACAGCGCTCATGACGGCAGCCCCCCCGCAGGCCCCGCCCCTGCCCGAGCCGCAGTTCGCCGAGGTCAACGGCATCCGCCTGGCCTATTACGAGGCCGGCCCGCGCCAGGGCGTGCCGATCGTGTTCTGCCACGGCTTTCCCGAGCTGGCCTTCTCCTGGCGCCACCAGATCGCCGCCCTGGCCGCCGCGGGCCGCTGGGTGATCGCGCCCGACCAGCGCGGCTATGGCCTGACGCCAGGACCCGAGGCGGTCGAGGCCTATGACATCGACCACCTGACCGGCGACCTCGTCGGCCTGCTGGATCACCTAGGCGTGGAGACGGCGATCTTCGTCGGCCACGACTGGGGCGGCATCGTCGTCTGGCAGATGCCGCTGCTGCATCCCGACCGCGTGGCCGGCGTGGTGGGCCTGAACACCCCCTTCACGCCGCGCCTGCCGATGGATCCGATCGCGATGTATCGCAACGTCTTCGGCGACGACATGTACATCGTCCACTTCCAGAAGCCCGGGATCGCCGACGCCCAGCTGGGCGCCGATCCGGAGAAGACGATCCGTTTCTTCATGCGCCTGCCCAAGGGGGCGCTGTCGGAGTTCGAGGCGCGGCCGCCCGAGCGCCGGAACCTGGCCCTGCAGGACGCCCTGGCCAGCTATGATCCGGCGACCGACCAGCACCAGTTCCTGACGCCCGACGAACTGGCGGTGTTCGTCGAGGCCTTCCAGCGCACGGGCTTCACCGGCGGCATCAACTGGTACCGCAACTTCACCCGCAACTGGGAGCGCGCCGAGGCCCTGCCCCGCCGCATCGACGGCGTCCCCTGCCTGATGATCATGGCCGAGCTGGACGTGGTGCTGCCGCCGTCGATGGCCGATCGCATGGGCGAGCAGATCGAGGACCTGGACAAGGTGCTGATCGAGGGCAGCGGCCACTGGACCCAGCAGGAGAAGCCGGCGGAGGTCAACGCCGCCCTGCTGGACTGGCTGGACCGCAAGTTCCCGCAGTAGCGGCCTAGTTTCGCGACGCCATCATCGCCTCGGCGCGGCGGCGCATGGCGGCGGCCAGCTGCAGCATGGCCAGGGCCGAGACCTCGTCGCGCTCGGCGGCGCGCAGGCTGTAGACATTGGCCATGGCGTACAGAGCCTCGACGCGGTCGACGCCCTCGGCCCCGAACATGTCGCCGATCTGACGGTCGAGTTCGGCCAGCTGGAGCGGATTGAGCATCTCCAGCAGTTCGTCGTCGGAATAGTCTTCAGGGGCGATCTGAGTCATGAGCGGCAACATACATAAGGTTACAAAACACGCGAACCCGGGTGTTTCCTCCGTTCACAGCTCGGTTGGAAACACGCTAGGGTCGCGCCATGGATCGTAACGTTTCCGTCGCCGCCATGAGTTCCGTCGGCCGTCGCAGCCTTTATCGCGAGGTCGAGCCCTTCTCGTTCGGCTGGATGCCGACGGGAAGCCAGCACGAAATCTACTACGAGGAATGCGGCAATCCACGGGGCAAGCCCTGTGTGATCCTGCATGGCGGCCCGGGCGGCGCGGTCAATCCGACCATGCGGCGGTTCTTCGACCCGGCCAAGTGGCGCATGACCCTGTTCGACCAGCGCGGCTGCGGCCGCTCGCGGCCCAACGCCAGCCTGGACGACAACACCACCTGGAGCCTGATCGAGGACATCGAGCGCCTGCGCGAGCATCTGGGTATCGAGAAATGGACCGTGTTCGGCGGCTCGTGGGGCTCGACCCTGGCCCTGGCCTACGCCATCAAGCATCCGGACCGGGTCGACGGCCTCGTCTTGCGCGGCATCTTCCTGCTGACCGACCGCGAGCTCCGCTGGTTCTACCAGGAAGGCGCCTCGATGCTGTTCCCGGACGCCTGGGAGCGCTTCCTGGCCCCGATCCCGGAGGAAGAGCGCGGCGACCTGATGACGGCCTATCACCGCCGGCTGGTGGCGCCCGACCGCCGCGTGCAGCTGGAAGCCGCCGCCGCCTGGAGCCAGTGGGAAGGCGCCACAATCTCGCTGCGCGGGCCGGAGGCCCGTCCCCCCAAGTTCAACGAAGAGGACTTTGCGATCGCCTTCGCGCGGATCGAGTGCCACTTCTTCACCAACAAGGGGTTCTTCGACCAGGACGGCTGGATCCTGGCCAATATCGACAAGATCCGTCACATCCCCGGCTGGATCGTCCAGGGCCGCTTCGACGTGGTCACCCCGTTGGACAGCGCCTGGCGCCTGCACAAGGCCTGGCCCGAGGCGCGGTTCGACATCATCTGGGACGCCGGCCACGCCTCGACCGAGCCGGGCGTGATCGACGGGCTGGTGCGGGCGACCGACGCAGCGCTGGTGTCGTAAACACTGTCATCCCGGGCGAAGACCCGGGACCGCGGAAAACGCGGCGCTTGCTGTCATCCCGGCTCGGCGCGCTTCGCGCTTGGCCGGGATGACAGCTTTCAACGCCTACATCCACGAGCCCTTGCCGCTGGTCACTTCCGTATATCGGTGAACCCGCACGGCCTGGATCAGGCCAAAGCCGATCATCACCGTCAGCATGACCGTGCCGCCGTAGGACAGCATCGGCATCGGCACGCCGACGACCGGGGCCATGCCCATCACCATGCCGCCATTGATCAACACATAGAGCGCGAAGGTCGAGATGGTGCCGCCGGCGGCCAGGCGCCCGAAGTGGCTGTGGCTGATCGAGGCGATGCGCAGGGCCATGAAGATCACCGCGCCATACAGGAACAGCACGGTGAAACAGCCCACGAAGCCGAACTCCTCGGCCAGGGTGGCGAAGATGAAGTCGGTCTGCTTTTCGGGCAGGAAGTTCAGCTGGCTCTGCGAGCCCAGGCCAAAGCCCTTGCCCAGCAGGCCGCCCGAGCCCAGGGCGATCTTCGATTGCAGGATGTGGTAGCCGTTGCCCGACGGATCGCTCTCGGGGTTCATGAAGGTCAGCACGCGATTGCGCTGATAGTCGTGCAGCACGAACATCACGAACGGCGGGATGGCGACCAGGACGGCCACGATGCCGGCCCCGATGATCCGCCACGACAGGCCCGCCAGCACGACGATCGACAGACCCGTGGCCGTGATCAGCACCGCGGTGCCCAGGTCGGGCTGGTGGGCGACCAGCAGCACCGGCAAGGCGATCATCGTGGCGGGGATCAGCAACCGCCAGGACATGCGGGCGCTGTCGGACGACAGGCCGTGATAGAATCGGGCCAGGGCCAGCACGAGGCCGATCTTCATCACCTCGGACGGCTGGAATCGGAAGCCGCCGATCGACAGCCAGCGCTGGGCGCCCAGCGACACGTCGCCGACCACCTCAACGGCGATCAGCAGCAACAGCCCGACCGCATAGACCGGATAGGCGGCCATGAACCACCAGCGCAGGTCGCACATGGCCAAGGCGATCATGATGATGAAATAGACGCCGAAGCGCAGCAGGTGCCGCGCCGCCCAGGGCTCCCACGAGGCGCCGGCGATGGAGAACAGCATCAGGGCGCCCGATCCGGCGATCAGGCACAGGACCAGACAGAACGTCCAGTCGATCTCCATGAACTTGATGGTCGGCCGGTCGCGTTCGCCGGGCCGGCTGAGGCCGCCGCTCAATGTCATCACAGGCCTCCTGTCGGCGTATCTGGCGGCGGCGGACCCGGCTCGGGCGGCGGCGCTTCCTCGATCGGATCCTCCGGCGCGACGCCTTCCATGACGTCCTCGACCGGGGCCTCGGGCAGCGGCGCGGGGCGCTCGATGCGGGCGCGGATCTCCGGATCCTTCAGCAGGGCCACGCGCATGACTTCGCGAGCGCGCGGCGCCCCCGCGGTGCCGCCGCCCATGCCGCCGTGCTCGATGATGACCGACACCGCATAGCGCGGATCGTCATAGGGCGCGAAGGCCACGAACAGGTTGTGGTCCTTGAGCCGCCAGCGCACGTCCTCGCTCTTGCGCGAGACGCCCTTGTCATAGCTGCGGACCTGGGCCGTGCCGGTCTTGCCGGCCATCTGGATGTCGCCCAGGCCCAGCTGGCTGTTGCGATAGGCCGTACCCGTGACGTCGTTAGCCACGGCGGCCATGCCGCCGCGCACATAGGCCAGGTGTTCGGGCGAGAACGGCAGGTCCGGCACGTCGGCGCCGCTGGGCTGCTCGACATCGCCGACCGACTTCACCAGGCGCGGCACCAGGGCCTTCTTGGCATTGGCTAGGCGCGCGGTCATCACCGCCAGCTGCAGGGCGTTGACGGTCAGAGCCCCCTGCCCGATGCCGTAGCTGGGCGTCTCACCGGGAAACCAGATCTGGTTGGCGGGATTCTTCTTGAACGCCCGCTTCTTCCATTCCGGATCGGGCACCAGGCCGCGCTTCTGGCCGGGAATGCCGATGTCGAAGATCTGGCCAAAACCCATGGCCCGCGCGGCGTTGGCGATGGCGGTCGGCCCCACCTTCAGCGAGGTCTGGTAGAAATAGATGTCGCACGAGTTCTTGATGGCCTCGTGCATGTTCTGCGAGCCGTGGCCGCCGGGCTTGTAGCAGCGCCAGGTGCGGCCGCCATAGTACCAGCTGCCGCCGCAGAACACCCGCACCTCGGGATTGATCCCGGCGGTCAGCGCGGCCAGGGACACCGTCGGCTTGAACGTCGAACCCGGCGGGTAGACGCCGGTCATCGACTTGTCGAGCAGCGGCTTGCGCTCGTACTCGGCCAGGGCCTTGTATTCCGGACCGCTGAGGCCGCGCACGAAGCGGTTGGCGTCGAAGCTGGGCGCGGAGACCATGCACAGCAGGTCGCCGTTACGGACGTCCATCACCACGATGGCGCCGCTCTCCTCGCCCATCACTTCCAGGGCGCGGTTCTGGATATCGGCGTCCAGGGTCAGGCGGACGGCCTTGCCCGCGGTCGGCTGGATGTCGCCGGCCGGATCCAGGCGCACGACGCGGCCTTGCGCGTCGACCTCGGTCTTGGTGGCGCCTGCGCGGCCGCGCAGTTCGATGTCGAAGGCCTTCTCGACGCCCTGCTTGCCGATCCGGAAGCCCGGGTGGTGCAGCAGTTCCTGGTCCTGGGTCGGATCGGTCTTGGCCGCCTCGAGGTCGCGGTCGCTGACCTTGGCCACATAGCCGATCACGTGGGCGAAGGCGCCGCCGAACGGATAGACCCGCACCTCGCCCATGTCGGCGGTGACGCTGGGCAGCTCCGGCGCCCGGATGTTGACGCGCGAGAACTCCTCCCAGGAGAGGTCCTCCATCACCACGACCGGGGCCTTGCGCGGCGCGCGCTCCAGGTCGCGCAGCACGCGGGCGCGGCGCGAGCCGTCGATCGGGACCAGCTTGGCCAGGTCGTCCAGCACGCCCTCGGCGTCCAGGCCCTTGTCCTTGTTGATCATCAGCCGGAAGTTGGGCCGGTTGGACGCCAGCGACACGCCATTGCGGTCCAAAACCAGGCCCCGCGGCGGCGGCACCAGGCGGTAGTTGAACTGGTTGCCGGCCGAAAGCTTCTGGTAGCGCTGGGCCTCGACCAGCTGCAGCTGGGCCAGGCGACCGCCCAGCGCCAGCAGGCCCACGCCCGTCAGGCCGCCCAGCAGGAACGCGCGCCGGTGGAAGACCCCCTGGCGCTCGTTGACCTCGAAAAAGAAGATGGACGGTTCGCTCATCGCCTTATCGGAACCGCACGTCGGCGTCCTCGAAGCGATCGAGCAGGCGGTGGGCGAACGGGAACAGCAGGGCCGTGACCAGGAACTGCCAGAACACGGCCAGCAGGCTGGGCATGGCCAGACTGTCGAGCATGGTGAAGAGGAAGCCGGCGGTCATGGCCACCGCCGTCGCGCCGGCGAACCAGGCCCACAGCATCGGCCGGCTCTGGCCGGTCATCATATTGCGCAGCACCAGCACCATCGCATAGGCGACCAGCAGGGCCAGGCCCCACAGGCCGGTCGGGCCACCCCAGAAGACGTCCAGGAACAGGCCCAACAGCAGGATCGCGAACGGCGCCAGGATCGACGGCCGGATCAGCGCCCAGGCGAAGGCCGGGACCATGGCGAAGATCGGCTCGGGCAATTGCAGGCCCCAGATGCGGATCGGCGCGGAGAACACCACCGTGGCCAGCATGCACAGCAGCATCGGCACGCCCAGCCAGCGGCCGGGATTGAGGGGCCGCGCGCCGCTCATGCTCATCGGGGCGCTCCGGCCGGCGCAGGCGCCGGCGGGGTCGCAGCGGGACGCGGCGCGGCGGGTCGAGGCGCCGGCGCCGGCGTCGTGGTCGCAGCGGCGGGGGCCGTCGGCGCGGGCGTCGGGGCCGACAGGATCGAGGTCTGCGGGTCTTCGGTGGTGACCGGCGGCAGGCTGCGGGTCTGCAGCGCCTTCTCGTCGGCCAGCTGGGCGAAGTCCTTGAACAGCAGGATACGGATGTAGTCGATCGACGACTGGTCGGCGAACAGCACCACGCGCCAGCGACCGTCCAGGCCCTTCACGGCCGCACCCACCGGCAGGCCGCGCGGCACCACGCCGCCGTCGCCGGAGGTGACGACCCGGTCGCCCTGCTGGATCGGATCGACGCCGCGCAGATATTCGAGCTTGGGATTGGGACCGCCATCGCCGGTCAGGATGGCGCGGGCGTTGGTGCGGTCGATCATCACCGGCGTGCGCGAAGCGATGTCGGTCAGCAGCAGCACACGGCTAACGCCGCGCGAGACGCCGACCACCCGGCCGATCAGGCCGCGCTCGTTCAGCACCGGATTGCCCACCACAATGCCGCGCTCGGAGCCGGCGTCGGCCAGGCGGGTGTTGGCGAACGGCCCACGGCTGTCGGCCACCACCCGAGCGGCGGCCATCGGGATCGGCGGATCGGTGCGCAGGCCCATCAGCGACTTGAAGCGCTGGTTCTGATCCTGCAGGTCCAGGGCGCGGTCACGCCACTGGCGCATCTCGGCCAGCTCGGCCTTCATCCGGCGGTTTTCCGACGCGGTGAAGAAGTAGCTGCGCACATAGTCGAAGCCGAGACCCGTCCAGCGGCCCGGCGCGGCGATGGCGCCGCTGACCGGCTTGGACACGACGTCCACCGTCTGGCGGGTGACGCCGTAGGCCTGCTCCTGGAGCGTCTCGCGACGATCGGCCAGCAGGAAGGCCACGGCGATGACGGCCGCCACGATTAGGGCCACCGCCGCCGTCCAGGTAAGCGGCACTTTCAGGTCGCCGAGGGGACCTTCACGAAAGGGCACGAACTTCTGTCTCCCGACGCCCCCCGAGGCGTCTCTAGAGCAATGTTATTTAGGCCAGGGTGGATTCCAGGACGCCCTTCATCCACTTCGGATGCTCCAGCACCTTGCCGCAGCCGAGCGCCACGCACGAGAGCGGATCGTCGGCCACCGTCACCGGCAGGCCGGTGTGGTCGCGGATTTCGGCGTCCAGGCCGCGCAGCAGCGCGCCGCCGCCCGTCAGCATGATGCCCTTGTCGGCGATGTCCGAAGCCAGTTCCGGCGGGGTGGCTTCCAGCGCCACCTTCACGGCCTCGACGATCTGCCCGACCGGTTCGGCCAGGGCGTCGGCGGCCTGCTTTTCGCTGATGCGGACTTCGCGCGGCACGCCTTGCATCAGGTCGCGGCCCTTGACGTCGATCGACAGGCCTTCGCCGTCGGCCGGCGCGCGGGCGGTGCCGATTTCCTTCTTGATGCGCTCGGCGGTCGTTTCGCCGATCAGCAGGTTATGGTGGCGACGCATGTAGCTGATGATCGCCTCGTCCATCTTGTCGCCGCCGACGCGGACCGAGCGCGAATAGACGATGCCCGACAGCGACAGCACGGCCACCTCGGTGGTGCCGCCGCCGATATCGACGACCATCGAGCCGGTCGGCTCGTGGATCGGCAGGCCGGCGCCGATCGCGGCCGCCATCGGCTCGTCGATCAGGCCGACGCGACGGGCCGAGGCGTTCAGGCAGCTGTCGTTGATGGCGCGACGTTCCACGGCGGTGGCGCCCGACGGCACGCAGACGATCACCTTCGGGTTCACGAAGCCCTTGCGGTTGTGAACCTTGCGGATGAAGTACTTGATCATCTCCTCGGCGACTTCGAAGTCGGCGATGACCCCGTCGCGCATCGGGCGGATGGCTTCCATGTGGCCCGGCGTGCGGCCCAGCATCTGTTTGGCCTCTATGCCGACGGCGTGAACCACCTTGCGGCCGCCGACATTGCGCAGCGCCACGACGCTCGGCTCGTTCAGCACGATGCCCTTGCCCTTCATATAGATGAGGGTGTTGGCCGTGCCGAGGTCGATGGCGATGTC
>CAZRPD010000114.1:0-16906 GCA_964601775.1 uncultured Caulobacter sp. | reverse complement strand
TGACGGCGTCTTCCATCTCGTCGGCCAGTTGGCTCATGACGTCGTTGTAGAGTCCCATCTCGACGGTCCCGTGGCCTTCGCCCTCGAAGAACTTGTCGGTGACGCCGCGCAGCAGCTCGCGGCGCTTGGCGCTGGACGGCTCGTTGGCCAGCGCGATCAGGTCGTGAAGGCGGGACTCCATCACTGGGTGTCGTCCTTCTTGTCGCTGCGGGACGTCGGCTCGTCGTCGTCGGGTGCGGTGGCCGGCGGGCCGACCAGCACCATGCGCGAGGGGCCTGCGGCGGGAATGGGATCGGGTTGCAGGCCAAACTCGCGACCGACCGAATAGGTGCGGGCGGTGGTCTGGCCCGGCAGCAGCGCCCGTGGCGCGGGGGCCGGCGGGGCGTAAGGCGCCTGGGCATAGGTCTGCGGTTGTTGCTGCGTCGGGGTGTCGTAGAGGGTCTGCGGCAGGGCTCGCGGGGGTGCCGGCTGAACCCGCGGCTGCGGGATCGGAGCGCGAGCGGTCTGCTGCGGAACGGGCGACGGGGCCTGAGGCGGCGCGCCAATCGGCAGCGACCACCAGGGTTGGTTGCGGGCCGCGGGTTGGGCGGCGGCCTGTGGCGCGGCGGGAGCGACATCCGCCCGCTTGCCGCTCCAGCCCAGGGTGCGGCCGACATAGGGCTGGGCGCCGTAGGCGCGCGAGCCGTTCATCGGCGTCGGAGCGCGTTCACGTTCGGGACCGTAGCGGCTCTCACGAACGCCGTCGGCGTGCGCCATAGTGGCGCAGGCGAGGGCGGCGATGAGGGCTGCGGAGCGCATGAATCGTTCCAGGATAAGGGATCTCTCAATCACCAGTCCTAGGGCGCGCCGCTTAATCTATGGCTAACGGCCCCGCCATGAGTTCAAAAGCTTGCGCTCCAAATATTCCATCGCGGCGTGCAGCGTAACGCCCAGTACCGCCAGGGTAAGCAGGGCAGCGAAGACCTTGGCGGTTTGCAACCGGTTGTAGGCCTCGAGAATCCGCCAAGCCAGGCCCTGGGACCCGCCCGAACCGGCCACGAACTCGGCCACCACGGCGCCGATCACCGCCAGGCCGGCGGCGACCTTATGTCCTTCCAGAAGGGCCGGGACGGCCGAGGGCAGGCGCAGGCGGACGAGGCGTTGCCAGGGCGAGGCGCCATAGAGGTCGAACAGGCGGGCCAAGTCCGGATCCACCGCCTTCAATCCGGAGAGCGCGCCGGAGAAAATCGGGAAAAAAGCCACCACGGCGGCCAGGCCGATCACCGCCCGCTCGGGATGGTCGATGCCGGCCCAGATGGTGACCAGCGGCGCGATGGCCACCAGGGGCGTGACCTGCAGGGTCACCGCGATGGGGCGGACGGCGTCTTCCAGCAAGCCGTTCAGGCTCACCGCCAAGGCCAGAGTGCAGGCGATCAGGCTGGCGATGACCAGGGCCAGCAGCGCCGTCGACAGCGTCGCCCAGGCCGAGCCCAGCAGCAGCGGCCAGGACTGCGCCAAGGCCACGCCGATCGCGCTGGGCGGCGGCAGCAGGTAGGGCGCGACGCTTAAGCTCCGGCAGGCGATCTCCCAACCGGCCAGCAGCACGGCGATCAGGATCAGCGGGGCGAGGATACGGCTCACGCGGCGGGCTCCATCGCTTGAGCCAGCAGGGCCGACACCGCCTCGGCGGCCGCGCGGAAGGCCTCGGTCGTGCGGAAACCAGGCGGTCGGACCAGCGGGCCGGCGACGGCGACCTCGCCGGCAATACGGCCGGGACCTGGGGTCATGACCACCACGCGGCCGGCCATGTAGACGGCCTCCTCGACATTGTGGGTGACGAAGACGATGGCGGGGGTCAGCTCCGCCGCTAGGGCCAGGACGTCGTCGGCCAGGGCGCGGCGGGTGATCTCGTCCAGCGCCGCGAACGGCTCGTCCAACAGCAGCAGGCGCGGGCGGGTGACCAGGGCGCGGGCCAGAGAGGCGCGCATGGCCATGCCGCCCGAAAGCTGGACGGGGCGAGCGTTGATCGCGGCGCTCAGACCGACCTTACCCAGCGCTCCCTCGGCGGCGAGGCGGGCCTGGGCCTTGGGTGTTCCCGCCAGTTCCAGCGGCAGGGCGACATTGTCTCGCGCGCTCAGCCACGGGGCCAGGGTCGCAGCCTGGAAGACCACCGAGGTCTCGCCCTTGCCGGCGGTGCGGGTCACGGTTCCCCGCGTTGGCGCCTCCAGGCCGGCCAGAAGCCGCAGCGCCGTGGACTTGCCGCAGCCTGACGGCCCGACCAGCGCCACGACCTCGCCGGGCGCCAGGCTCAGATCGACCGGCCCCAGTGCGCGGCCGCGGGCGTAGTCGACCTCGACGTTCGATAGGCTGGCGAGGGTCATTGGCCCTTGGGCAGGAACTGCAGCGTGTAGGCCTTCTTGTAGTCCATGGTCTTGGGATAAACGCCGGCTTCGGACGTGACCTTGAACAGCTCGGCCCAGCGGGCGTCGGTCATCTGGCCGATCTCGCCGTCCTTGCCGACGATGCCGTAGCTGCGCATCTTCTCGCGAGCTTGGTCGAGGACGTCCTGGGTCATTTCCGGATTGTCCTTGAGGATCGCCGCGTCGCCCGGCTTGGCGTCGCCGTAGAGATAGGATTTCCAGCCCGCCGCGGTGGCCTCGACGAAGGCCTGCACCGCCGCCGGGTTCTTGGCGATCAGGCGATCGGGCACGAGGGCGAACGAGGCGTAGGCCGGATAGCCGCTGTCGGCCAGCAGGAAGACCGCCGGCTTGAGGCCGCTTTCCTTCTCGATCAGGTACGGCTCGCTGGTGGCGTAGCCCTGCTGGATCACCCGCTTGTCGGCCAGGAACGGCGCGCTGGAATAGTTGTACTTGCGCACCTGGTCGTCGGTGAAGCCGTACTTGGACCGCAGCCAGACCCAGAAGGCGGTGATCGAGGCGTCCGACAGCAGGATCGGCCGGCCCTTCATGTCAGCAAAACCGTTCACGCCTTGGCCCGGATGGGCGATCAGCACCTGCGGGTCCTTCTGCATGAAGGCGGCGACGGCTTTGACCGGGGCGTTCTCCTTGGCCAGGTTCAGGGCGATGAAGCTGTTGGAGCCGACGCCGACATCGACCGCGCCGGCGGCCAGCAGTTGAGGCACGTTCACGGCCGGCCCGCCCTGGATCAGGGTCACGTCCAGGCCGCGCTTCTGATACTCGCCGGTCGCCAGGGCCTGGTAGTAGCCGCCCAACTCGGCCTGGGCCCGCCAGTCGGTGGCCAGCTTCAGCGCGGTGCGGCCGGGCGGGGCCTCATTCTTGGGCGCAGGCGAGCAACTGGCGATCAGGGCGGCGAAGCCCAGAGCGAGGATGGCGCGGCGCTGCATCGGAAGGTCCCCCGTGGTTCGGCGCGGACGTTACCGAGGTGCGGCCGGCGCCGCTAGCCCCGCCGCATCCAGCGATCGACCTTGGCGTACAGCACCTCGCGCTGCACCGGCTTGGCGATGTGGTCGACCATGCCGGCGGCGTAGCAGCGCTCGACCTGGCGGGGCAGGGCGTCGGCGCTCATGGCCACGATCGGGGTCTGGCTGGCGCGGCCGCCAAGGGCCTTGATCGCCCGGGTCGCCTGCAAGCCGTCCATCAGCGGCATGTGGATGTCCATCAGGATCAGGTCGTAGTCGCCCTTCTGAACCTGCTCGACCGCCTGCTTGCCGTTCTCGGCGACGTCGACCTCGCAGCCGACCAGCGACAGCAGGGCTGCGCCGATCTCCAGGTTCACGGCGTGGTCGTCGACGATCAGGATCCTGGCCGCGCCGGGCGCAGCGGCCGGCTGGCGCTCGGGAACGGCGATCGGCTCAGCCGTCGGCGCGGTCAGCTCGACCCAGAAGCACGAACCGCGGCCGGGCACGCTGTCGACGCCGATCCGGCCGCCCATCACGTCGATCAGCGCGCGGGCGATCGCCAAGCCCAGGCCCGAACCGCCGTGCAGCCGGCTGGTCGAGCTGTCGGTCTGCGAGAAGCGCTGGAACAGCAGGGCCTGCTTGTCCAGGTCGATGCCGACGCCGGTGTCGATGATCTCGAAGCGCAGGCGATCCTCGATCTCGCCATGCTCGATCACCAGCCGCGCGTCGATGCGGCCTTCCTCGGTGAACTTCACGGCGTTGTTGAGGATGTTGATCAACACCTGGCGAAGGCGGTCGGCGTCCAGGTCATGCAGGGCCTGGACCGGGTCGACGATCTCGACGTTCAGCTCCAGGCCCTTGGCGCGGGCCTCGGGGGCCATGATCGAGACGGTGTCGCGCAGCAGGGCCGGGGCCGAGGTCGGCTGCGGCAGCAGCTCGATCTGGCCGGCCTCGACGCGCGAGAACTCCAGAATGTCGTTGAGCACCGTCAGCAGGGCCGCGCCGGCGCTGTCGATCAGATTGACCTGCCGGCGGGCGTCGGGGGGCAGGTCGTGGCGGGCGGCCAGGAGCTGGGCGAAACCCAGCACGCTGTTCAGCGGCGTGCGGATCTCGTGGCTCATGGTGGCCAGGAACTCGGTCTTGGCCTCGGTGGCGGCCAGGGCGCGGCTGCGAGCGGCGCGGGTCAGCAGCTCACGGCGGACCAGCAGGCGCTTGAGGCGGTCCTGCTGGGCCAGCACCAGGCCGGCGGCGAGGCAGGTGTAGAACAGCACAGCGATGAACACCTGAATCGTCCGCGCCTGGGCGGTCTGGCCCAGGATGGCGTTGAAGCGCGGCGAGGCGCCCGACATGGCGATCGGCAGGGTGATCAGGATGACGATCAGCGACGCCATGGCCGCGCCGCGCGCCCCCAGGCGATAGGCGGTGACCAGGGCGATCGGGAAGATCAAGAACGGCGGTGCGCCCGACGCCGGGTGAGCGCACAGCAGGGTGACGGCGGCGACGGCGAACAGCAGGGCCGACTGCTCGGGCCAGGGACGCTTGAACGAGCGGCGGTGCTCGGCGTCGATCAGCACCAGGGCGCCGGGCAGCACGACCGCCAGTCCCAGGCCGCAGCGTAGGAACCAGTCCAGCCAGCTGCGCAGGAACGGTTCGTCGAACGCCAAGTACAGCACGCCGGCGCAGGCGGCTGCGGCGACGGCGGCGATCGGGGTGGTGATGGCCGGCAGCAGCGCCAGGGCGCGCATGCCGCGGATACGCGGCGCGCCGCGCCACATCCGCACGCAGACCTGCCAGACCACCACGGCCTCGATCGCATCGACGGCGGTGTAGAGCAGGGCCCTGCCGATACTGTCGCCGACCATGACGTCGATGACGAGGTGCGAGACGACGAAGACGGCGATCAGGACGATGCGGCGGTAGCCGATCAGCGCGACCAGTCCGGCCGTCAGCAGGGCGGTGGCGGGCCAGAAGGCGGCGACGCCCAAGGCGGTGCGGGTCAGATACTCACTGAACACCTGACTGCCGACCACGGCCGCCGCCAGACCCAGCAGCAGCGCCGTCTGCCGTGTTCGCTCATGCAGGGCCAGCCTGTGCGGCATGCCTGTTCGCTTCCCCTTGCCGTCAGCGTCGCGACGTTGATCTCGCCGCCGCTTCCCCGATGGTACGCTTGGGAACTCGCCGGCCCGGTGATCAATACGCCCGAGCGGCGCCGAGTTGCGGGCTTATCGCCGAATGTGTCGTTTCGTCGCAGCTCGGGGCGCGAAGAAAGGCACGGTCGCAACTGCAATTCAAGAGGGAGCGCTACCGCGGGTTCGCGGCGAGGTCAGCCGCCGGCCAGGCCTTCCTTCTTCTCTTCCAGCTCCAGCCATTCCAGCTCGGCCTGCTCCAGATCGGCGCGGGCCTTGTCGAGGGCCTTCATGGTCTTGTCGAAGGCGGCCGGGTCGCGGCTGTAGAGATTGGGATCGGCCAGGGTCTTCTCGAACGCCGCGATGATCGCCGGGCTCTTGGCGATCAGGGCTTCGCATTCTTCCAGGCGACGCTGGTCCTTGAAGGTCAGCTTCACGGCCTTCTTGGCCGGCGCGGCCACCGGTGCAGGGGCGGGGGCCTTGGTGCTGCGGCCCACGGGCGTGAAGGACGAGCCGACGCTTGCCCCCCGAGCGCCCTTGAAGAAGTCCGGGCTCTGGTCAATCAGGTCGGTCCAGCCGCCGGGGGTCTCCAGCACGTCGCCATGGCCGTTCATGGCGATGGTCGAGGTGGCCAGGCGGTCGATGAAATCGCGATCGTGGCTGACCAGGATCAGGGTGCCGTCGAAGTCGGCCAGCAGATCCTCCAGGAGGTCCAGCGTGTCCATGTCCAGGTCGTTGGTCGGTTCGTCCAGCACCATCAGGTTGGTGGGATTGGCCAGGGCCCTCGCCAGCAGCAGGCGGTTGCGCTCGCCGCCCGACAGGCTGGTGACCGGCTGGCGCAACTGGGCGTCGGTGAACAGGAAGTCCTTGGCGTAGCCGGCCACGTGCTTGGGCTGGCCGCGCACCAGGATGGAGTCGCCGCCGCCGGGGGTCAGGAAGTCCCACAGGGTGATCTTGTCCGACAGCGCCATGCGGCCCTGGTCGATGTAGGAGACCTCCAGATTGGTGCCCAGGGTCACGGTCCCGGCGTCCAGTGGCAGTTCGCCCAGCAGCATCCGCACCAGGGTGGTCTTGCCCGCGCCGTTGGGACCGACCAGCGCCACGCGGTCGCCGCGCATGATGCGGGTCGAGAAGTCCTCGACGATCACGCGATCGCCGAACTTCTTGGTCAGGTGCTTGGCCTCGACGACCTTCTTACCCGAGGTCGCTGCGCTTTCCACGGCCATGTACATCGACCCGCGCTTGTCGCCCTGCAGGTCCTTCTTCTGGGCGCGTAGGTCCATCAGGGCGCGGCGGCGGCCTTCGTTGCGGGCCCGGCGGCCCTGGACGCCGCGCGCCAGCCAGGCGTTCTCGCGCTCCAGCACCTTGTTGAGGCGACGCTCTTCGTCGGCCTCGGCGGCCAGCACCTGCTCGCTCCAGGTCTCGAACTCGGCGAAGCCCTTGTCCAGGCGGCGCACCTTGCGGTGCTCCAGCCAGAAGGTGCGCTGGGTGACGCGGTTCAGGAAGGCGCGGTCGTGGCTGACGATCAGGGCGGCGCACTTGGAGCCGGCCAGTTCCTCTTCCAGCGTCTGGATCGCGAAGATGTCCAGGTGGTTGGTCGGCTCGTCCAGCAGCAGCACGTCAGGCTCTTCGGCGAACGCACGGGCCAGCGCGGCGCGGCGCTTTTCGCCGCCCGACAGCCCTTGCGTGCCCTTCTCCGGATCCAGGCCGAAATCGGCGAGCGCCGACTGGGCCAGATAGTCCAGAGCGCCGCCGGCGGTGGCATAGTCCAGCAGGGTGTCGCCGGTGATGTCCGGCTCCTGGCTGACGAAGATGATCTTGGCGCCCGGCTGGACGGCGCGCTCGCCGCTGTCGGCCTCGACGCCCTGGGCGGCCAGGATCTTCAGCAGCGTGGACTTGCCCGCGCCGTTGCGGCCGACCAGGCAGGCGCGGATGCGCGGCTCGAGGGCCAGATCGACGCCGTCGAACAGGGGCTTGGCCCCGTCGGCGAGACGGACGTCCTTGAGGGCGAGAACGGGCGCGCGGGTCGGAGAAGCCATGATCTACAGACTTAAAGCTTTGGACTGTCGTGAAGGTGAGCGGCGTATAGCAGGCGGCGCGCCGAGGGAACGTCTAAATCTCCATCGGGCCCGGCGTTCGGTCGTACCCCATCAGGGTGCGATAACCTTGCGTGTTAACAGGTCGCCAAGCGTGATCTTGCTAGTGACCCGCCCCACCGGAGCACAAGTACTCGCCTTGAAGTCGAATACGGACAACTTTTCCGCTTCCGACATCGCTGTTTTGCCGACCCTGGGTTTCGACAGCCTGAGGCGGCCGATCTGGGTGTTCGACGACGTGCGCAAGCGCAAGGTCTACGCCAACCGCGCCGCCCTGGACCTGTGGGGCGCGGCCTCGCTGGACGAGCTGCTGGCGCGCGACTTCTCCGACCAGTCTCCGGCCATTCGGCAACGCATGGATGACATCGCCGAACGCATCGAGGGCGGCGGCGTCGCCGAAGAGCGCTGGACCTTCTACCCCAACGGCGCGGCGGTTACGGTGGACAGCCTCATTTCGCGCATCGACCTGCCGGACGGCGGGCGGGCCATGCTCTTCGAGGGAACGTCGGTTGCGCCGCCGCCCGAGAAACAGCGCGCCTTGGAAGCCCTGCGCCACACCAGCGCGCTGGTCTCTCTCTACGACGCCGACGGCTATCGCCTGTTCGGCAATCCGGCGGCGGTGGCCAGTTATCCCGGCGCGCGGGTGCGCTTCGCCGAGATCTTCGCCAATGGCGACGCGGGCGGCGCACTGTGGAGTTCAGCCCTGGCCGGCGAGGCGGTCGAGGGGGCCTATCGGGTGATCACCGCCGACGGCGAGCGCTGGCACAGTCTGGCCGCCCGCCGCACGCCCGATCCGATGACCGGCGAACTTTGCGTCTTGGTCAACGAGGCCGACATCACCGAGGAGGTCGAGGCCCAGTCCGCCCTGGCCGAGGCGCGCGAGCGCGCCGAGACCGCCATGGCCGCGCGCCAGGACTTCCTGGCCAATATGAGCCACGAGCTGCGCACGCCGCTGACCAGCATCCTGGGTTTCGCCGATCTGCTGGCCGCCTCGCGCCTGGATGACGAGCAGCGGGGACGCCTGGACCGCATCCGCGACGCCGGGACCGTGCTGCTGGACACGCTGAACGACGTTCTGGACTTCTCCAAGCTGGAGGCCGGCGGCGTCAATCTGGAAAGCCGGCCGTTCGCCCTGCGCGAGCTGCTGTCCCAGACCGTGGGTCTGTTCGAAGCCCAGGCCCTGGCCAAGAGCCTGGATCTGAGCCTGCGCATCGACCCCGCCTGTCCGGACTGGCTGGCGGGCGACCGCGAGCGGTTGCGCCAGGTCCTGGTGAATTTCCTGGGCAACGCCGTGAAGTTCACCGGCGCGGGTCAGGTGGCGCTGAGCGCGGTCCTGCGTCCCGGCGCGGCGCCGGGCTGGGCGCGGCTGGAGCTGGCGGTGGCCGACACCGGTGTCGGCGTGCCGGAGGGGATGCTGGACCTGGTCTTCGACCGCTTCGCCCAGGCGGGGCCGGAGGTCGCGGGGGCATTCGGCGGTACGGGCCTGGGCCTGGCGATCAGCAAGGAGATCATCGCGCTGATGGGCGGCGAGATCGGCGTCGACAGCATCGCGGGGCAGGGCGCGCGCTTCTGGTTCGTGTTGGACTTGGCCGTAGCCGCTGCGCCCGCGCGTCCGGCGCCGCAGGCGGAACCGATCGCGACCCGCCCGCTGAGGCTGCTGGTCGCCGACGACAACGAGGCCAACCGAGAGCTGATCGGCACGCTGGTGCGCGCGGCGGGCCATCAGGCCGATGTGGTCGCCGATGGCGTCGCGGCCGTCGAGGCTGCGGCGCAAGGCGCCTATGACGTGATCCTGATGGACGTGCAGATGCCGCACATGGACGGCCTGACCGCGACCCGCGCCATCCGCGGCCTGACGGGGGAAGCGGCCCTGACGCCGATCATCGCCCTGACCGCCAACGTCCTACCCGAGCAGGTCGCCTTCTACCGAGCCAGCGGCATGGACGACCATGTCGGCAAGCCGATCAATCCTCGCGATCTGTTGACCAGGATCGCGCTGTGGGCCGATCCCCAACCCGCGATGACGGCACATATGCGGGACGCCACCCAGGCCTGACCGCCTTCACCCCCACTTCGTGCGTACAACCCATTTCCGGTAAGCCGGGAGCGGCGGCGCGCATGCGCGGGGCAAGTTGTCGCATCGCCGTCTTTTGGGGCGTCTAGACCTCGACACCAGACGGCGTTCGATCGATACCTCGCGCACGATATAACCGCTATCAAATGATGGAGCCCGCCCGATGTCGCGTTTTTGCGCCGCCCTGATTGCCCTCGCCAGCGTGACGGCCGCCAGCGTCCAGGCCGCTCCGCTGCCGCAGAATCTGGCCCAACTGGCGGCGACGGCCGCCAAGAGCGCGCCCTGCGCCTCGGGCAACGCGGCCCTGGGTGCGGGCGTCACCGCCGGCGCTTCGCTGGCCGCCAAAAAGGCCGGGATCAAGAATGCCGAAGTCGTCGGTCTGGTGATCGGCGCCCTGCTGACCGACAAGATCGCCTGCCTGCTGAACCCGGGCGAGCAGACCGCCGCCGCCACCGCCACCCAGACCGTCGTCACTCAGGGCGTCGGCGCCCAGGCGCAGTGGACCTCGACCAGCCGTCCGGACGTCAGCGGTCGTTCGTCGGTGATGAGCGAAACCAAGCGCGCCGACGGCGCCCTGTGCCGCGCCGTGCGCGACGTTGTGATCGTCAGCGGCGAAGAAACCACGGTCACCAAGACCCTGTGCCGCGCCGTGGGCGCGACCGGCTTCACCCTGGCCGCCGCGCCGTAGTAGGGTCCTGGGCGATGAAGACTTCTGTCCTCCTGACCGCCTGTTCGATCCTGCTGCTTGGCGCCGGCGTCGCCAGCGCCAATCCGCGCGACGCCGACAACCCGACCTGCCCGAGCATCCAGGGCGTGTTCGGCCCACTGTCGGGCCCGGTGCAGGTGCAGTCTTCGAAGGTGGATGGGCGTCGCGTCGTCAAGTTCAGCGGCGCCATTCTCCCTGGCGCGGCCGACAAGCTGGAACAGGCCCTGGAGGCCAGCCGCGATCCGGTCGACGAGATCTGGATCGGCTCCAGCGGCGGCGACCCGGCCGAGGGCTTGAAGATCGGCAAGCTGATCCGCGCCATGGGTCTGCCGACGCGCATCCCGGGCGGCTGGGGCTGCGCCAGCGCCTGCAACTTCGCCTTCATGGGCGGCGCGATCCGCATGGTCGACGAGGGCGCGGCCTTCGCCGTGCACATGTTCACCGCGACCGCCAGCTCCGACTACCAGACCTTCGTCGACGTAACCCGCAAGGGCACGGACTCGAACCTGACCCTGAACAACATCGCCCGCCGCGAACAGGCCGCGGCGTTGCTGGCGTCCGACGAGAACGACTTCCTGATCCGCATGGGCGTTTCGCGCCGCCTGCTGACCGAGGTGATGTACCAGCAGAAAGCCGACACCTTCGGCGGCGGCGACAAGTCGACCCTGCGCTGCCTGACCGGCGAGGAAATGCAGCGCTACAACGTCGTCAACGCGGAGTAGGGCGGCTCAGGCCGCCGGCTTCTGCGCCGCGCGGATCTTCAGGATCAGCGCCTTCAGCTGATCGTCGGTCAGCGCGCCGGGCAGCAGATAGCCATTGATCACCAGGCCTGGCGTGCCCTGCAGCGCTAGCAGCGTCGCCTCGCGCTCGTTGCGCTTGAGGACGGCGTCGATGGCCGGACCGTGGGTCTTCAGGTCGCGGGTCAGCCGGGGCCAGTCGATGCCGGTCTGCTTGGCCACGGCCTCGACGGTCGGCTTGTCGCTGAGGCGCGTGGGCGAGAGCATGAAGGCGCGGTGCACGGTCTCGTACCGGCCCTGATAGTTCGCCGCCAGCGCGACCCGGGCGGCGTGCTCGGACACCTCGCCGAAGATCGGCCATTCCTTGTGGATCACGGCCAGACGATTGTCGGCCTTCAGCGCATTGGCCAAGACCGGCTCCATGCGCTTGCAGTAACCGCAGTTGTAGTCGGCATACATGATGACGGTGACGTCGGCGTCCGCAGCGCCCAGGCGCGGCGTGCCGGGGTCGCGAACCAGATCCTTGAACCCGTATTCGGCAGCGACGGGCGTGCGCAGCGAGGCGGCGTCTCCGGCGTCGGCCGGCCCGCAAGCGGCCAGGGCGAGGACGGACGCGGCCAGCACCGCGAACTGACGGAAAGGCATGGGGTACTCCAGGTCCGGCTCGAACCGTCTTAGTAAGGCGAGCCGACCGTAAAGCCAGCATTGTTGCCGATCGCCGTCGAGACACCCGTCACCTGACGGCCGCTGGAGCTGATCGTCGTGCTGGAGCTGGCGCCGATGTCGGCGCTGTTGGTCTGGTTGTTGTTGACCGACATGCGGGCGTTGCAGCGCGAGCAGGCATAGCCGCTGACCGCATTGCCCATGGCCGTGGCGGTGGTCACCGAGTCGTAGCCGTCGGTCCCCGCGAAGCTGGCCACCGCCTCGACGCCGCCGCCGGTGTTGGTCTGCAGGTTGTCCAGCACCACCTCGGTCCCGACATTGTTGACCTGCGAGCTGTTACCGACCGCATAGGCGCCGGTCTGGGCCGCGCCATAGAGGTACGAAGTCCCTTCGGCCTGGCCGCGCACGTAGGAGGTGTTCCACTGGTTGGACGTGACGTCCAGCAGCGGGCCTTCGTTGTCGGCCGACAGGTTGTTGCCGGTGGCCGTGGCCACGGTCGCCGAAAGGTAGCTGTTGCCGTAGGCGGTGAACTTGCTGGCCTGGGTGACCTCGGCGGTGTTGGCCTGGTCGGTGATCAGGCGCGCGGCTGACTGGTTGCCGCCGGCCACGTTGATGTTGTTGCCGGTCGTGGTGGCGGTGACGGCGCTGGTCCCCGAGACGTAGCCGACGATCGCGCCGCCGTCGGCCAGGACATTGGCCTGGTTGGATTGGCTGATCCGCGCGCCGACGGCGCTGTTGTCCAGGGTCACGCCATGGGTGTTGCCCATGGCCAGGGTCGAGACGGTCAGGTCGGCGGCGCTGGCCTCGTGGGCCTCCACCTGGCCGCGAGCGGTGACTTCCGCCGTGTTGGTCTGCACCGAGAAGCCCGAGATCGTGCCGTTCGACGCGCCCATGGCCGCAGAGTTGCCGACCGCCGTGGTGCGCACGGCGCTGGCCGCGCCAGCGTCCGCGCCGACATTGACCACGGTGTGGCCGTAGACGACGCCGCTGTTGGTCTGGTCCGAGGTCACCGCGCCGTCGGCGTTGGTCACGCCCACCGACATGCCGTTGGCGTGCGCCAGGGTGCTGGCCGTGACGCCTTCGCTCACCGTCTGGACGTTGAGCGTCTGCTCCGAGAAGATCTCGCCCAGATTGATCTGGCTGTTGAGAACCGGGCTCGAAGACGTCGTCTGGCTAGTAGCGACCCCGCTGAGCATCACGGATATCGGGATCGCGGCGAGCGTTCCAGCGAGACGGGTCATCGCGGGTTTGCGCATTGTTCGTTCCCAGATTGTCGTAAGCGGGCGTGAAGGCGCCGGTCTGGCCGACCGTAGCGTCGCCGAACGGGTCGTAGCGCAGGCAGCTCTGCGGACCCGGCATGCCGTACAGGTTGGCCGACATCTCGACGGTGGCGCGCTCGATCAGGGCGCGCACCGCCAGCTGCATGGGCTCAAGCGCCCCGCGGCCGGCCGAGATGTCGAACAGGTTGCCGTTGAGGAAGTCGAAGACGCCGGCGCTGATCTCGCGACCGACGACCTGCTTCTGGTAGGAGATGACGTCCACCACTTCCAGCGTGCGGGTGTTCACCATCCGCAGGTCCAGGGCGATGTTCATGACGAACACCCGGCGGCGGAAATTGCCCTTCAGCCCGTCGGTGTCCTTGTCGCCGGCATAGGCGTCGATGCCCTGCGAGCGGATGTTGTAGTTCAGCTCGGTGATGCCGCCGACCACATAGAAGTCCGAGCCCGGCACCTGGCCGGCCAGGATCTTGCGGAAGTCCGCCGGCGCGTCGGGCGCGGCGTTGGGGCGGTCCGAGATCAGCTTGTTGTTGGCGTATTTCAGCTCAAACTCCGACACCGAGGTGTCGAAGCGCTCGACCATCGGCATGCCGGCCTTGGCGAAGGCCGAGAACGCCATCAGCGAGGCACCCTGGGTGACCTTGCGGCCCGAGCCGTCGGACTCTTCCTTGCCGGTGTAGTCGGCGATGCGGCCGATGGCGACGCGCGGCGCGGCCACGTGGTTGGCGCGGGCGTACTGGTTCAGGCAGACCAGGGCGGCCGAATAGTCGGTGGGGTTGGCGGTGACGGGCGCGGTGCCGATCGGCGTGGCGTAGTTGCCGGCGGTCGAGGCCACCGGCACGCTGCCGCAGCCGGCCAGGGCCGTCGCGCCCATCAGGGCCAGGGCAAGAGCTGTACGCTTCAGGCTCATTGCGGATTACCGCCCTTCACGACGTTCGAGCCAGCCGACACGTTGCCGTTGTTGACCTGGTTCGAATTGACGATGACCGTGTTGTTGTTGCCCTGGGTGATGACCGTCAGGTTGTTGCCGATCGCGGTCGAGCCGGCATAGCCGCCCAGACCGCCCACACCCGAATAGGCGTCCAGCGAGCCCGAGCTGCGGCTCGACGAATAGACGCTCTGGTCCGCGCCGGTCAGCATGACGCCGTCGACGATCACCCGGTTGCCGTTCACGTCGCGGGTCGAATAGTCGACCATGCGGTTCTCCTGGCCCGAGCTGCGGCCATAGCCGGCGTTGAACGAGGCCGAGTTGGTCGACATCGACTGCGCGGCGGCGACGCTGTTCGCGCCGAGCGCGACGACGGCGGCGACAACGGCTGCGCGCGTCTTCTTCTTCCGATGCCAGGCCATGAAAGGCTCCGAGAACTGCCGACACGGAAGGGCAAGCAACACCCGTGCCAAAAAGGTACAGCCTCACACCTAGCCCCAAGGTCTCGAAAAATTGGTTAAGGACGCGCGCAGCGTCCCCGAAACGCGACGAAGCGTCTCAAGACGCCCCCTTCGCATCGCCGCAAAGCAGCCTAGATAAGAGCGTGATGACGCGCGAACGCCCCGAACCGATCTTCAATGCCCCCTGGCCCGCCTTGCTGGCGGCCGGCTCGATCATCGGATCCCACGTCCTGCTGCTGTCGGCCAGCCAGGAGACGATCGTCTCCCTGGCCCTGATCCCGCGCGACCTCTGGGAGGGCGCCTGGACGGGCGTCGTGACCATGATGTTCGTGCATGGCGGCTGGATCCACGCCTTGATGAACGGCGCCTTTGCCCTGGCCTTCGGCGCGCCGGTCGCGCGCCTGCTGGGACTTAACGGCCGGGGAGGGGGAATCTTCTGCCTGTTCTATCTGGCCTGCGGCATTGCCTCGGGGATCGGCTATGCCGCAATCCATCCGGACCGGACGACGGCGGTGATCGGCGCTTCGGGCGCGGTGTCGGGGCTGATGGGCGCCGCGGCTCGGGTGATGGACAATCCCGGCCAGGTCGGACCGATGTTCGGCCCGCGCGTGATGTCGCTGGGCCTGGGCTGGCTGGTGGTCAATCTCGTCATGGCGGTGACCGGCAGCCTACTGACCATGGGCGCGGCCGGCGTGGCCTGGGAAGCGCACCTGATCGGCTTCGTCGCCGGCGTGCTGATGCTGGGGCCGTTCGCCCGCTGGGCCGGTCCGTCGGAAGAGATCAACGATACCCTTTGATCCCCCATTGATCCCAGAGGCGCTTTGCGAGACCCTTGTTCTATAAAGAAAAGGGAGAAAGCGCAGTGCTGGTGTCTCAGATCCTCAAGACCAAGGGCGATCTCGTGTTCACGGCCTCTCCGCAGGAGACCGTCGGCGCGGCCGCCGCCCTGCTTCACACCCGCAAGGTGGGGGCCATGGTGGTGATCGACGACCAGGAGGCCGTCGTTGGCATCCTGTCGGAACGCGACGTCGTGCGGGTGATCGCCAAGGAAGGCGCCGGCGCGCTGACCAAGCCGATCGCCAGCTGCATGACGGTCAATGTGGTGTTCGCTCAACCGGACGAGACGGTCGACGCTTTGCTGGAGCGCATGACCGACCGCCGCATCCGCCACCTGCCGGTGGTGCGCGGCGCGCGCCTGGCCGGGATCATCTCGATCGGCGACCTGGTGAAGTACAAGATCAGCGAGACCCAGGCCGAAGCCGATGGCCTGAAGGCTTATATCTCTGCGGGCTGACGCCCGCGCTTGATCCTCGCTATCGCTTCGCTACTTGAGCGAGGATCAAGGAGAGGGTGCGTCTCTATATAGAGCGCGCGCCTAGCCCTCGATGAGCTCTGCGCCCGCGCCTTGGGCGGCGTCGGCGACGCTGTAGCCTTCCAGCACCGCGGCCGTGGCGTCGCGGGCGCGCAGCAGCGCCTCGCGCAGGGCGCAGGTCGCCAGATCCCGGCAATCCTCGCAGCGGCGGAAGGCCGTGCGGCTGACGCACGGGGTCAGGGCCAGCGGGCCGTCGACCAGGCGGATGATCTCGGCGAAGCTGATCTGCTCAGCGGAGCGGCCCAGCACATAGCCGCCGAACTTGCCGCGCCGACTGACCACCAGGCCCTCGCGCGCCAGGGACAGAAGAATGGCTTCCAGGAACTTGCGCGGCGCGTCGGCGCGCTCGGCCAGTTCGCCGGCAGTCACCTGCCCGTTCTCGCGAGCCAGTTCGATCATCGCGCGCAGGGCGTAACGCGCCTTCTGGGACAACATGGACGCCGGTCACCTTATATAAGCGCCGCGTGAGGGCGCTTTACTTCGCTCAAGCAGCGAAGCGGTAGCGGGACCACGCGAGTGCTCAGCCTTCTGAGGGAGGCGGGGCCTTGAGGCAAGTCCCCCTGCTGGCGTCAGGGACTTTTCGCGTGACGATGTTCATGCACAGCCGATTGGTCCGACTGGGGATGAAGCGGCGATTTCGGCCTTGCCGAGCCGGGGAGGGGTCTCTAGAAGCCGCTCCTCGCTTCGGGGCCGCGGCCCGCCGGACGAAACCTTCGCCCTTCGGGGCTTGCGTTTCCGAAAGCAGATCGCTAAGTTCCACAGCCTCAATCGAATCCCTTGAGCTTGTAGCGCTCCTTCATGGCGCGCTTCAGGTAACTTTTGCGCTCTAGCGCGGCCTTGGTCGCCAAGAAAACAAAAGTAAAAAGGACGGTTGACCGGGAAGTCTGGCTTCTTTAGAAGCCGCTCTCCCTGAAATGCCAAAGAGTTCGCAAGAGCTTCCAGGTGTTTCGATCCAGTTTAGCTTCTACTTTTTCTTTGAAAAAGTCGCTTGACTGGCTTCGGTGGTTTCTTTAGAAGCTGCCGGCTCCGCCGAAGACCTCCGGGTTGGTTGGCGGTTCGGTCGGAAAGTTTTGAAAAAAACGATTTGACACGGAATTCGAGGTTGGAT
>CAZRPD010000113.1:0-17054 GCA_964601775.1 uncultured Caulobacter sp. | reverse complement strand
ATCCATGGTTGGGTGAAGGCCTCCGAGGTGGTTTCGGCGCCCACCCTCGTGGCCGGCCTGGGCGATCCGGCGGCCGGCGGTCGGTTTCTGATGATCGACGGCGGCGCGTTCGGTGTCTGGACCGGCGGTCGGCCGCTGAGCGTCAAGACCGGAATCAAACCTGGCGACTGGCGTTTCGTCGCCGCCGTTTCGGATGGCGCCAAGGTCACGCTCTATGTCGACGGCGCGTCGGCCGGCGAGGCGCCCGTCGCGGCTGCGGCGACACCGGCCATCATCGCCCTGGCGCCGCGCAAGGTCGCGGGGTTTTCGCCCTTCGCCGGCCGGATCGCCGATTTCGCGGCCGAGGGGCGGGCGCTTTCCGCGTCTGAGATCAAGACGGCGGCGGCGCGCAAACCCGATCCGTTGACCGTCTATGAGTCCGGCAGCCCAAACTGGCCGGTGCAGGTGCGCCAGATGTACGGTCAGGTGACGCCCCAAGAGGCCTGGACGCGTCCCAAGGGCAAGGGCGCGATCTCCGCGCCGGTCGCCAAGCCGGCTTATGCCGGGCCGGCCCTTGTCGCCGACGGCCCCGACGCCTGGACGCTCAAGCGCTGGAGCTTGGTCGAGGCGCCCAAGGTCGCCCAGGACGGCGCGGTGGTCTCCACGCCGACCTACGACGCAAGGGCTTGGTACGCGGCCACCGTTCCGGGCACGGTGCTGACGACCCTGGTGGATCGCGGCGTCTATCCGGATCCGGACTATGGTCTGAACAACACCGCGATCCCCGAGAGCCTGAACAAGCAGGCCTACTGGTATCGCAGCAGCTTCGAGACGCCGGCGAGCGCGGCGGGCAAGCGCCTGCTGCTGACGTTCAAGGGCGTCAACTACGCCGCCGAAATCTGGCTGAATGGCGAGAAGCTGGGCGAGCTGAAGGGCGCTTTCATTCGCGGCCAATTCGATGTGACCGGCAAGCTGAAGCCCGGCCAGAACGCCCTGGCCGTCAAGGTCTCCCCGCCGCCGCATCCGGGCCTGGCCCACGAGGAGTCGCTGACGGCCGGGGTCGGCGAGAACGGCGGCATGATGGCCCTGGACGGCCCGACGTTCATCGCCAGCGAAGGCTGGGACTGGATCCCCAGCGTGCGCGATCGCAACACGGGCCTGTGGCAAGACGTGGTGCTGACTGCCAGCGGCGAGGCGCGACTGGGCGACGCCCATGTCGTCACCACGCTTCCGAAGGCCGACAATAGTCAGGCCGATATCGAGATCACCGCCCCGGTCGAGAATCTGACCGGTCATCGAGTGCAAGCCACGGTCACGGCGGCCTTCGACGGCTTCAACGTCTCCAAGACCGTCACCCTGGCGCCGGGCGCCGGATCGGTGGTCTTGAGCCCGGCCGAGTTCCCGCAGCTGTCGGTGGCCCATCCCAAGCTGTGGTGGCCCAATGGCTACGGCGATCCGGCCCTGCACGACCTGAAGCTGTCGGTGGCCGTCGATGGCCAGGCCTCGGACCAGAAGACGATCCGGTTCGGCATTCGCCAGATCACCTACGATCTGTCGCTGATGAGCCCGTCGGGCCATCTGCGCCGCGTGGAGGTCGACTTCTCCAAGGCCCGCCAGTTGGGGCAAGACATCACCGACGGCAGTCACGAGGGGATCCGCAAGGTCGCTGACGGCTGGGCGACCTCGCTGACGGCCCAGGGCGACGCCTCGCCAGCGGTCCGCGACGCGGACGACGCCAGCCTGACGCCCTATCTGGTGATCAAGGTCAACGGCGTGAAGATCGCCGCGCGGGGCGGCAACTGGGGCACCGACGACTGGCGCAAGCGCGTCGACCGGGCCCGTCTGGAGCCCTATTTCAGGCTGCACAAGGACGCCCACCTCAACATCATCCGCAACTGGGTGGGCCAGAACACCGAAGACGCGTTCTTCGACCTGGCCGACGAGTACGGCCTCTTGGTGCTGAACGACTTTTGGGACTCGACCCAGGACTACAATCTCGAAGCCCAGGACGTCCCGCTGTTCCTGGCCAACGCGGCCGACGTGATCAGCCGCTACCGCAACCACCCTTCGATCGTTCTGTGGTTCGGCCGCAACGAAGGCGTGCCGCAGCCGATCCTCAATGAAGGCCTGGAAAAGCTGGTCCACGATCTGGACGGCACGCGCTGGTACACCGGCAGCTCCAACCGGGTGAACCTCCAAAACAGCGGACCTTACAGCTACAAGGAGCCGCAGACCTACTTCACCGACCACGCCAAGGGCTTCTCGGTCGAGGTCGGCACGCCGTCGTTCCCCACGCTTGAGGCCTTCGAGGCCGCCGTGCCCGCGCCCGACCGCTGGCCGATCAGCGACAGCTGGGCCTATCATGATTGGCATCCGACCGGGAACGGGGCGACCAAGTCGTTCCTGGACGCCCTGACCGCCAAGCTGGGCGCGCCAACCAGCGTCGAGGACTTCGAGCGCAAGGCCCAACTACTGAACTACGAGACGCACCGGGCGATCTTCGAGGGCATGAACCAGGAGCTGTGGACCAAGTCGTCGGGACGCCTGCTGTGGATGACCCAGCCGGCCTGGCCCTCGACCATGTGGCAGATCCTCAGCCACGACTATGACACCCATGCCGCGTTCTACGGAACCCAGAAGGGGGCGGAGATCATTCACGTCCAGATGAGTCAGCCGGACCATCGCCTGGCCCTGGTCAACAATGGCCTGACGCCGATCATCGGCGCCAGCCTGCGGGCCCGGGTTCTGGGCCTGGACGGCAAGCTGCTGGCCGATCGGACCTCGCGGATCGACGCGGGCGCCAACAGCACCGCCTTGGGTGAGACGCTGGACCTGTCGGGACCGCTCGCCCAGGGCGCGGTGGTGGTGCGGCTGGACCTGACCGCCGCCGACGGCGCGCCGCTGTCCAGCAACCTCTATTGGACCGCCAAGGACGCCGAGGGCGAGCGCAAGCTGTCGGCCATGGCCGCCCAGCCGGTGTCGCTGGCCGCTGCGGCTGGCAAGTCGGGCGCGGAGACCCTGGTCACCGTGACCTTGGCCAACACCGGTTCGGCCCCGGCCCTGAATGGCAAGCTGACCCTGGTGGACGCCAAGGGCGCCAGGATTCTGCCGGCCTACTACGCCGACAACTATGTCTCGCTGCTGCCAGGTGAGCGCCGGACGGTGGAGATCCGTTATTCGGGCGAGGCGATGGCCGGCGCGAAGGTCGAGTTGCGAGGCTGGAACGTGATCCCGGTCGCGGCGAAGGTGCGATGAGGGCCGATCGTCGAGGGCTGCTGGCGGCGGCGCTGACGGCGTCGGGACTGGTGGCGTCGGGGCTGGCGCTGGGCGGACGGGCGTTCGCCCAGGCCTCTTCTCTAGTCCCAGCGCCGGCTCCAACGGCGGCCGACGCCGCCGCGGGGCTGCGGCTGCACACCGACTGGCCGTGCCGGGCGCGCTATCGCCAGGCCAACCTCGCCGATGCGGCCCTTCCGCCGGAGCGCCGGCGGGTGGTGTTCTTGGGCGACTCCATCACCCAGGGTTGGTTCGACAGGCATCCAGCCTTCTTCACCGACAACGGCTTCATCGGGCGCGGGATCGGCGGCCAGACCACGGCCCAGATGCTGGCGCGGTTCTGGCCCGACGTGATCGCCCTGAACCCGCCGGCCGTGCACCTGCTGGCCGGAACCAACGACATCGCCGGCAACACCGGGCCCTACGATCCGGTGGCGACCTGCGACAACGTTCGGGCCATGACCGCCCTGGCCAAGGCCAATGGGGTCAAGGTGATCTTGGGGGCGGTGACGCCGGCGGCGACCTATCCCTGGCGTCCGGCTTTGCGGCCCGATGTCGAGATCCCGCGCCTCAACGCCTGGCTGGCGGGCTTCGCACGAAGCCAGGGCCACGGATTCGCCGACTACACCGCCGCGCTCGACGACGGTCACGCCGGCATGAAACCGGGCCTGTCCTATGATCAGGTCCACCCGACGATGGAGGGCTATGGGTTGATGGAGCCGGTGGCGCTGAAGGCCCTGCGCGCGGTGCGCGCCTAGGCCTGATCGGTGTTGCGCAGCGCCGAGCGCGATGGCAGGAAGCGGTTGATGATCGGCAGGATCGCTGCGCCCATGGCGGGCGCATCGGCCGCCAGGGCGGCGCGGTAGACCGGCGCCATGGTCAGGATCGAGCGACGAACGCTGAGCTTCTGGGTCACCGCCTTGGCCAGCTTGTCGATCAAGACCTCGGGCAGGCGCCCGCCGATATAGACGGCCTGTGGATTGATCAGGCAGCTGATCGAGATCAGCGGATCGTAAAGCAGATCGGCCGCTAGATCGATCCAGGCGTCGATGCGGTCTTGCGCCTCGACGGGCAGATCCGCCAGCTGTCCAGGGTCGCCGACCGCGTAGGCCTCGCCGAGAAACTCATTGAGGGCCGACAGCGAGACCGCGTCCTGCAAGGTGGCCGCGGACGTGCGTTCGGATTTGACGGGCAGAAAGCCCAGTTCGCCGCTGCGCCCCTGGGCGCCGCGGAAATACTCGCCTTCGACCACGAGCCCGCCGCCCAGGCCCGAACTTATCAGCATGTAGAAGAAGCTGGGCTTCTGCATGCCATGACCGAAATGCAGCTCACCAAACGCGGCCGCCGCAGCGTCGTTCTCGAGGATCACGGGCAGGTCGTGGCGTCGCGACAGCAGCTTGCGCAGGTCCACCCGGTTCCAGGCCTCGTAGGCGGCGGGACGGTGGGGCAGGTCGACGTTGGCGATGTCGTCGGGAATCGCCACGCCCACCCCGACGATGCGATCGGCCCGCACCCCCTTTGTCTTCAGAAGCGACTTCCATGAGTCCTCGAAGAACAACACGACATCCTCAGGGCTCGCGAAGGCGATTTCCTGGCTCACCCGGCCCCGAACCTGGCCGGCGAAGTCGAGCAGCACGATGGTGATGTGATCGCGGTCAATATTCAGGCCGATCGAGAAGCAGCCGTCGGGATTGATGGCGAAGGTCATGGCCGGCTGGCCCCGGGCGCCGTGCAGCTTGCCGGCTTCCAAAATGAGACCGTCTTCCACCAGGCGATTGGTGATGTTGGTGATCGCCGGCACGGTCAGGCCCGTGAGCGCGGCGACTTCCTGCTTGGTCTTGGCCGCGCCGATCCGGATCGACTGCAGCGCCACGCGCTGGTTGTAGTCGCCGGCCCGCTCGAGGTTGGTGCCCGACAGGCTTGCGCCCCGGTGCGCGGTCTTGGCGGGGTCCTGACTTGCCACGTGGCGCACTGCTCCAACCCGTTCTCGAAGACTGCCCGATAGCATCTGTGACGACCGAAGCAAAACCGGTCAGGCCAATCGGTCGTTGTCGGCGTGGAGCGCCTTGGCGATGCTCTCCAATCTCGCCCCCATCGTCTCGGGGTAGAACAGGGCGACGACGACCATCTGCAGCACCATCATCGCCGCGAAACCGACGAACGGCGCGCCGGGCCTCCAGGCGGCGACGGTTGGAAAGGCGCCGGCGATCAGGGCGTTGGCCACCCAATGGGTCGAGGCGCCCAGCGCCTGTCCCCGGGCGCGTACGGGCGTAGGGAAGATCTCGCTGATATAGACCCAGATCACCGCGCCCTGGCTGAAGGCGAAGGCGGCGATGAAGCCGACCAAGACGTAGAGCAGCCAACTCGAATGGTGGCCGCCATCCAGGATCCAGGCCGCCAAGCCCAGGCAGACGGCCATGCCGACCGAGCCGACCAGCAGCAGGCGCTTGCGCCCAAAACGGTCGATGACGCTCATGGCTAACAGGGTGAAAACCAGGTTGGTCGCGCCGATCGCCACGGCTTGGAGCCCAGCGGTGGCGTGTCCGAAGCCGGCCGCTGCGAAGATGTCGTTGAGATAATAGAGCAGGGCGTTGATGCCGGTCAGCTGGTTGAACAGCGCCAAGGTCACCGCCAGAAGGATAGGCTTGCGATAGAGGCGCCAGCTCAGTCGCGCGCCGGGCGGGCTGGGGGCTTCCGAAGGATCCAGATCGCCGCCCAGTCGCGTTTGAGCCGCGTGCGCCTCTTCATCCCGTCCCTGCGCCCTCAGCCATCGCGGACTTTGCGGGGCGCGCGCCAGCATCAGCCACAGAAGAGTGGCGGGGAGGGCGGTGACCGCCAGCTTCCAGCGCCAAGCGCTTAGACCCAGGGCAAGCTGATCCAGCAAGAAGTTGCTCAGATAGGCCACCAGGATGCCGACCACGATGTTGACCTGAAACAGGCCCACTAGCGCTCCGCGGCGGCGGGCCGGCGCGATCTCAGCCATGTAGACGGGCGCGAGCACCGACGACCCGCCGATCGCCACGCCGCCGATGAAGCGCGCCGTCAGCAGCACGGGCCAGGACCAGGCCAGCGCGCACCCGATGCTGGAGATGAAATAGAGAACGGCCATCGCGCGCAGGCCATCGCGGCTTCCGTAGCGATCGCCCGGCTTGCCCGACGCCATGGCGCCCAGCAGCGTTCCCCACAGCGCGCTGGAGACGGTGATCCCCAGGGTGGCGGGCGTCAGGCTATAGACGCGACTGATGTCGCCGGTCACCCCGGCGATGACGGCGGTGTCGAAGCCGAACAACAGCCCCGCCAGCGCCGCGGCGGCGACCGCGCCGACGAGCGTGGGACTCATGGGCCGCATGGCGGGCGAACTTTCCATCCTGGCCTCCCGGTTCGGGCGATGCGTGTCGTCGCCACTTCTTCTGTTCTTCCGTCTCGTGCGAGTTTGGATCGCGCGACGGCATGAGCAAGCCCTGCATAACGAGGCTCCAAGGGAAGGTGATGCAAAAATAAGAAAAAACAAATCATTTAAGTTGACCCGAGCAAGGGGCCGGATAATGGTGCTTTCCGAAGACGGCAAAAGCCGCTGCCGGGGAGGAGGCTTGGTGGGTCCTGAAAGGGACGCCGCCCTTCGAACCGGTTCTCGCCAGATACGCCTCGAATGCACGAGGTCAGGGAGGACAGGGGAAGTGACTCGATTCAAACATGCGCGGCGTAGCCTGCTGATGGCCGCCGTTTCGGGAGTGGCAATCGCCGGGCCGAGCCTTGCTCACGCGCAAGCCGCCGCGCCGGCTCAGGCCCAGAGCGATTCCACGGTTGAAGAGGTGGTCGTCACCGGCATTCGCGCTTCGCAACAGCGCGCGGTCAGCATCAAGCGCGACGCCGCCTCGGTGGTGGACGCGATCTCGGCCGAGGACATTGGCAAGCTGCCCGACAACACCATCTCCGACTCGCTGCAGCGCATTCCGGGCGTGCAGATCCTGCGCAGCGCCGGCGAAGGCTCGACGATCAACATTCGTGGCCTGCCGCAGGTCTCGACTCTACTGAACGGCGAAACCTATCTGGGCGCCCAATCGATCACGACTGTGCAGCCCAACTTCAACGACATTCCTTCGCAACTGTTCTCGGGCGCGGACGTCATCAAGTCCACGACGGCCGATCAGTTGAATGCCGGCATCACCGGTACGGTGAACCTGCGCACCCGCCGTCCCTTCGACCTGAAGGAAGGCCTGACCTTCGCCGCCGCGGCCGAAGGCTCCTACGGCGACAAGACCAAGAAGTACGACCCCAACGTCAACGGCCTGGTCTCCTTCCGCAACGACCGCTTCGGCGCCTTGCTGTCGGCCGCCTATTCGGATGTCCGCCTGTCCAACAGCCACAACGGCATTCAAGAAGGCTACGGCGCCACCCTGCATAACGAAGGCATGGCCGACGTCACCTCGTCGGGCGGGTTCTCGCCTACCGGTCGGACGCGCGGGACCGCCGTGGCGGGCGGGCGCGACGTCAATGGCGACGGCGACGCCACCGACGCCTTCATCGTGCCGCAGGGCTTCACCGGCTGGAACAAGATCAACGAGCGCAAGCGGTTGGGCGTCAATGCGTCCGCCCAATGGAAGCTCAACGACGCCTTGGAACTGAGTGGCGACGCCTTCTTCACCAAGCAGGACGAGCACGACCGCACCGCCGGCTTCCAGATGCAGGACGTCAACTGGCAGGCCGCCGAGTTCACGCCGGGCAAGTCGCGTGACACCGGCGCGGTCGTGGGCGGCTACCACGTCAACACCACCCAGGTTTACAACTATGACCTGGGCAATTTCGACTCCTACGCCCAGAACGACCGCTACCAGTCCCAGTCGCAGAACTACAATCTGGAACTGAAGTACGACAACGGCGGCAAGTTCACCGGCTCGGTGCGCGGCATCTACGGCAAGGCCCACCAGTACTACGACCAGAGCTATCTGCAGTTCAGCCTGTCGAACGGGGCGCAGTGGCAGCCGGGCGGCATCGGGCACTATCCCGCCTCGCTAGGCGGCGACCGCCCGTTCAACACCGGTGGCTACACGGTCAACACCCTGGCGGGCGCGGCGTCCTTGCCGGCCAAGGTCGATTTTACGGGCAGCAAGCCTGTCTTCACCCTGCCGGGCCAGCTGCTGACCGAACTGAGCGACATCAATGACTACGCCCTCAAGACCATGTCGTCGGAAGGCAACTATCGCCGCGAGGGCGACCTGAAGGTCATCCGCGCCGATGGCAAGTACGAGTTCAGCGACAGCTTCAAGATCTCGGGCGGCGTGCGCTACAGTGAGCGCTCGATCGATGATTTCGAGTTCGATCGCGCCGCGCCGCTCTATGGCAGCGCCGCCTCCAACGGCACGGGCTGTCTGGTCAAGTGGAAGGCCTTTGATGTGCCGCTCAATGACGCCAGTTGCAGCGCCGGCAACGCGGCGGGCGCCTATACCGCCGGCCTGACGCGCAAGGCCAACGATCCGACCTTGAAAGGCCAGGTCAAGCTGTTCAACCCGGGCGTGGCCGGTGTGCCGTCGATGTACGTCCTGGATCCCGCGGCCATGGACAACGCCCTGGCGTTCCAGAACAACTACTACCCGGGCAATGTCGAGGTGATGAACCCCGGCGCCTCGTTCAATGTCGGGGTCAAGCAGACCTCGGGTTACGTCCAGGGCGACCTGAAGGGCGAGCTCTTCGGCCTGAGCTTCAACGGCAATGCCGGCGTCAAGGTCATCCAGACTAAGCTGGACATCACCCAGTACGTCACTGGCAGCCCACGCCCCTACGGCGTGGCCAACCTGCTGGGCGGCAGCATCCAGACCAAGCGCGACTTCACCGACGTGCTGCCGGCGATCAATGTCGCTTTCGATCTGGCCGAGAACCTGAAGTTCCGCGTCGCGGCCTCCAAGACCATGACGCTGCTGGATCTCAATCAGTGGGGCGGGGGGCTGAACCCGACCTACGCCATCGACACCTCCAACCCCGGCTCGCCGGTGTTCCGGGTGACCGGCGGCAGCCAGAACGGCAACCCGCAGCTGGATCCTTGGCGCTCCAAGAACTTCGAAGGCTCGCTGGAATACTATCTGGGTCGCGGCAGCCTGCTGAGCGTGGGCGCCTTCTACATCAAGGTCGACAGCTTCATCCAGAACGGGGCGATCACCCGCACCGACCTGCCCGACAACGACGGGGTAGTGCGTAACCGCAGCGTCTCGATCAGCACGCAGGTTCAGGGCGAAGGCGGCACGCTCAAGGGTCTGGAAGGCGGCGCCAAGCTGGCCTTCAGCGATCTGGAGTTCATGCCGTCGATGCTGTCGAACTTCGGCGTCGACACCAACTTCACCTACTCGCCGTCGAAGTCGGGCAAGACCGACCTGGCCGGAGCCTCGATCCCGTTCCAGGATAACTCCAAGTACCAGGCCAATATCGCCGCGTACTACCAGGACTCCAAGCTGCAGGCCCGGATCGCCTGGAACTACCGCTCCAAGCGCGCGGTCTCCCAGGACTTTGGCGGCATCTCGGGATTGGAGATGTACCAGGCACCGACTGAATATCTCGACGCTTCGGTCAGCTACGACGTTAGGCCGAACCTGACCGTCTACGTCCAGGGCACCAACCTGACCAGCGAGTACGAGAAGTACTACCTCACCTGGAAGGACGAGCACGCCTACAACAACGTATTCGAAGCCCGCTACGTGGCTGGCGTCCGCTTCAAATATTGATCTAGCCCTCCCCCTGCGGCCTGCCCCATCCTGCGGGCAGGCCGCATCTTTTTCGTGGGACCAGATGGCGCAAACCAACCCTGTCCGTTCGCTCCTGATCGTCGGCGGCGGCACGGCCGGCTGGATGGCCGCGACCTGGCTCGCCGGCCGGCTGGCGCGGCAGAACATCCAGATCACCGTCGTGGAGTCGCCCGACATCCGCACCGTCGGAGTCGGCGAAGCCACCGTGCCGGCGATCCGCGACTATTTCCGCGATATCGGCGTGACCGAAGCCGAGGTCATGGCCGCCACCCAGGGCACCGTGAAGCTGGGGATCGAGTTTCGCGACTGGAAGCGGGAAGGCGACAGCTTCTTCCACCCCTTCGGCCTCTACGGCATGCCCTCACGCGGGGTGGCGTTCCACCAGTTCTGGCTCAAGCGCCGCGCCGAGGGCGACGCGACTCCGCTGGCCGCCTACAGCCTGTGCACCCAGCTGGCGATGGCCAACCAGATGATGGACCCGCCGGTCTCGCCGCCCAACGATCTGGGCGTCTTCAACTGGGCGGTCCATTTCGACGCGGGCCTCTATGCACAGTTCCTGCGACGCAAGGCGACGTCCGAGCTGGGCGTCACCCATGTCGATGGCACGGTGGTCGAGGTGTCCAAACACCCCGAGACGGGCTTCCTGACCGGCGTGACGCTGAAGGAGGGCCGGGTTCTGGAGGCGGACCTGTTCATCGACTGTTCGGGCTTTCGCAGCCTGCTGCTGGGCCAACAGCTTGGCGTCGGCTACGAGGATTGGACTCATCTGCTGCCGTGCGACCGCGCCGTGGCCATGCCCTGCGAGCGCGACGGTCCGCTGACGCCCTATACTCGCAGCACGGCCCTGGCGGCCGGGTGGCAGTGGCGGATCCCTCTGCAGCACCGGGTCGGCAACGGCTATGTCTACTCCAGCCGGCATATCTCGGACGACGAGGCGACGGCGACCCTGATCTCGCGGCTGGAAGGACGGGCCTTGGCCGAGCCCAACCTGCTGCGCTTCCAGACCGGACACCGCCATCGTTTCTGGGAGAAGAACTGCATCGCTTTGGGCCTGGCCGCCGGGTTCATGGAGCCGCTGGAATCGACCAGCATCGTGCTCGTCCAGAGCGGCGTGGAGCGGCTGGGCGCGCTGTTCCCGACCCTGGACTTCGACCCTGCTCTGGCCGACGAATACAATCGCATCACCACTCTCGAGTACGAACGGATCCGGGACTTTCTGCTGTTGCACTATTTCGCCAACCGCCGCGAGGGCGAGGCGATGTGGGACCAGGTGCGTCAGGTGACCCTGCCCGAGCCCCTGGTCCACAAGATGCGGATGTTCGCCAGCCGTGGGACCATGGTTCGCTATGAGTGGGAGTCGTTCCACGATCCCAGCTGGCTGTCGATGTACGCTGGCTTCGAGATCACGCCGCGAGCCTATGATCCGATGGCGGACTACTTCACCAAGCCCGAACTGGATAGCGCTTTTAGCCGAATGCGCGCGGCGATCACGCGGGCCCGAGCCTTGGCCATGTCTCACGAGGCCTTCCTATCGAGTCTAAAGGCCTAGCCGCGGCCTGCCTGCCCCGGCCACCTGATGCTTGGGGCGACGGAGCCCCCCGCGGTGCGGTAGACCGGGGGCGGGCCTCGTGCCGCGTTTGGGCAAAACGGGCCTTGAAGGCGGAATGGCGACGCCGGATAGGCGCCCGTCTGTCCTGCAGAGAGACCGACAGCGCGAGACCTCTCCTGGCCAGGCGGCTAGAGGCGCGTCGCCGCCGCGCGACAAATCTCCAGAAGCCAGCCGTTGGGAGAGGCCGGTCCGTCGCTGGCGCGCATGACCGCTCCAAACGGGGTTGGCGGCGGCGCGTTGGGAGGCTCGATCATCACCAGCCTGCCGCGTTTGACGCTCGTCTGGGCCAGGCGGCGAGGCAGGATGCAGACCATGTCCGAGTGGCTGACGATGTTCAAGGCGCTGAACGCGTCCTGGGTCGAGAACGGCTGATAGGGCTTTTCTCCCAAAGCGTACTGTTCGCCCCAGGACGTAAGCCGCCGCAGGCCCAGGTGCCCCGATGAGGTCCGATCCGGATCGTCATTGCCGCCGGTCACCCCAACGCGCGGGAGATGGGCCAGGGTTTCGTAATCGAGACCGGCGGCGGCGGCCGGGTGACCCTCGCGCATGACCCAGGCACCGCTTTCCTCGAACAACTGGGCGTAGCTGAATCGTCCGGGAATGGCCTCGAAACAGCCGATCACCATGTCCAGACTGCCCGTGTCGAGGTCCTCGGTCATGCCCGCATAGAGGTTGCGGAAATGAATCTCCACATGGGGCGCGGTGGTGATCACGCGTTCGGCGATCATCGGGCCCAGCACATACGAGATGTAGGTTCCCGCCGCGATGGTGAAGACGTGATGATCGACGGCGGGGTCGAACCGCTGTGTGTTGACGGCGGTTTCCAGCAGCTCCAGCGCCGTGCGGGCGGTTTCGGCGATCTCCAAGGCGCGCGGGGTCGGTCGAAGGCCCGTTTGGCCGCGGATGAAGAGATCATCGCCCACCATAGCGCGCAGGCGCCGCAGCGCGTGACTGATCGCTGATTGCGAAAGACCCAGGCGCTCGCCGGCGCGCGTGGCGTTCTTTTCTTCCAGTAGGGTGACGAACACCCGGAAGAGATTGAGGTCAGCGGTTCTGAAATTCACGGCGTTCATGGCACCGCTATCGGCCGAGGGGATAGAAGATCGACTTTTCCTGGGTGAACCAGGGCGAGCGCGGGGGGAACCGGCGATGGGCCCTCGGGCGTCGCAAAGTCTCCGCCCGGGCTTGGCGTCGTCGACGCCGATGACGGTTCGGTCATTCCGATGCTCCCCCGACCGCCTTCGTGATCCGATCGATATCAGAATGTGTTGTGGTATTCAGAATGGCAAGCCGTCTCCAAGGCCGATGCGATCAACGCCATGCTGGCCGAGCTCGGCGGCAAGAAGGTCGCCGACGGTAATGTCGGCGAGAAGGTCAAGACGCAGAAGGCGATCCTGCGCGACTTCCTGGAAGGGGATCAACGACCGGCCCAAGGCTGCGCGCTGCGCCGCGTGAGGCCTCCGGCGCAGGTCGGCCAGATCCCCGACGTGGCCCTGACTGCGATCCCAACCCTGCCATCCTGGCGGCCGAATGAGGGGAGGGGCGGGCCGTGGCCCGCCCCGAACCCTTGGTCCCACGCCTCGCCCCGCGTCGCCGGACGCGGGGGTTTTGTCGCGCGTCCGGGGGAGAGGCCGCTCAGTCCTTCGGCGTTCTAGATCAAGGTGAAGACGTCGCCGCAGTCCTAGCCGGCGGCGCGGCCGGGAGTGACGCTTGTAAGCGCGCGAACCGATGTCGGGATGGCTCAGGTTCAGGCTGACTGGGGGGCTCGGGGGCCTTCCCGGTGCCGCTCCAGCCGGCCCCGACCTCGACCCCGGCGCGGGACGAAATAGGCGACGCCTGGGAGATGGCCACCAAGAGCGAGCCGCCCAGAACCTTCTATCGTTTGCACCTCGACGACCCCTGTTCGACGCGCCGCTTTCACTAGCGCTCTTCATCGACGAGGCCGGCGACAACGCATAGCTCGCCTGGTCGCGCCCCAAAATGGAGAAGTGCCCGCCACCAAAGGCGAGGGAAGAGTCCGCTGGTGATGCGCCGGAGCGCTGCCAACTCGGAGAGGAGCGCGAACCGAACGAGAACCCTTAAGAGGCAAACGATCTCAAGCCTGCTTGCTTCCAGTAGTAAATCGAATAGCGTCGCCGTTCGATGATCACCGGTCTGCGCTCTGCACTCCTTTGCTCCAAGGTCGAGCACCGCCCCGATGGCTCTTCAGCCTATATCGGCATTCTTGGCGCTGACATCTATGCGGGCAGTCGACCCGGCCTCATCGAATGCTGGCTCACGGTCCAGTTGGATCTCGACCAAACGGCGACGTCGGGCGCCCTGGCCGTTGTGTGCGAGGGACTTGAGCAGGTCTTTCCATTTGAGACGCCTGATGGCTATTCCGACGCGGCTTTTGCCCTGCCGCTGATCATTCCCGTCCTTAGAGAGGGCAACCTTCAGCTCTCAATTCGTGATCTTGGAGCACCCGGCGCTGAGCGCTCGGTGACCTGGCGATTGAACTTTGCGCCGGGGGCCGAACGGATGAAGTCTCGAGGCGCTAGCGAACGCATTGTTCTCGTGGCCCAAGAGGCCGCTAGAACGGTCGCCGCGCAAATTGCCGGGCTTGGCTCAACACGTCACTAGGCGACGACGCCGCTCGGGCGTGAGCAGGCAAGTCCGCTCAGGCCGATAGACTCCGAGGCCGATGCGAGCGCGGTTGGATCGGCGCCCGACAGCGGAAGCCATATCTTCACCGTGGTCCCCTCGCCAAGAGCGCTTTCCAAAGAGAGCGCGCCGCCGAGCTGAGCCGCCAAGCCGTGGACCATGGATAGCCCAAGGCCTGTGCCGCGACCGATGCCCTTCGTCGAAAAGAAAGGCTCGGTCGCCTTGACCCGAGTGGCCTCGTCCATGCCCACACCCGTATCGTGGACGCAGAGCTGCAAGTACCGCCCGGGCCTCAGCTCGGATCCATGTTGGTGGTGAAAAGTCTCCAGCCCCACATGGATCGTGGCTTCGCCAGCCAGGGCGCGGTCCACCAGCGGCTTGATGTCATCCCAGATGTCCCACCACACCTGCTGAAACGGGCGTCCGAGCGCGCCGGGGTGCTTGTCGCCGAGGATCTCCGCGTAAGCGTCGTTGTAGAGAAACGTAAGTTCGGGGCCCCAGGCGATGAACATGGGCTGTCGAGACCCGAGCGCGATGCTCAAGGCTGTCTGGAGCGCGCGAGGCCATGACGCCATCGGCCCGATTGGCGTTGGCGTCCAATCGAACGCTTGATGGCGCTGCCTCATCAACAGCCGCTGGGTGCTCTCCGGGGCGGTCAGCTGTCCCTCCTCGTCGTTGCCTAGTTCAACGCGCAGCCCTATCGCAGCGAAGGATAAATCCAGCCCCTAATGTCTAGTTCCAACTGCACCAGCGACTCGCCCCCATGTCCTATGTGGAGGTGAGCTCGGAGACGGTTGGCTATGTATGGATGGAAGTCCAGTAAGGACCTGAGACGCCATTTTCACCCGGCCATCGACGGATTAACGTCTTTCACCTTGCTATGCGGCAGGACGCGCGGCGCGGTGGTGTCGCATTTGCGCTTATGGGTGAAGTGGAGGATGGGCCGAACCGCCCGGATCACCAGCACTGTGCTCGACGCCTGGCTTCGACGCACTTTGCCAGTCGCAGCAATTGCGATCAGCCAGTCGCACGATTGGAGTCAGAAAATCGTGAAAACCCGGAACGACGTGGCAACAGATCCAAGGCGGGCTGCGACTCGCAGCTATCGGAGTCAGGGACAACATAAAAATAAAATCCGCCAATATAACGATATTTCACGTCTAATGGAGATTATCGGAAATTCGTTGAGGCGCGATCTCGCAAGGGGGCGCAGGCCGGATATGAGGGTTCAGGCTGGCTGCGCGCCATCGCTGCTAGGCGAGCGGGCGTCAGCCAAAGAGACGCGCCTGCCGCAACCCGTCGAAGATGAATTGCACGGCCAGAGCCGCCAACAACACCCCCGATACCCGACCGACCACGTCCGTACCGGTCTCGCCAAGACGCTGCAACAGAACGTCCGAAGCCCGCATCGCCCCGTAGGTTATCGCCAGGCAGACGACCAGCATCACCAGGATGGCGGCGCTCTCGACCAGCCCTGAGGATCGCCCCATCAGAAGCACGACGGCCAAAAGGCTGCCTGGCCCGGCGATCAGGGGAAACGCCAGCGGAAAGACGGCTATGTCGCCGGGGCGTCGAGCCTCTCGCTGTTCCTCGTCGCTGATCGATGACAAGCCCGCGTTGGCGAAGGTCAAGCTGAGCGCCTGCAAAAAGAGCAAGACCCCGCCGGCCACACGAAACGCAGGCAGGCTGACATGCAGGAGCGACAACAACATCCCCCCGCAAAGCGCGAAGAGCAGCAGCACGGCGCCGGCGATCAGCACCGCGCGCGCCGCCAGGGCGCGCCGTTCGGGCCGATGCACGCCGGAGGTCAAACCCGCGAAGATGACCGCCGCTTCGATGGGGCCAATCGTGACGAATAGGGTGACAAACGCCGACAGCCAATTCGTTGTCAGCAACACCGCCAGACCTCCACTCTGCAATGCTTCCAGATTGTAGCTTCCGCCGACAGGATCGAGCGGCGATTTGGGAAGGCGGCAAATGGAGCGCAAGGGCGATCTTGAAGGTCTTTTCGCCTGCTCTAATTCTTCTGCGACCGTGCGCCAAAGGCTTGCGGGCAACCTGGAAGCGGGAACCAACACCATGGTGGATCGCTGCAAGCGTGAGCTTGGGAAAGTCTGGTGGCGCTGAACGATCCGACCCTGACATTGCCGGCCCCGGGCCGGGTGATCCTTACCTACGGCCGCAGTCTGATGGCCCTGGTGATCGCCCGCTCGCTCGCCCAGCGCGGGGTCGAGGTGATCGGCTGCGACGACGTCGACCTGACGGTGCTGTCGTTCTCCAAGCACGTGCACGAGACCTTCACCGTCGCGTCCTGGAAAGCCGAACCGGAGCGCTTCCTGGACGACCTGGAGGCCGCCGTCTTGGATTACGCGCCGCGCGACCGGCGGCCCTATGTCCTGATGCCGGTGTTCGACGAGGCCGAACTGATCGCCCGCCACCGAAACCGGTTCGAGCCGACGATCAAGGTCGCCGCGCCCAGCTGGAAGAGCATCGACAGGGTCCATCCCAAGGACCATCTGGCTAGAACCGTCCAGGCCGCCAGCCTGCCCGCCCCCAGGACATGGATCATCCCCGACCTGCGCACGCTGCAGACGGTGGCGCCGGACCTGCCTTATCCGCTGATCGTGAAGCCCAGCCTTGGGGTGGGCGGGCGAGGCGTGAGCCTGGCCCAAAACGCGCAGGCGGCTGTCGAGAAGGTCCAAGCCCTGGGCTATCAGGCCAAGCCGCTGCTGCAGGAGCATGTTCCCGGCCAGGACTACTGGGGCTCACCTCAAGGTTTGTGCGCTAAAGGGCGCTCAAAAGTACGAACCATGAAC
>CAZRPD010000112.1:0-17352 GCA_964601775.1 uncultured Caulobacter sp. | reverse complement strand
TGCCCTCCATCACCGGCTTGGAGGCCAGGGGACCGATGTCGCCCAGGCCCAGCAGGGCGGTGCCGCTGGAGATCACGGCGACCAGGTTGCCGCGCGCGGTGTAGTCGCGGGCCAGGTCGGGGTCCTCGGCGATCGCCAGGCAGGGGGCGGCGACGCCGGGCGAATAGGCGAGGGCGAGGTCGCGCTGGGTGGCCATCCGCTTGGTGGCTTCGATCGCCAGCTTTCCGGGCCGCGGAAGACGATGGTAGTCCAGCGCCGCCTTACGGAAATCCTCGTCCATCATGTCCCTCTTGGAGCTCTGCGCGCGTCTCGCGCGGCCCGTCTTCGCGCGCGGGCCGTTTAGAGGGTCTAGCTAACGGGGATGGGCCGCTTTTCCAACCCTGTGCGCCCCAACGGAGGGCGCGATTGGCCCGATAGGCGTGAATGGTCGCCCGGAAGCCGCGATCTGGCCTGTCCGATCGCCGCGTCGCAGCCTAAATACGAGCGTCCTAACGACGGGCGTCGCCCGAAACCACGAGACGAGACCAGTGCGAGCTTATCGGGCGTCGATCCTTCATCTGCTGGATGATCCCACCAGAACGGCGGAGGGCGCCGTCGTCTTCCACAAGGATGGCCTGCTGCTGGTCGAGGATGGGCGCATCGTCGGCTGCGGTGCGTACGACGAGCTGTCGCCCTGGCTGGGCGATGCGGAGCTGGAGGACCTGACCGGCCATCTGATCACGCCCGGCTTCGTCGACACCCACATCCACTTCCCGCAGGTCGACATCATCGCCGCCCACGGCAAGCAGTTGCTGGACTGGCTGGAGCAGCACACGTTTCCGGCTGAGGCGGCCTTCGCCGATCCCGAGCACGCGGCCGAGGCGGCGACGTTCTTCCTGGACGAACTGCTGCGCAACGGCACGACCACGGCCCTGGTGTTCGGCTCGGTGCACAAGGTCTCGGTCGACGCCCTGTTCGCCGAGGCGCTGGACCGCGACATGCGGCTGATCGCCGGCAAGTCGCTGATGGACCGCAATGCGCCGGAAGGCCTGACCGACACGGTCGAGGGCAGCCGCGCCGACATGCTGGCCTTGATCGAGGCGTGGCACGGCAAGGGTCGCCTTGGCTACGCGGTCACCCCGCGCTTCGCCATCAGCTGCAGCGACGCCCAGTTGACTATGGCCGGCGAGGTGCTGGCCCAGCATCCCGATGTCTGGATGCAGACCCACCTCTCCGAGAACCTCTACGAGATCAAGGAGACCGCGCGGCTCTTCCCCAAGGCCAAGGACTATCTGGACGTCTATGACCGCTTCGGCTTGCTGCGCGAGGGCTCGGTGTTCGCCCACTGCGTCCACTTGAAGGGCGACGCGTTCCGGCGCCTGGCGGCCAAGGGCGGGGCGGTGGCGTTCTGCCCGACCTCGAACCTGTTCCTGGGCTCGGGCCTGTTCCCGCTGGAGGAGGCCTGTTCGCACGGGGTGAAGGTCGGCATCGGCACCGACGTCGGGGCCGGCACAACCTTTTCGATCCTTCACACTCTTGGCGAAGCCTACAAGGTCGGCCAGATGCGTGGCGACGCGCTGGATCCCTTCCATGCGCTGTATCTGGCGACGCTGGGCGGGGCGCGGGCGCTGGATCTGGACGACAAGATCGGCAACCTGGCCCCCGGCAAGGAGGCCGACTTCCTGGTGCTGGACCTGGCGGCGACGCCACTGCTGAAGCGCCGGCTGTCGGAGGCGCGGAGCCTGGAGAACAAGCTCTTCGCGCTGATGGTGCTGGGCGATGATCGCGTGGTGGCGCGGACGTACCTGGCCGGTGTGGAGCGGTGGCGGCGTTAGCGCCGTGCGTCCTTCGAGGCTCACCTACGGTTCGCACCTCAGGATGAGGGGTTTTCTAGTTTCCTCATCCTGGGGCGCCCGCGCAGCGGGCCTCGAAGGACGCAAGGCTTGTCAGCCCTACGCCGCCCCCATCGTCTCCGCATAGAGCTTCAGCAGCCGCTCGCCATCCACGGCCACCGTCGCCGCCTGGATCGGTTGATCATCCCAGGCCGACGGTCCGAACAGTTCGCCCTCGGGGCTCTGGCAGGTCTGGCCCAAGGCTACGCCCTCGGTCACCACCCGCACCGAACCGCGGCGCAGCTTGAACAGGCTGGGATCGATCACGAACGCCACCGCTGCGGCGTCGTGCACGCAGCAGCCGACGATGCCGTCGCGGCCGCCGTAGAAGGCGGCATAGGGCTTGGAGATCGCGTTCAGGAACATGCCGGCGTCGCTGCCGCCGGCGGCCAGGGCCTCCATGTAGTCGGGCGACATCACGACCTGGGTCGTGACGTCCAGGCTGACGGCGGTCAGGCTCCAGGGCGCGGTAAACACCTGGTCGGCGGCCTCTGGATCGTTCCAGATATTGGCCTCGGCCACGGGGGTGACGTTGCCGGGCTTGCCGGCGACACCGAACGCGCCCCCCATGATCACCACGGACTTGAGCAAGGTCGCGACTTCCGGGTCGGCCTGCAGCGCCAGGGCCAGGTTGGTCAGCGGGCCGACGGCGCACAGCACCACCTCGCCCGGATACTGGCGGGCCAGGTCGATGATCGCCTGGTGGGCCGGCTTGGCCTCGGGCTGGGCGGGGGCCAGGCCCTCGAGCTCGACGTCGCCCAGGCCGTTGACGCCATGCACAAAGGTCGGCGAGGGATTGCGCGGCCGGCTCAGCGGCTTGTCGGTTCCCTTGTAGACCGGGGCGGTCAGACCGAAGCGCTGCTTCAGATAGAGCGCATTGCGGGTGGTGGTCTCGATGTCGGCGTTGCCAAACACGGTCGTCACGGCGATCAGCTCGAGGGCGGGGCTCGCCTCGATGAACAGCAGCGCCATGGCGTCGTCGATGCCGGGATCGGTGTCGAAGATGATCTTGGTCGTCATACGGGGGCTCTAGCGCCTTTTGTCTTCGGAGGCGAGACAGGCGGTCAGGTCCGACTGTCGCGGCAAGTAATAGGAAACTTCATACACCGCCTCGCCCGCGGCGCCAGACCGGCCGCCGCGAACTCGCCCTGCGCGCGTGGGACGGTTCGCGCACGAGACCGGCGTTGATCAACGTCAGGTCCCTGTCGCATTTGAGAACACGTGGCGCGCAAACGCCTTTCCGGCAAGGTTCAGGCGTCTTGGAACGGCACAATTTTCGCGAAACGGCGCCGCTTGCTACGGCGCCGCTCTTGCAAACCTCGGGTCACGCTGAAGTTGCAGCTTGAACTGAGGGATATCGACGATGTTGTTTCGGGGCACGGAAGGCGCTGACGTTCTGACGGGCGGCGATGAGGGCGATACGCTCTATGGGTTCGGCGGCGCCGACACCCTGCGCGGCGGAGCGGGCGACGACGTGCTGGCCGGCAATGACGGCGACGACAAGCTTTATGGCGGCGATGGCGACGACTATCTGCTGGGCGGCGCGGGCGACGACCTGATCGACGGCGGCGCCGGCAACGACTGGGCGGCCTACGAGGACGCCACGGCGGGCGTGACGGTCGACCTGACCAAGACCGGCGCCCAGACCACCGGCGGCGGCGGTCGCGACACCCTGATCGGCATCGAGAACGTCTATGGCTCGGACTTCAACGACACCCTGACCGGTAACGCCGAGGCCAACATGCTGGTCGGCGGCAAGGGCGATGACCGCCTGAGCGGCGGCAAGGGCGACGACACCCTGTGGGGCAGCGAAGGCAACGACACCCTGGATGGCGGCGACGGCGACGACTATCTGGTCGGCGGCGCGGGCGACGATATCGTCCGGGGCGGCGCGGGCTGGGACTGGTCGTCTTACGAGGACGCCGGCGCCGGCGTGACGGTGGACCTGACCAAGACTGGCCAGCAAGACACGATCGGCGCGGGCAAGGATACGCTCAGCGGCATCGAGCACCTGTACGGCAGCAAGTTCAACGACGTGCTGACCGGCGACGCCAACAACAACTACCTGTGGGGCGACGCGGGCGACGACAAGCTGTACGGCGGGGCGGGCGACGACCACCTGTCGGGGGGCCCGGGCGTCAACGTGATCGACGGCGGCGACGGCTGGGATACGGTCGATTACGCGTTCAGCACGACGGGGATCGAGCTCGACCTCTATCTCAAGATCGCCAGCGGTCACTACGGCGAGAACCAGGACACCCTGATCTCGATCGAGGCGGTCATGGGTTCGGCCTTCGCCGACAAGATCCGGGGCAACGAGGCCGAGAACTATCTGTATGGCGGCGCGGGCGACGATGTCCTGACGGCGCTCGGCGGCGGCGACACCCTCGATGGCGGCGACGGCGATGACACGCTGTATGGAAGCGGTCACGGCCATGACCTGCTCCTGGGGGGCGCGGGCGACGATCACATCGTGCTGTACTCGCCGATGGACATGATCGTCGACGGCGGCGACGGCGTGGACACGATGGAAATCTCGATGGGACCGGGCTCCAAAATCGACCTGCGCCTCGTGGGTCCCCAGCAGATCATGAACGGCGCCTGGGTCGATATCCGCGGCATCGAGAACCTGGTCGGCAGCTATTCCGGCGACAACCATTTTGTCGGCGACGCCAAGGACAACGTCCTGAAGGGCGGCAGCGGCGACGACTATTTTGACGGCGGCGCCGGCTCGGACACCGTCAGCTACGCCGACTCCTACATTACCGCCGTCAACATCGACCTGCGCAAGAGTGTCCAGAGTTACGAGGACACCGGCCGGCGCGGCGTCGATACGCTGATCTCGATCGAGAATGTGATCGGCTCCGACAGTGAAGACACGATCATCGGCAACGCCGAAGCCAACACGATCGAGGGCGGGCGCGGCGACGACGTTCTGGACGGCGGCGAAGGTTTCGACATCGCCTCCTATGAGCACGCCACCATCGGGGTCCGCGTGGACCTGTCCAAGATGGGTGTCGCGCAGAACACCCTCGGCGCCGGAAACGACACGCTGAAGAACTTCGAAGGCCTGAAGGGTTCGGCCTTCAACGACGTGCTGACCGGCGACGCCAACGCCAACAGCATCTCGGGCGGCAAGGGGGACGACGTCATCACCGGCGGCAAGGGCGCCGACATCCTGACGGGCGGCGCAGGCAGCGACACGTTCGTGTTCGCGGCGGGCGACACCACCTGGTCATCGAACAGCGACGCCGGCGTCGACGTGATCACCGACTGGCAGGCGACCGACAAGCTGGCCTTCGGACCCCACAGCGAATTCATCCGCTATGGCGAGGAGACGGCCTCCAGCTGGTTGATGGCGGCCACCATCGCACCCCAGATCCTGGCGACCCGAAAGCTGTCCTATCTGGGCCTGCAGGTCGGGCCGGACGTCTATGTCTTCGCGGCGGCCAGCGGTTCGACGAACGGCGCCGTCGAAAGCGTCGTCAAGCTGGTCGGGGTCACGCTCGACCAGATCAGCCTGGACAACTTCCTGCCGGTCGGTGACGAGGGCGCCAACACCCTGCGTGGCGGTGCGCTGGACGACCGGATCGACGGCCTGGGCGGTGACGACATCATCTTCGGCGGCGCGGGCAGCGACATCCTTTCGGGCGGGGCGGGCGCCGATATCTTCCAGTTCGCGGTCGGCGACTCCATGCCGCTGGACAGTTCGGGCCGCGGCGTCGACGTCATTCTGGACTTCCAGGCCGGCGACGAGATCCGTTTCCTGGACAAGGGCCTGCCGATCAGCTTCGCGACCTACTGGGCGCTCGACTTCGCCGCCGCTCAGACGATGGCCAACACCTTGATCAAGGCCGCGCCTTACAACCAGCTGTACATGGCGATCGAGGTTCGTGGGGACACCTACGTCTTCGCCGGCCAGAACGTCGATGCCTCCGCGCCGGCGATCGAGAACGTGATCAAGCTGCAGGGCGTGGTAACCGGCCAACTGACCATCGACGCCTTCTTCTAAGCCCCTCCCGCAACCTTCGCCGTTCCCCTACGTTGACCCCTGGTCGGCGTAGGGGCGTCGGAACTCAAGGAGGGAAGCGCATGAGAACGATCCTGCCCGTCGTGGCGCTGCTGGCGCTGGCCGCCTGTTCGCCGACGCCCGCTGAAAAGCCGGCCGAGCCGCCCGTGGTTCCGGCGCCCGCCGCGACCGCGCCCAAGCCGCCCAAGGTCGACATTCCGGCCGGCGACTACACGCTGGACAAGACCCACGCGACCCTGGTGCTCAAGGTCAACCACTTGGGCTTCTCGAACTATACGGCCGCCTTCGCCAGCTTCGACGCCAAGCTGAAGTTCGACCAGAACAACGCCGCCGCCAGCAGCCTGGAGGCGACGATCGATCCCAAGTCGCTGACCTTGCCCGCGCCGCCCGCCGGCTTCTTGGCTGAGCTGACCGGGCCGCAGTGGTTGAACACCGCCAGCTATCCGGCCATCACCTTCAAGTCGACCAAGGTCGAGACCACCGGCGCCGACACCGGCAAGGTGACCGGCGACCTGACCCTGCACGGCGTCACCAAGCCGGTCGTGCTGGATGTGACCTATAACGGCGGCTATGTCGGCCATCCGATGGATCCGCACGCGCGCGTCGGCTTCTCGGCCAAGGGCAGCTTCAAGCGTTCGGACTTCGGCATCGCCTACGGTGTCCCGGCTCCGGGCACGACCATGGGCGTGTCCGACGAGGTCCAGGTGATCATCGAGGCCGAGTTCAGCGGCCCGCCGCTGGCGACGGCGCCGGCAGCGCCGACGGCGACGCCGCCAGCACAATAAGCCTCAGCGCGCGCCGCGCGTGAGATGGCCTTCGAGCAGCGCCAGGGCGTGGTCCAGCCGCGCCTTGCGCCACTCGGGGGCGCTCATGTCGGTGTCCAGCGTCGCCGACAGCGAATAGCCGTTGGCCAGGTGAAAGCGGCTCATGGCCGCCATGGTCACGTAGATCTGCACCGGATCCAGGTCCGGCCCGAACAGGCCCTTGGCCTGGCCGCTGTCGATCAGCGCCTCGATCGTGCGGCGCAGCGGGAAGGCCGTCTCGGTCACCACCCGGGACTGGGCGGCGAACTTGCCATGCTGCAGGTTCTCGTTGCGCAGCAGGCCCTCGAAGCGCGGGTTCTTCTCGAAATAGTCGAAGGTAAAGCGCTGCAGCTCGAGCAGACCCTCGAGCGGCTGCTCGGGGTCGAGCTTCAGCTCGGCCTCGCGGGTCCGCAGGTCCATGTAGGCGCTTTCGAGAACGGCCATGTACAGGCCCTTCTTGTCCCCGAAGTAGTGGTACAGCATGCGGATGTTGCACTTGGCGGCCTTGACGATCCGCTCAATGCGCGCGCCCGCGAAGCCGGCCTGCGAGAACTCCTTGAGGGCCGCGGCCAGGATCGACTTGCGGGTGCGCTCGGCGTTGCGCTTGCGCGGCGCGCTGTCGGGCGCGTCCAGAACGGCGTCGGTCACGGCTCTCGGTTCCCCGGTGGATCCAGGCGCCCGGCTGGGCCCGATCCTCTAAGGTGATGCCGCCCGCCTTGCCAAGGGGGATGTGACGCCTCAGGACGGTTCTGCGGCCAGGCTGAGACGTTGCTTGGGGAAGGCCTCGGGCAGTTCGTCGCGCAGGAAGGCCATCATCTTCTCGCGCACCTCGCAGCGCAGATCGAAGGTGGTGGGCGCGTTGCGGGCGCTGACCAGGCAGCGGATTTCCATCACTTCGGGCCGGATGTCGGTGACCGCCAGATTGACCACCTTGCCGTCCCAGCGCGGCGAGTCCTTGGCGATCTCTTCCAGCTTGGCGCGCAGCTTGTCGACCGGGGCGGCGGGGTCGACATAGAGCATGGCGGTGCCGATCAGGGCGGCGCTCTCGCGGGTCCAGTTCTGGAACGGCGTCTGGATGAAGTAGCTGAGCGGCAGCACCATCCGCCGCCAGTCCCACAGGCGGACGACGACGTAGGTGGCGTTGATCTCCTCGATGTTCCCCCATTCCTTCTCGACGATGACGGCGTCGTCGATGCGGATCGGTTGGGTGACGGCGATCTGGATGCCTGCGATCAGGTTGGTTAGCAGCGGCTGCAGCGCCAGGCCGACGATCAGCGAGGCCGCGCCGCCGGCGGCCAGCAGGCTGACGCCCCACTGCCGCACGCCGGGGATGGTCATCAGCGCCAGGGCCAGGGTGACGATGCCGACCAGGATGGCCACCGCGCGCCGCAGGATCCGCACCTGGGTAATGTGCTTGCGGGCCAGGAGGTTGTCTTCGACGTCGACCTTGAAGCCCCGCAGATAGAGCGCCGCGGCGATGTCCAGCGCCGTCATCGCCATCCAGCCCAGCAGCAGGATGAACAGCACCAGCAGGCCATGGCGCGCGGCCTCGGACTGGGCGTCGTTGAGCGGGGAGGCGGTCACCGCCGGGCCCAGTGCCGCGACGATGATCGCCAGTCGCGTCACCCGCCGCGTGCGGGCGATCAGCGCCTGCCAGAAGGCGTCGCGCTTGGACAGGCTGTGGCGGACGATGCGGACGAGGACGCCATGGACGATCAGCGCCACGGTCACGGCCAGGGCGATCAGGGCGATGCTGACGAGCCAAGGCGGCGCCCAGCCGATCAGCCAGACGGAGTCGGAAAGCCAGTTCTGTACGCGGGTCATGCGGGGGCGAACGCGTTCCGGCCCGGAAGGCTGCATGACAATCGATGTCTGGAGTCTCGCGTTGGCGGCTAAGCCGCCTGATCTACCTCGCCAATCAATTGGGCGAGGTCATAGATCCGTTCAGCATCTTCGTCGGAGAACGACGCAGCATCGTCTCTAAAGGCTGCTGTTAGCCAGTCCTCGGTGGTCTCGTTGTAGTCGAAGCGATTTTCATAGCAGGCTTTCAGCAAGCGCTGAGTATTGAACTGGCGATGGGCTGGAGTGAAGCCAAGCCTGCTGCGCCACGCCGGCATTGTCAGGCAGCCTCGTCGGCGCGATCGACCTCGCCGATCCGGTAGGCCAAGCCATAGATGCGCTTTGCCTCATAGAGCCGAAGGGATGGCGCGTCGGCCTTGAAGGTGGTCGTGATCCACTCTTCTGTAGCCTCGTCGAAATCCAGGCGGTTTTCGTAGCACGCCTTGAGCAGCGCCTTGATGCTGAAATGGCGGTAGGTCGAGACGAAGCGGAAGTTGTCGCGTACGGCCAGCAGCCATTCGGCTTGGCGATAGGTGATCTCGGTGAGCCAAGCGAGCGGGAGAACTCGGTCAGCGAAATCGAGAAACTCGTCCGTCAAGTCTGTGCGGTGGAGATCAAGAAGATGTTGAATGAGGAGACGCCACAAGCCGGGGTTTTTCCGGACGTCTTCGATCTCGCGTTCTGACGCCGCCATGGGGCTTGCTCCAGTATCCAGCATTCTGTGGATAGGCGGTGAGCATGTTGTGATTCTTTTGTTGGGTGAACTTTGTTATCCGGTGTGCGGGGGCGGGCCGCCGCGCGGCGAGGCGCAAAAAGAGGGGCCCGCGTCGGTATCGACGCGGCCCCAGTCAAAGCGTTGGGAGGAAATAACGCTCTAGAAAAGATTAATAGACGAAGCGGACGCCGCCGAAGATCGAGCGGCCGACCGCGGCGTAGCGCGTCACGACCGGGTCGTTCTCGTAGGCCCAGCGGTTTTCCGTCTGGTTCGTCAGGTTCAGGGCTTCCAGCGAGAACGTGATGTGGTCGTTCAGCTTGTAGGTCATCGAGCCGTCCAGGTTGAACGTGCTCTTGTTGCCCAGGAAGTCGTTGACCAGCGGGCTGTCGCAGTAGCCCGGCTCGCAGGTGCCGGCCGCGATCGGGTACTGGGTCTTGTAGTTGGTGCGATAGGCCGACGACAGGCGGGCGCTGAACTTCTCGACTTCATAGTAGACGGTGAAGTTGAAGGCGTTCGGCGAAGCGCCGGTGAACGGGCCCTTGGCGGTGATGGCGGCCGTGCCCAGGCGGGCGTTGGCCGGAGTCACGATGTACTCCATCTCCGACTTCAGGTGCGTGGCGTTGAACTGCACGCCCAGGTTCTTGAAGTACCAGGGCAGGAAGGTCAGGTTCTGCTGGTAGTTGAACTCGATGCCGCGGATGTAGCCGCCCGGCGCATCGCCGAACTGGCGCACGTCGAACGGGTTGTTGGCGTCGATATAGGCGACCGCCTGCGGGTTGGTCTGGGCTGCGCGCAGGGCCGCGATGGCGTCGGCGTCCAGGAATGCGCTCAGGTTGGACGCGGTGACCAGGGTCTGCGGGAAGTTCGAGATGTCCTTGTTGAACACCGCGACCGAGACCAGGGCGCCGGGCTGGAAGTACCATTCCAGGCTCAGGTCCAGGTTGGTGGCGCGGAACGGCTCCAGCTTGGGATTGCCGACCGTCAGCGAGCCGCCGACCGTGGCGCCGTTGGACGGCACGCTGATCGAGGTCACGTTCGGGGCCAGGTTGGCCAGCAGCGGACGGGCCATGACCTTGGCCGCGCCGAAGCGCAGCAGCATGTTGTCATAGACCTCGTACGAGGCGTTCAGCGACGGCAGGAAGTCGTTGTACTTGTTGTGGCCCGAGATCGGACGCGAGCTGTTGGTCAGGCCGTCGGAGTCGATTTCGGTGATCGCATAACGGCCGCCGATGTTGCCGCGCAGCTCGCGACCGAACAGCTCGGTGTCGTAGTCGAACTGGGCGTAGTAGCTGGTGCTCGTCTCGTCGACCGAATAGCGGTTGGCCGCGCTGGCCAGGTACGACAGGCGCCAGTCGCCGTACTTGTTGATGCAGTTACAGTCGAAGTTGAACAGGCTGACCATCTTGTTCAGGTCGGGCGCCAGGAACGAGGTCGTGGTGCCGGCCGGAACGTCCAGGCCCGTGCCCCAGTTGATGACCTTGCTGACCGCGGCGACGTTCGAATTGCCTTCGCGCAGGCTGGGGTTCAGCGTCTCGCCGGTCAGGCGACGATATTCCGAGGTGCCGAAGCCGTACTTGCGGCGGCTGGCGCCGAACTTGACGGCGTAGCGATCGGTCAGGTCGTACTTGAAGTCCAGGCGGAAGGTTTCGTAGTCGTTGCGGGTGTAGCGCTGGAAGTGGCGCAGGGCCGAGTAGCCCTTCACGAAGTCCCAGGCGCCGGCTTGCGTGGCGTCGAAGCCCAGGTTCAGGACCGGCATGTCGCCGCCGCCGCGCGCGTCATAGGTCAGGTAGTCGTTGCCGGCCACGCCCTGGCCGCTGTCCAGACGGATGAAGTCCGCCAGCAGGCCCTGCATCTTGTTGTTCGACGACGACTTGCCGTAGATGCCGGTCATCGAGAAGCGATCGTTGAACTCGTGGTCGATCCGCAGCGACGATTGGCGGAAATAGGTGCTGAAGTAGGCGGCGTCGGCGGCCGAACGCAGGTCGACATTGCCCAGCTTCAGATAGTCGGCATTGGCGCCGCTGGCGCTCAGGGCGCCATCCATCAGCTTCACCGACGGGCGGCCGATGAACTGGGTCAGCATCGCGATGCCGGCCGGGTCGGCCACATAACCCACCGAGCCGCGGTTGTTGTAGTAGTCGTACGGGTCGAGGTTGTTGGGGTTGTAGCTGAACGCCATGCCCGGGACGAGCGCGCCGCCGTTCATCGACTGGCCGCAGTCGATGGCGTCCTGGATCGCGCTGGCCGCGCGCGCCGTGCAGTTGGCGTACAGGGCGCGCTTGGTGGCGATGTCGCTGCTGGCGCTGATGCCGTTCAGGTTGGCGTTGGTGTTGTTGCGGTTCAGGCCGACGGTCTGGATCTGGTAGTTGACCGAGTCCTGCTTCAGCTCCGAATAGGCCCAGTCCAGCGACACCGTGGTGCGGCTGGTCGGGCGCCATTGCAGGGCGCCGGTCATGCCGGTGCGCTTCTGGTCCAGGTCCTGCTGGTTCAGGGTGGCCAGGGCCGGAATGCGGGCCAGCGGACCGGCGGCCGTGATCTGGCCGTTGGTCACGGTGGCGGTGGTCGGGTTGTTGATCAGGTTGTAGGCGGTCGGGTTCGAGCCGGTCAGGGCCGAGCAGACGGCGGCGTTGGTGATGTTGACGCCGGGGATCACGCCGTTGTTGCAGGCGGTGCCGGTGGGGGCGGCGAAGCCCTGGCGGCCCGGCGTAGCGGTGGTCGAACCCGTGCCCAGGAACGTCGACTGGCGATACAGGTAGTCGGACTGACCGGCGCCGCGCTGATAGCTGTCGATGATCTGGCTGCGCTTGTTGAACGCCAGCGAGAACAGGGCGCCGAATTCACCCCAGTTGGTGTCCCAGCGGTCCGAGACCAGGCCGGCGAAGCGCGGCGAGTGGGTGCCGCCGTTCTTGTAGTAGGCGTCCTGCACCGAGAGGGCCAAGCGACGGCCCTTGAAGCTCAGCGGACGGCCGGTTTCCAGGTCGACGGTCGCGCCCAGCGAGCCTTCGTCGGTCTCGGCCGAGGCGGTCTTCTGGACCTTCAGCGAGTTGAAGAGTTCGGAGGCGAAGGTGTTGAAGTCGAAGCCGCGCGAGCGGTTGGCCGCGTCGCCAGCGGCAGACGGACCGGCCGTCGACAGGGCTTCCAGGCCGTTCAGGCGCACGCGGGTGAAGTCGCTGCCCAGGCCACGGACGGTGATGGTGCGGCCTTCGCCGTTTTCGCGGTCGATCGAGACGCCCGGCAGGCGCTGCAGCGACTCGGCCAGGTTGGCGTCGGGGAAGTCGGCGATGTCCTCGGCGTTGATGGCGTCGACCATCGTGTTCGAGTTGCGCTTCAGGCTGATGGCGCTCTGCAGGGCGGCGCGGTAGCCGGTGACGACGACGGCCTCGACTTCGGCGCTGTCGGTCTCGGGCGCAGGGGCGGCGGCTTCAGCCGGCGCGGGCGCGGCCTGCTCCTGGGCGAAAGCCGCGGTGCCCGACAGGCTGGCGACAGCGATGGTCAGCGCGCCCAGCGAGGCCTGAGCCAGCAGCGCACATGTACGATTGGTCTTGGAATGAATTTGCACGGTTCCCTCCCGGAAAGTTGGAAGAGGGCCCGGCTCTTGTTTGGGTTGGCCGGTCCCCAGAAATCGCTGGTACCGCTAACGGATACCGGTGTCAGTCGCAAGAGAAACCGGTGTCAGATGAAACTTTGTCACTTATGGTGAAAAATGAACGCCGTAATCCGGCCTTGGTTAAGGCCAGGGATAGGTTGACGTAAGCGTTCGGGTAACGGGTTGAATAATCTGCCTTACGCACGGCGTAAGGGGTAAATTATCCGGAACGTCAAAGGCCCTCTCACCGGCTCGGGAGAGGGCCTCACTTAAGGGATCAGGCGGTCGTCCAGGCGTCCAGATCGGCCAGGGCGCGCAGGCTCATCAGCCGCTTCTTGGCCCGTCCGCGCTCCTTGAGCGGGATCTTCTTGCCGTCTTCGTCGACCTTCGGGGCCTCCAGCGGCGGCAGCAGGCCGTAGTTGATGTTCATCGGCTGGAAGCTGCCGGGGCCATTGCCGGCGGCGAGGTGACCGCCGGTGATGTGCTCGACCAAGGCGCCCAGGGCGGTGGTCGGCGGCGGGGCGTCGATCGGCGCGCCCTTGCGGTCGGCGGCGGCGAAGCGGCCGGTCAAAAGACCCATGGCGGCGCTTTCGACATAGCCCTCGACACCCGTGACCTGGCCGGCGAAGCGCAGGCGCGGATGGGCCTTCAGGCGCAGCGACCGGTCCAGCAGCTTGGGCGAGTTGATGAAGGTGTTGCGGTGCAGGCCGCCCAGGCGCGCGAACTGGGCGTTCTCCAGGCCGGGGATCATCCGGAAGGTCTCGGCCTGGACGCCGTGCTTCAGCTTGGTCTGGAAGCCGACCATGTTCCACAGCGTGGCCAGGGCGTTGTCCTGGCGCAGCTGGACGATGGCGTAGGACTTGACGGTCGGGTCGCGCGGGTTGGTCAGGCCGACCGGCTTCATCGGACCGTGGCGCAGGGTTTCGCGACCGCGCTCGGCCATCACTTCGATCGGCAGGCAGCCGTCGAAATAGGGGACGTTCTCCCACTCCTTGAACTCGGTCTTGGGGCCGTCGATCAGGGCGTCGACGAAGGCCTCGTACTGCTCTTTGTTCATGGGGCAGTTGATGTAGGCGGCCGCGTCGCCGCCCGGGCCTTCCTTGTCGTAGCGCGACTGGCGCCAGGCCTTGTCCATGTCGATCGACTCGAAATGGATGATCGGGGCGATGGCGTCGAAGAAGCTGAGCTGGCCTTCGCCGGTGGCGTCCAGGATCGCCTGGGCCAGGGCCGGCGAGGTGAGGGGGCCGGTGGCGACGATGACGTTGTCCCAGTCTTCCGGCGGCAGGCCGGCGATCTCCTCGCGCACGATGGTGACCAGCGGATGCTCGGACAGGCGCTTGGTGACCTCACCAGAGAAGCCGTCACGGTCGACGGCCAGGGCGCCGCCGGCTGGCACCTGGTGCTGGTCGGCGCAAGACATGATCAGGCTGTCCAGCTTGCGCATCTCGGCGTGCAGCAGGCCCACGGCGTTGAACTGCCAGTCGTCCGAGCGGAACGAGTTGGAGCACACCATCTCGGCCAGGCCGTCGGTGTGGTGGGCGTCGGTGATGACTTTGCCCGTGGCGTCGTCCTTGCGCATCTCGTGCAGGATGACGGGCACGCCGGACTGGGCGATCTGCCAGGCGGCTTCGGAGCCGGCGAGGCCGCCACCAATGACGTGAACGGGCTTGAGGGGCGAATTCGAATTCATGGCGCGCCCTATACCCCCGGCTGTCGCTTCGCGAAACCTGCGTGTAGGCTCACGCGAGGGGATGGAGCCTTCGCGCTGAGCGCGATCAGGCGAGCTGGATGGAGGGGAAATGCCGAGCTTTTCCGTGACCGCGGCCGCGACGGCCGGTTTCGGCGTGATCGCACGCAAGCCGCTGGCGGTGATCGGCTGGGGGCTGGCCCTGGTCGTGGCCTTGGCGTTGCCGGCGCTGCTGTGCATCGCGGCCATGGGGCCCGACTTCATGATCCTGTTCCAGATGGCCGCGGCCCAGCCGAACAGCGAGCCCGACGCCGAGCTGTTCAACCGCATGATGCGGATGCAGTCGGGGATGATGGTCCTGAACATGCTCTATTGGCTGTGGTCGAGCTTCGTCTCGGCTGTGTTGTGCGCGGCGGTGTTCCGGGCGGTGCTGTCGCCGGAGCAGTCGGCCTGGGCCTATCTGCGCGTGGGCTCGCGCGAGCTGTGGCTGACTCTGCTGATGCTGGTCGAGCAGGTGCTGGCCATGATCGTGGTCTTCGTCGTCGTGCTGCTGGTCGCGGTGCTGACCGCCATCGCCGGCTTTGGCGGCGGCGAGAACGGGGTGATGGCCGCCATCGCCACCGGCGGCGCGGGCACGGTCGTCGCTGCGATCGTCCTGATCTGGCTGGCCCTGCGCCTCTCGCTGGCCCTGCCGATGACCTTCGTCGACAACCAGTTTCGGCTGTTCGAGTCCTGGACCCTGACCAAGGGCCACGCCCTGAAGCTGTTCGGCGTGGGGCTGCTGATCGTGCTGTTCGTGCTGCTGATCGAGGTGGTGGCGGGCGGTCTGGTCTTCGGCCTGATCGTCGCCTTCGCTGGATCGCTGGCGACGGTGCACGGCATGGGCGGCCCCGATGTTCTGTTCAGCCAGGCGCCGCTCTCGCTGATGCGCACGCTGTGGCCGTTCATCACCGGTCTGGCGGTGGTTATGGCCGTGCTGGGCGCCGTGCTGCAGGCCTTGTTCTACGCGCCGTGGGCCGCCGTCCACCGCGCCTTGACCCAGCAGGCCTAGACGCCATCGCCAGACGGCGCGCGAGACCCTAGATTGGGCAGGCGCGGCGACTCATGGGTGAGCGCCGCGGCGGAGGTTGGGATGACGGACGGATCGGCGATGGTCGGCGCGACGTTGCGCGCGGGCTTTTCCGACGTGGCGGGCGCAGTGAAGGACTGCTGGGGCGCCTTAGCCCTGGCCGCGGCGCTGGGCGTGGGGGCGAATCTCCTGCCGCCAGGCCTGAGCGCGGGCGCCGCCATCCTGGCCGTCGTCATCGCCCAAGGCGCGCTGTTCCGGCGCGCTTTCGGCCGCCAGGGCGGTCTCAAGGGTCTGCGCTGGGGCCGCGACGAGTGGCGGCTGCTGGGCGCGCAACTGATGATCCTGGCCCTGTTCCTGCTGATCGGCGCGATCCTGATGATCATCGTCGGCGGCGTGTCGCTGGGCATCGCCCGAACGGCCGCCCCCGACTTCGACGCCAGCACCACCGAGGGCTGGAAGGCCGCCTATGCCAGCGCCGGTCCGGCCGGTTTCGTGATCGCCCTGGTCCCGCTGGCCAGCCTGGCGATCCTGGTGTGGCTGGGCCTGCGCCTGTCGCTGTCGGCCCCGGCCACGGTCGAGCAGTCCGGCGTGCGCGTGCTGAGCGCCTTTCCCCTGACCAAGGGCCATGTGCCGGTGCTGCTGGCCGTCGGTTTCATCATCGCCCTGCCGGTGCTGCTGATCAGCGCGGCGATGCGCCTTGCGCCGCAGGGCCTGGTCGTCGCCGCGATCGTGGCCGCCTGCGCCTATTTCTACGCCCTGCCGGCCTGGGCCGGCGCGTTGGCCCATGTCTACCGCCGCCGCGCGGCCCTGCAGGACGCCTAGATGTCTGTTCGCCCCGTCGACGCCGCCCTCGAGGGCCTTCGCACCATTCGGCGCAAGCCCAAGGCCGTGGCGGCCTGGGCCGCCTTCGCCCTGGTCATGCTGCCGGTGCTGGGCGTGATCGTGCAGATCGTGCTGGGGCCGGAGGGGCGGGCGGTCCTGCGCGGTCGCGCCTCGTCGGCCGATCCGCGCGAGATCCTGGAACTGGTCACCCATCTGGGCGGCGCCATGGTGCTGCTGATCGTGCTGGCCCTGGCCATCGGCTCGGTGCTGGCTGCGGCGATCATCCGCTCGGTGCTTCAGCCCGCCGACAAGCGCTTCGCCTATCTGCGTTTCGGCAAGGAGGAGATCCAGCTGCTGATCGTCTCGCTGATCACCTGGGTGGCGGCGCTGCTGGCCACGGTGATCCCCTCGGGCGCGGTGGTGCTGGGCACGGCGCTGCTATCGGGCAGCGCGGCGACCTGGTTCGCCTTCCTGGGCGGCCTGGCCGTGATTGGCCTGTCGCTGTGGATCGCCGTGCGGCTGTCGCTGCTGGGCCCGCACGCCTTCTCGCATCACCACATCGACGTGCGCACGGCCTGGATCCAGACCCACGGCCAGTTCTGGCGGCTGCTGGGGATGTACGCGATGGTCATCCTGATGACCGCCGTCATCTCCATCGTCGGCACCATCACCGCGTCGCTGATCGGCTGGGTCATCAGCCTGTTCGCAGGCTATCCGGCCCTGATCCTGGCCTCGCTGGTCAATATCGTCATGGTGCCGATCGTGCTGACCCTGCAGGCGGTGGTGGTCACCTCGGCGCCGGCCCGCGCCTTCGCCCACCTGAACCAGGACGAGATCGACGCGGGCCTGCACGACTAGCCCTTTCGCGGGTTGAAACCTGGTCGAAGGACGCGGATCAAGCGCCCGCGCTGGGCCTTGCCGCCATCCGCT
>CAZRPD010000111.1:0-17481 GCA_964601775.1 uncultured Caulobacter sp. | reverse complement strand
CCTGGAGCCGACCAAGGCCGGCCGCACGATGTGGATGGCCACCAAGAAGGCCGCCACCTGGGCTCAGCGCAAGGTCGATCCCCTGCGCCCCTGGCTGCTGTACAAGGCCGGCCTGCGCGACCTGGCCCTGGTCATCCGCGCCGAGCAATCGCCCAATCCCGACAGCCGCATCCGCCTGACCGACCAGACCGACGCCCTGGGTCTGCCCCGTGTGGCCCTGGACTGGCGCACCAACGCCCTGGACGTGCGCAGCGTCGATCGCCTGGTCGCGGCCCTGGACCGTGAACTGCGCCGCCTGAAGATGGGCAAGGTCGAGGCCGCCGACTGGCTGTCGGACCCCAACGGCGGCTGGCGCACCGACCCGCTGGTCAGCGTCCACCCGATCGGCGGCTATCACCACATGGGCACGACCCGGATGTCCGACGATCCCAAGCAGGGCGTCGTGGACGCCGACGGCCGCGTGCACGGCGTCGACAACCTCTATGTCCTGGGCAGTTCGGTGTTCCCCACCTCCGGCTGGGCCAACCCGACCCTGACCATCGCCGCGTTGGCGCTGCGCACCAGCGACAAGGTCGCCGGCGCTCTGGCGTCGTCGCGGATGATCGCCTGACGAGCCGAAATATTACTTCTGTTTCATAGACTTAATTCGAGGTCATGAAGCACTCGTAACGGGTTTTCGGACCCTGCCGACGCTACACCTCTCTCAACGGATCGCCGCGGGCGACCAAAGAGAGAGGGACACGTCATGAGCAAGATCGTCAGCCGCATCGCCGCCGTCGCCGCCCTGGCCCTGGCCGCCACGCCCATCATCGGCTTGACCGCCGCCCACGCCAGCGAGCCGGTGGCCCGCATCGCCATCAGCGACCTGCGCCTGTCCCGCCCGGCCGACGCTCAGGAGTTCGCCCGTCGCGTCGACGTCGCCGCCAGCCGCACCTGCGCCGGCAAGACCCTGCGCGGCCTGTCGGCCAAGACCTGCCGCGCCAACTTCGCCGAAGACGTGAAGGCCTCGCTCAGCGACAACCACATGGCCGACCTGCGCATCGCCCAGCGCGCCGGCGCCGACGTCGAACTGGCCTCGAACTAGTCGTCGCTGCTCTAGCGCCGTCCCATCCGGTCCAGCGCCGCGCGCATGGCCACGGCCTGGGCGGCGGGGGCCTTGGTTGGCTCGAGGATCTGCGGCAAGGCAGGCCTGTCCCTGGGCGGCGGGATCAGAGCCGCGATCTTGCGGGCTTCAGCCGCCATCTGGCCGCACAGGCGGGCCTTGTCGCGGGCGCGGGCGATAACGGCCGGGTCGCTGCTGCGCTCGGCCATGGCCCAGGCCGCGTCGAGGGCGTCCATCAGCTTGCGTTGCATCTGAGCGCACCAGGCGCCGGCGGGGGTTTGGGTTTGGGTCTGGCTCATGAGCTAAGAGCATGAGGCCGGTCCGGGAGCCGGGGATAAGAAACGTGCGTTTTCTTTCAAGCCTTTGATTTTGCTGGATACGACTCTCGAAAGAGAGGGAATAAGCGCGCGCACTTGCGCTTTTGACCATGAGCCCCGAGCCTGAGGGGATCGGGCGGCGAAAGGGCCATGGCGATGCGCGGATACATGGCGATGATCATCGCGGCCTGTGCGCTGTGGGCGAGCCACGCCTCCGCACGGCCTGAAGCGGATGTCCTGGCAGCAGACGTCGCGCGGTCCGAACTGACGACCCTGTATGCCCAGCTGGACGCCGCGCACTACGACCTGTTCGCGCACCGCCCCCGTCGCGACTACGAGCGGTTTCTCGCCGATCTGAACGCTTCGATCACCGCGCCGGTGTCGCGCCAAGACTTCGCTATCCTGGCCCAGAGGCTGGCCGCCTATGGACGCGTCGGACACGCGCGGGTCGATGCGCCCCTGCAGGGCGCGGTGGCGCGTCTTGGCCAGGGCGGTCGCTTCATCCCGCTGTTCGTCAGGATCGACGACGGCCACGTGCTGCTGACCGCCGCAGCGGACGCCCAGGGCCGGTTTCGGGCCGGCGACGAACTGATCGCCCTCAACGGCGTCGCGGCGCGCGACTGGGCAGACCGTCTCGCCGCCTATGTCTCGTCCGAGCGCCCCCACATAACCCACGCGCTGATGGAGGAAAGCTTTCCGCTCCTGCTGGGCTTCGCCCTCGGCGACGTCGCCTTAGTGAGCGTCGTGGTGCGCAAGCCGTCGGGCGAAACGGTCGAGGGCGTCGTCGAGGCGATCACCCTCCAGCAGCGCGGCCAGCTGCGCCAAGCCTTTCCCACGCCGAAGGTCACCACCGATTTCTCCACGCGCGCCTTCGAGATCTTGCCGGGCGGCGTCGGTTATCTTCGCCCCGGTCCTTTCGGCGAGCGAGCTCCCAAAGCGGGCGGTGACCCGAACTACGACAGCCGGGCGTTCGTCGCCTTCATCGACGAGGCCTTCGGTCGCTTCCTGGCCTCGGGAACCCAGGACCTGATCATCGATCTGAGGAACAATCCCGGCGGCGACAACAGTTTCAGCGACCGGATGGTGGCTTGGTTCGCCGATCGGCCGTTTCGGTTCGCGTCCCGCTTCAGGCTCAAGGCCAGTCCGCAGACCAAGGCCTGGTACCAGGCCCGCGCCGACCAGGTCGCGGCCGACCCCGGCCTGGCCGCCCTGGCGGCGGCCGAGGCGGCCCAGCCAGACGGCGCCCGCTATGACTACGCCCTGCCGATGGTCGCCCCACGCGCCGAGCCGCGCTTCCACGGCCGGGTCCATGTGCTGGTCAACCGCCACAGCTATTCCAACGCCGCGTCGACGGCGGCCCTGATCCAGGACTACGGGTTCGGCCAGGTGCTGGGCGAAGAGACGGCCGACGTGGCGACCACCTATGCCTCGGTCCTCACCTTCGCCCTGCCGGCCAGCGGCGTCGTGGTGACCTATCCCAAGAGCCGCATCTTGCGCCCCAACGGCGACGAAAGCCTCCTGGGCGTGGTTCCCGACGTCGTGCTGCCCCGTGAACCGTTGGGCGAGACGCGCGACGTCGTGCTCGACAGCGCGATCGCCAGGGTCAGGCGCTGAACCCCGCCCTGTGGATAACTTCCGCCCTACCCGCGTCGCAGCCAGGCCGCCACGGCCCAGGCGTGGGCGTCGTGGCGCAGGGCCACCACCGCGTCCTGGGGATCCAGCCAGACCAGCTTGTGGTCATCCTCGATCTTGAGGTCAGCCTGCTCGCCGGCGACCTTCACGACATAGATGCCGCCATGGTTCCGCACCGGCTCGCCGTCGGACTTCAGGAAGTGCTGCGAGACCGTCTCGACCAGGGCGCCGGCCTCGACCACCAGACCGGTCTCCTCGCCGAACTCCCGGATCACGGCCTGTTCCTCGGTCTCGTCGCCGTCCACCGCCCCACCGGGCAGGTCGAAATACGGCGGCTTGCCGGGCTTGGTGACTTCGGCCAGGGCGATCAGGCCCCGGCCGTTCTCGGCGATCCCGAAGGCGGCGCGGCGGTCACGATAGGTCAGGCCCGCCACGGCCTTGCCGAACGACAGCATCGTCAAGCTCAGTCCTTGCCGTAGAGGTCGAACCACGGATCGGCCTTGCCGGCTTCGACGTCCGGCACGCTGATCTCGGGACGATAACCGATCTTGCCCGTGGCGCTCTCGCGCCAGGCGTCGGTGACCAGGTCGCGCAGGGCCGCGGCCCCGGCGACCAGGCGGCCTTGCACGAAGGTCTTGGCGCGCGGATCGGTCTCGACCATGCCGCCGGCCTTTTCCAGTTGGTAGAGCGGTTCGGTCAGCTTCCAGGTCTCGGTCAGATAGCCGACGACGCGGGTCTCGATCGAGCAGTCGCAGGCCTTGTAGGCCGGCATCAGGCCCTTGATCGAGGCCTCGTCGCCAAGCGCCTTGGCCAGCGGCCCCTCGAACTTGAAGTGGATGTCGCGGGCGTTGGTGTAGCCGTTGGGGTTGGGATAGTCGCCCCAGCCGTTGTAGTGCACCGACAGGTGCAGCGGCTGGCTTGCGTCGCCGACATAGTGGGCCCAGACGCCCAGGTCGCGCAGCAGCAGGGCCTCGCGACGGACCAGATCGGCCTTGTAATAGGCCCGCTTGGTCTTGTCCTTCTCCAGCTTCACGGCGGCCGTCAGCACGCGCCAGTAGGTGAAGTCCTTCACCAGCTGCTGGTAGCCGTCGATGATCGCGTACGGCAGGTAGCCGGCCTTCCAGCTGTCCTGGCCGACGGCGCGCAGGGCCGTCTCGTAGTCGGCGCGGGTGGGCGGCAGGGTCGCCACCGTGAACATCGGCCCGCCGTACATGCGGCCCTGGTCGTCGACGTCCAGGAAGTGGGCGGCGTCGCGGTCGTGGTCGTGGATCTTGCCCGAGCCCTTCGAGCGATCCGGCTCGCGGGCGTATTCGCCGATCGCGGCAATGGCCGTCGGCGTGCGCAGGAAGGCCGGGACGTCGGCCGGGAAGCTGGCGGCGGCGACCACGCCCACCGTGCGGTGGCCCGCCGCGCCCCAGGCGAAGGCCGAGGCGGCGGGCGCCGACAAGGCGGCGGCCAGGACGAGGACGTTCAGGCTGGAAGAGAGGCGCAAGACGCTAGCTCCGAAGATCAGATAATGCCGAGTGCGGTCTCCACCCGCTCCACCCAGCCCTTCACGGCCGGATAGTGCGACAGGTCGAACCCGCCCTCGTGCGCCAGGCGGGTGTAAGCCACCAGGGCGATGTCCGCCAGGGTCAGCCGCTCGCCTACCAGATACGGCGTCTGTTGCAGCTGTGTTTCCAGCCGCGCCAGGGCCTGCTCGGCCCGCTCGACCAGCCGCGCCTCGACCTCCTGCCGGGTCTTGCCCAGATAGAGCATCTGGAAGCGCACCACGGCGACATAGGGCTCGTGGCTGTACTGCTCCCAGAACATCCACTCCCACATCTTGGCGCGCTCGAACGGATCGGCCGGGACCAGGGGCGAGCCTTCCGCCAGGTACAGCAGGATAGCGTTGGACTGCGACAGCGCCCGGCCATCGCTCAGCACCACCGTCGGCACCTGCCCCGCCGGGTTCTGGGCCAGGAACTCGGGCGTGCGCGACTCGCCCTTCATGATATCGACCTCGATCCAGTCGAACGGCAGATGCAAGCGCTCGGCGGTCCACTTCACCTTCAGGCAGTTACCCGATTTCGAGTCGCCGTAGATCCGCAAAGTCATCCGGGTTCCTCCTGTGAAGCTGGCGGAATCGAAAAAATCGACTCCCTTAAGGCCCAGTTTCAAGCGGCTGAATCCATGCCGTTTTTTCGCTTCCAGCGCGAGTGTGCGGCGCAGCATATGGACGGTAAGGGTTGTCACGCCTCCGTGATCGGGCTACCCAGACCGCCGCCCGACAGACAACGCCGATAAGAGGTTCCCCTCGATGCGACGCCAACTCGCCGGAATTTTGGCCACCGCGGTCATCTCCGCGTTCGCCCTTCCCGCCCTCGCCGCCGATTCCGCCCCCGCTCAAGCCGCGCGTCCCGACCCGCTGGGCGAGCTGATCAGCTCGGCCCTGGGCGGCGGCCTGCCCGGCACCGTCGAGTACAAGATGCGGGCGACCATGTATCACGCCGGCGCCAAGGGCATCCGCGCCCTGGACTCGCTGGGCTGCAAGGTCGCGGCCATGCGCACCGTCGCGGTCGATCCCAAGGTGATCCCGCGCCGCACGATCATCTTCATCAAGGAAACCGTCGGCCTGCCCATGCCCGACGGCGATACGCACGACGGCTACTGGTACGCCTCCGACATCGGCGGCGCGATCAAGGGCCTGAAGCTGGACCTGTTCAGCGGCGCCGGCGCGGCGTCGATGAAGACCCTGCGCGGCATCGACCTGACCAACCTGTCGGTCAGCAAGGTCGGCGAATTCAAGGGCTGCCCGCCGCAATAGGCGGCGATCTCGCGCCGATCCCGCAAAGTCGGCGGCGCGGACTGGAATTGATCCCCGAACTCGGCTTGGATCCCCGCCTTGATGGTGTTGGGGATAGTCATGCGCAGTCTTTCGGTCAGCCTTCTGGCCCTGGTCGCCGTTCTGGCCGCCGCCCCCGCCCAAGCTGACGACCTCCCCCGCCTGAAGTCCCGCGCGGCCGCCGTCCAGATCACGCGCGACGACTGGGGCATCGCCCACATCCACGGCAAGACCGACGCCGACGCGGTGTTCGGCATGGCCTACGCCCAGGCCGAGGACGACTTCAACCGGGTCGAGGCCAACTTCATGACCGCCCTGGGCCGCACGGCCGAGGCCGACGGCGAGAAGGCGATCTGGGCCGATCTGCGCCAGAAGCTGTTCATCGATCCCGCCGTGCTGAAGGCCGACTACGCCAAGAGCCCCGCCTGGCTGAAGGCGCTGATGAACGCCTGGGCCGACGGCCTGAACTTCTACCTGGCGACCCATCCCGAGGTGAAACCCCGAGTGATCACCCGGTTCGAGCCGTGGATGGCGCTCAGCTTCTCGGAAGGCAGCATCGGCGGCGACATCGAGCGCGTGGCCCTGACCCAGCTGGAAGCCTTCTACGGCCAACGCCAGCTGGCCATGACCGCCGACGAGAAGGGCCTGCTCTTCAAGGAGCCCACCGGCTCGAACGGCATCGCCATCGCCCCGCAGAACACGCTGGAGGGCCACGCCCTGCTGCTGATCAACCCGCACACCAGCTTCTTCTTCCGCTCGGAGATGCAGGTCTCGTCCGACCAGGGGCTGAACGCCTATGGCGCGACGACCTGGGGCCAGTTCTTCATCTACCAGGGCTTCAACGCCAAGGCGGGCTGGATGCACACCTCCAGCGGCGTCGACGTGGTCGATGAGTTCGCCGAGACCATCGTCGAGAAGGACGGCCAGCGGTTCTACAAGTACGGCTCGGCGCTAAGGCCGCTGAAGTCGGAAGTCATCACCGTCCCCTACCGCGCCGCCGACGGGACGATGGCTGAGAAGAAGTTCACCGTCTTCAAGACCCACCACGGCCCGATCGTCCGCGAGGCCGACGGCAAGTGGATCAGCATCGCCCTGATGAACAAGCCGGTCGCGGCCCTGCAGCAGTCGTTCCTGCGCACCAAGGCCAGCGACCTAGCCAGCTTCATGAAGGTGGCCGAGCTGAAGGCCAACTCCTCGAACAACACCCTGTTCGCCGACGCCAAGGGCCAGATCGCCTATCTGCACCCGCAATTCATCCCGGTGCGCGACGACCGCTTCGACTACACCAAGCCGGTGGATGGCTCAGACCCCGCCACCGACTGGAAGGGCCTCACCCCGCTGGCCAAGACCCCGCAGGCGATCAATCCGCCGAACGGCTGGGCCTTCAACACCAACAACTGGCCCTATACCGCCGCCGGCCCCTACAGCCCGAAGAAGGCCGACTTCCCGAAATACATGGACACCTTCGGCGAGAACCCGCGCGGCCTGCATGCCGAGCTGGTGCTGAAGGACGTCCAGAACCTGACCCTGGGCAGCCTGATCGAGAAGGCCTACGATCCGTACCTGACCGCCTTCGCCCGCCTGATCCCGACGCTGGAGGCGGCCTATGCCGCCGCGCCCGATCCCAAGCTGGCCGAGCAGGTCGCGGCGCTGAAGGCCTGGGACCGCAAGTGGTCGCTGGGCTCGACCGAGACCTCGCTGGCCGTGTTCTGGGGCGAGGCGATGTGGGCCAAGGCCGCACCGGCCGCCAAGGCTCAGGGGCTGAACACCTATGACTACATGGCGGGCAAGCTGACCGGGCCTGAGAAGCTGGCGGCCCTGGCCGAGGCGTCTGACCGCCTGACCGCCGACTTCGGATCGTGGAAGACGCCGTGGGGCCAGATCAACCGCTTCCAGCGCAACGACGGGGCCATCGTCCAGACGTTCGACGACAGCAAGCCCAGCCTGCCGGTGGCCTTCACCTCGGCCCAGTGGGGCTCGCTGGCCTCGTTCGGGGCCAAGCGCTGGCCGGGAACGAAGAAGTACTACGGGACGCTCGGCAACAGCTTCGTGGCGGTCGTGCAGTTCGGCGACAAGGTCCGCGCCCGGGCGATCTCGGCCGGCGGCGAAAGCGGCGATCCGAGCTCACCGCACTTCAACGACCAGGCGGGGCGGTATGTGATCGGCAATCTGCGGGATGTGTACTTCTATCCCGAGGACGTGAAGGCGCACGCGGTGCGGACGTATAAGCCTGGGGCGTAACGGTAGATCCTCCCCCGCGTTGCGGGGGAGGTGGCCCAGAGGGCCGGAGGGGGCTAACGCGGCATGCGTCCAGCTCGCCCCCTCAGTCACTTCGTGACAGCTCCCCCGCATCGCGGGGGAGCATCTTGTTCTAGATATCTCCGCCCACGTTCGGCGCCACGCCCGGCGCGCGGGCGACGTGGATGCCGCACTCGGTCTTCTCTTGCCCCTGCCAACGGCCTGACCGCCCGTCTTCCGACGGCTTGGTGCAGGGCCAGCAGCCGATCGAGGCGTAACCCTGGGCCACCAGTGGGTGGGACGGCAGGCGGTGCTCGGCCACATAGGCTTCGAGCTCGGCCTTGGCCCAGTTGGCCAGCGGGTTGAACTTGATCTTGCCCTCGGCCTCCTCGACCACGGGCAGGCTCAGGCGGTCGCCGCCGTGGAAGCGCTTGCGGCCGGTGATCCAGGCGTCGAAGCCGCCGATGGCGCGGTCCAGCGGCAGCACCTTGCGGATGTTGCAGCAGCCGTCGATGCTGGTGCGCCACAGGTCCGACTTGGGGTCCTGGGTGGCCAGATCCGCGAAGGCCGGGCGCAGGTCGCGCACGTCGGTCAGGCCAAACTGGATGGCGAGGTTCTTGCGGTAGTCCAGGGTCTGGCCAAACAGCATGCCGGTGTCGAGGAACAGCACCGGAATGTTCGGCGAGATCTGCGAGGTCAGGTGCAGCAGCACCGCCGACTCCGCGCCGAACGACGAGACCAGGGCCAGCCGCTCGCCGAACTCGGCATAGGCCGCGCGCAGCACGGTCGCCGGATGGGCGTCGCGCAGTTCGGCGTCCAGCCGGGCGGCCAGGCCCGGCGCAGTGGCGGTGGTCTGGTCGAAGGCCATCAGTGGCCTCGCTCTTCGAACGCGACCTCGCGATCGTCCGCCGCGCGCTGATAGACGTGGCGGAAGCGGCTGGCGGCCTTGGTCCAGGCGTCCGGCGTCGCGCCATCGGCCGGTTCGAAGGCGTCGAAACCGCAGCGGACCATGAAGCCGGCCTGCTCTTGCAGCACGTCGCCCACGGCCCGGACCTGCCCCTCGTACTTGAACCGCTCGCGCAGTAGCCGGGCCGAGGTATAGGCGCGGCCGTCGCGGTACTTCGGGAAGGCCAGGGCCACCACGGCGATACGCGGCAGGTCGTAGGCCAGAACCTCGACCTCTTGGTCGGACTCGATGCGCACGCCGACGCGGCGGCTGTTCGAGGCCAGCAGGTCCTCGCCCTCGGCCTGGAAGCGGGCCAGCGACACGATCACGTCGCCTGTTTCCGGGGTGACGTCCTCGTCGGTCACGTGGACGAAGGCGTCGTCGGCCCAGCGGGCCTCAGCGCCAACCAGCTCAATCAGCCTGGGCATAGACCGCCTCCTTGAAGGGCTCGAGGCCGACGCGGCGATAGGTGTCGAGGAAGCGCTCGCCGTCGGCGCGGACGCTCAAGTATGCGCCGACCAGTTGGTCGACGGCGCTGGCCACCCGGTCGGCCGGCAGCGCCGGACCCAGGATCTTGCCGATCGAGGCGTCTTCGGCGCCCGACCCGCCCAGCGACAGCTGATAGAATTCCTCGCCCTTCTTATCGACGCCCAAGACGCCGATGTGAGCGACGTGGTGGTGGCCGCAGGCGTTGATGCAGCCGCTGATCTTGATCTTCAGCTCGCCCACCTGCTCGGCGCGATCGAGGTCGGCGAACTGGCGGGCGATGTCCTGGGCGATCGGGATAGCCCGCGCATTCGCAAGAGCGCAGTAGTCGAGGCCCGGACAGGCGATGATGTCGCTGATCAGGTCGATGTTCGGCGTCGCGAGCGCATTGGCCTGCAGGGCCGCGAACACCGTCGGCAGGTCGTCCAGCTTGACGTGCGGCAGGACAAGGTTCTGGGCGTGGGTCACGCGCAGGTCGCTGAAGCTGTAACGCTCGGCCAGATCGGCCACGACGTCCAGCTGGTCGCCGGTGGCGTCGCCCGGGGTCTGTTCCTGGGCCTTCAGCGAGATCTCGACGATCGCATAACCCGGCTGCTTGTGGGCGCGGACATTGTTGCGCACGAAGCGAGCGAAGGCCGGCTCGTTGGCGCGGGCGATCTCAAACGCTTCCGACCGGGCCGGCAGGGTCTCGAACGGGGTCTGGGCGAACGAGGCGCGGATGCGGTTCAGCTCACCGGCCGGCAGGTCGGCGCGAGCTGCGTCGATCTTGGCCCACTCTTCTTCCACCTGGCGCGCGAACTCCTCGGCGCCGAGGGCAGCGACCAGGATCTTGATGCGGGCCTTGTAGATATTGTCGCGGCGGCCGTGGCGGTTGTAGACGCGCAGCACGGCTTCCAGATAGCTCAGCAGCCGGTCGGTCGGCAGGAATTCCTTGATGGTCGGGCCGACATAGGGCGTGCGCCCCTGCCCGCCACCGACGATCACCTCGAAACCCAGCGCCCCGTCGCGGCCTTGGCGCATCAGCAGGCCGATATCGTGGACCTTGGCCGCCGTGCGATCCTTGGCCGAGGCGGTGATGGCGATCTTGAACTTGCGCGGCAGGTACGAGAATTCCGGGTGCAGGGTCGACCACTGGCGGATCACCTCCGACCACACGCGCGGATCATCGACTTCTTCCGAAGTCGCCCCTGCGTAAGGATCAGAAGTGGTGTTGCGGATGCAGTTGCCGCTGGTCTGGATGGCGTGCAGGTCGACCTCGGCCAGCTTGTCCAGGATGTCCGGCGCGTCCTTCAGCTTGATCCAGTTGAACTGGATGTTCTGGCGCGTGGTGAAGTGGCCGTAGCCCTTGTCGTAGTCGCGGGCGATCTCGGCGAGGCGGCGCGCCTGGACCGGGTTCAGCGAGCCGTACGGAATGGCCACCCGCAGCATGTAGGCGTGCAGCTGCAGATAGAGGCCGTTCATCAGCCGCAGCGGCTTGAACTGGTCCTCGGTCAGCTCGCCGGCCAGGCGGCGGGCGACCTGGCCGCGGAACTCGTCCGAGCGGTCCTGCAGGAATTCTTTGTCGATGACGTCGTACTGGTACATGCCGCCTACTTCCTGCGGATCAGATCGACGCGGCCGGTCGAGCGGGCCGCGCCCACCGCGTGGCGCAGGGCGTCGATGACGTCGCCGCCTTCAGCCTGCTTGCCGTGCGTGGGTTCGTTGGTGGGGCCGAGCGCGCGGATGCGCTCACGATAGCTGACCGGAGCCCAGTGGCCTTCGGAGGGCGCCAGGTCGATCGGATAGACGTCGACCACGACGGTGGGCTGGCCCTTGCCGGTGTTCACGGCGGCGTCGAGCTCGGCTTCCGAGCCTTCGCCGAACAGCTGAGCGTCGCCCAGGCTCTCGACCCACTGGCCGGCGCTCCAGAACACGACATCGCCGTCGAGCAGGCGGTTGGCGACGATGGCTTTCATTCGAAATTCCCGCTCATCCCCGCGAGCGCGGGGACCCAGTTTGCAGCGCCGCTTACATCAACGGGCGCCTGCTGCGCCATGGCCATGCTCTCGCCGACCATCAGCAGGGCCGGACCGGTCAGGCCTTGAGCAGCCTGCGCCAAGCCCGCCAGCGTCGTCAGCACCCGGCGCTCGTCGGCGCGGCTGGCGTTCTCGACGATCAGGGCCGGGGTCGAGGCCGCACGGCCGGCGGCCGTCAGGCGTTCGGCGATCAGCCCAGCGGTCGAGACGCCCATATAGACGACGACGGTCTGGTTGGGGCGCGCCAGGGCGGTCCAGTCCAGAGCGGGCTCGCCGTGAGCCGCATGGCCGGTGACGAAGGTGACGGCCTGGGCCGCGCCGCGATGGGTCAGGGGCGCGCCGGCGCCGGCGCTGGCGGCCAGGGCGGCGGTGACGCCGGGCACGACATGGCAGGCGACGCCGGCCGCGCGGCAGGCGGCCAGCTCCTCGCCGCCCCGGCCGAACAGGAATGGGTCGCCGCCCTTCAGCCGCACGACGTTGAGCCCTTCCAGGGCCAGGGCCACGATCAGCTGGTTGATGTCGTCCTGTGGCAGGGTGTGGCGCGACTTGCGCTTGGCCACGTCGATGCGACGCGCATAGGGCGGCGACAGGTCGAGAATGTCTTCTGAGACTAGGCCGTCGTGGACGACCACCTGCGCGGCCGCCAGGGCCTTGACCGCTTTGATGGTCAAGAGCTCCGGATCGCCGGGACCGGCGCCCACAAGCCAGACGGCGCCGGGCGCGCGCGGCGCCTCGCCCCCATCGATGACGACGAGGCCTGGCTTCTGGTGTCGAGCCGGCGGACGGGCCATCGGTTTTAGAACCTCTATCAACGTGGTCGGAATTATACGGTAGAACGCAAGGCGGGGTCGCCCCTAAAGACGACCCCGCGCACGCACGCCGACGAAAAGGGCCAATCCGTCAGCGAACGCTTGCAAACTCGTTGCGAAGGGCTCAATTCGCAAACAAGGACTTCTGCCGGGGCGTTCAGTAAAACTATGGAAAGACCCAACGAGCGCCGTCGCCTGCCGCCGCTGAACGCGCTGCGCGCCTTCGAGGCCGCCGCCCGCCACCTGAACTTCAGCCGCGCCGCCGACGAGTTGTCGGTGACGCCCGGCGCCGTCAGCCAGCAGATCCAGAACCTGGAAGACTATGTGGGGGCAGCCCTCTTCAAGCGCACGCCCAAGGGCCTGCTGCTGACCGACGCGGCCCAGACCGCCCTGCCCGCCCTGCGCGAGGCCTTCGACCGCCTGGCCGAGGCCGCCTCCCTGCTGACCGCCGCCGTCGACGGCCGCCGCCTGACCCTGACCGCCGCCCCCTCGTTCGCCGCCAAGTGGCTGGTGCCGCGCCTGGGCAAGTTCGAGCAGGCCCATCCGCAGGTCGACGTCTGGCTGTCGGCCGGCATGGAGGTCGTGGACTTCGCCACGGGCGAGGTCGACATGGCCATCCGCTACGGCTCGGGCCGCTATCCGGGCCTGGAGGTCATCCGGCTGATGCAGGAATCGGTCGTGCCGGTCGCCAGCCCAGAACTGCTCGAGGCCAACGCCCTGGAACGCCCCGAGGATCTGGCCCACCACATCCTGCTGCACGACGGCTCGCCCGACGCCGACGACAGCTGCCCCGACTGGGCGATGTGGCTGGCCGCGCGCGGCATCAAGGGCGTCGATGGGGCGCGGGGTCCGCGCTTCAACCAGTCCAGCCTGGTGATCGAGGCCGCCGCCAACGGCCGCGGCATCGCCCTGGCCAAGCGCACCCTGGCCCAGGCCGACCTCGACAGCGGCCGCCTGGTCATCCCCTTCGAGGCCAGCACGGCGGTCGACTTCGCCTACTACGTCGTCCACCCCAAGGCCAAGGGCCGGCTGCCGCAGGTGAAGGCCTTCGTCACCTGGCTCAAGGGCGAGGCCGAAGCCCACGAGGCGGCGCTGCAGACCCTGGACAACGGCTCGGGGATTTAGCCCTTACGGCTCTGGTTTTAGGCCTCGGAATTGGCTTAAAGGGGCGCATGAAAATCACGACTCTCAACGTCGACGAGCACCTCGCGCCCGCCGACTGCCAGACCATGGCCGATGTGCGTCAGGGCGTGGACGCCCTGGACCGGGCCCTGGTCCTGCTCCTGACCGAGCGTCAGGGCTTCATGGACGCCGCGGCCCGCATCAAGGCCGACCGCTCCAAGGTGTTCGACCGCGCGCGGATCGAGGACGTGGTCGACAAGGTCAAGGCCGCCGCGCGCGAGTCCGGCCTGTCCGAAGCCATCGCCGAACCCGTCTGGCGCACGCTGATCGACCGCTGCATCGCGCACGAGTACGACAGCTGGGATCGGACGCGGGGCTCCTAGAAGATTGTCATCCCGGGCGCACCCCGGCGAAAGCCGGGGAAGACCCGGGACCGCGGAAAGCTCCGCGCTTGCGGCGGTCCCGGGTCGGGGCGCTACGCGCTTGGCCGGGATGGCAGTTTTTAAGGCTAGTTCTCGTCGATCATCCGGCCCAGGCCGCCCAGCAGCGAGCCCTCGCCCTGGTTGCCACCTTGCCCGTTGGCCGCTTGCAGCATCCGCCCCGCCAAGCGCGCGAACGGCAGCGACTGGATCCAGACCTTCCCCGGACCGCGCAGGCGGGCGAAGAACAGGCCCTCGCCGCCGAACAGCACGCTCTTGACGCCGCCGGCCATCACCAGATCGAAGTCGACGCCCGGCGTATAGGCCGCCAGACAGCCTGTATCGACGTGCAGCTCCTCGCCGGCCTTCAGCTCGCGCTCGACCAGCGTGCCGCCCATCTGCACGAACACCCAGCCGTCGCCCTCCAGGCGCTGCATGATGAAGCCTTCGCCGCCGAACAGGCCGGTCATCACCCGCTTCTGGAAATGGATGCCGATCGAGACGCCCCGCGCGGCGGCCAGGAAGCTGTCCTTCTGGCAGATCAGGGTGCCGCCCAGCTGGCCCAGGTTCAGCGGCAGGATGGTGCCCGGCGTCGGCGAGGCGAAGGCCACCCGCGCCTTGCCCTGGCCGTGATGGGTGAAGACGGTGGTGAACAGGCTCTCGCCGGTGACCAGGCGCTTGCCGGCCCCCAAGAGCTTGCCCATGATCCCACCGCCCTGGTCGGCCGAGCCGTCGCCGAACACCGTGGTCATCTGGACGCTGGCGTCCTTCCAGACGAAGGCGCCCGCTTCAGCCACGGCGCTTTCGCCCGGATCCAGCTCGATCTCGACGAACTGAAGATCCTCGCCCTTGATCTCGAAGTCGATGTCGTCAGCGACGTTGGCGCTGCGCTGATGGCTCCAAGGGCTGGGGGGCATGACGGTCTCCTCTTGATGTCCCGCCGTTCTACTGAAACGGCGATGCATCCGCCAATTAAGCCTGCGACAGATTAGCCCTTCAGCGACTTGAGCGCCTGTTCGTGGGCATAGGCGGCAATGTCCATCAACGCCACGTCCAGGGCCGTGTGGACGGCCTCCAGGCTGGCGTCGCCCGCCTCGCAGCGCTCACACACCTCGCCCAGCTGGAAGGCCCCCACGCCGCGCGCCGCGCCCTTCACCGTATGGACCGCGTCCCGCCAACCCGGATGGCTCGGATCCAGCATCGGGGCCCACAGCGCGGCCTGTTCGCGGAACAGCGCCAGCACCTCGTCGACGACCCCGGAATCCCCCGCCGCAAACCCTTCCAGGTAGGCGAAATCCACCGCTCCGCTGATATCTCGTCTGGCCATGAAAAAAGCGCTTGCGCTCCCAAAATCATTGCGTATGTTCCGCGCCTCGCCGCCGGGGCTCGCAAGTGCTTCGGACCGTCGAATGGGTGTATAGCTCAGTTGGTAGAGCAGCTGACTCTTAATCAGCGGGTCGTAGGTTCGAATCCTACTACACCCACCATTCTCCGCTTTCTTTCAGTGACTTAGAAAATTCCCCTCTGGGGAACACCGGTCATGCGTGGCGCTAAAACGGCGCTGACACGGCGGACTTCGCTTCCAGAAAAATCGTCCGCGCCGGGTTCGAATTGGCGGCTTCCCGGCCTCGTTGGCGGGCTCGCGCGCCTGCCCCCTAGGGCCTGCAAACGGTGCGAACGCCGAAAGGCGAAGACAGCCGCTCAAGCCGTTCGGTCAGTGCCCGTCGCGCCCGGACTTGAACTCGACCCGCAGCGCCAGAAACGTCTCCCTTCCGCGGTTGAGGACGGCGTGCAGCCCCTCAGGCGGCCCCGAGACGGCGCCGGTCAGGGCCTTGGCCGGGACGTCCACACGCCCCGTCTCGACCGGAACGCCGTCCGTCAGCGCGTAGGTGATGTAGGTGATGGGCTGGGCCCGTTCGAAATACATCACGCTGGGCCATGCATGGTCGTGAACCGGCTCACTCGCGCCCGGCTCGATGACCACCCGCAGCACGCGGATCTTGTCGTCTTCCAGCAGGACCTGGTGGCTGCTCGGCGCGGCGGCCACGGCGTCGAAGGGTCTGGCGTCCTGCGCCCAAGCGGGCGAAGCCAGGCCCAGCGTCATCATCACGACGGCAAGACGCCTGATCATCATCGGCTCTATTCGACGTCCAGGCGATAGCTGCAGCCTGCCAGGGTCTTGCCCGGATGGCTACTGACCGTGGAGACGTTCAGACTGACGCGCATGCCGATCGTGCTCTCGCCGATCGTCTCGCTCGTCTGCGAGATCACGCGCTCGCCCATGAACTTGCTGGGCGCGTCGATCACGGCCTCGATCTCCAGAGCCTTGGCCAGCGGATGGGGATCGGCTTCGTTAAACACGGCCATCGGCCCGGAATTGGTGAAGGCCACCTGGTTCGTCTGGCGGCCGAACACCGTCACGGGCTTGGCCAGACGGTATTCCTTGAGCAGGTAGTTGGCGGACTTCACCTCGGTGAACCCCAGGTGGCGGCGGGCGTCCGCGCCTTCGGTCCCCGCCAGCCAGAACGCCAGAGCGTTGTAGCTCGGGACGTCATAGGTCTGGCATTCGATCAGCTTCGCCAGGTCGATGGTCGCGGGATCGAAGTCCTCCTCCGCCTGGGCCGATGCGCAACACGGCAAGGCCAGGCTCGCGACGAACAGACCCACGACGAACGACTTCATGCGACACAACCCTCAAGCTTACGCGCTCAACTCACGAGCGCGCCGGGCGTTCCCTCGCGCCGTGCGCTTTGGCGCATTTCGCCGACGATCTCAGGGGTGGCGGGTTCAGGGGTTGGCGGAGACGATCTCGATGCCCAGCGGCGCGTCGCCGGCGGCGATCGCGAGCAGGCGGTCGATATTGGGATGCGCGCCCGGGCGCTCGCGGGCGTCCGCCGTGTGCTCGGCGAACACGGCCAGGCCGTGCTCGGCCGCCTTCGCATCCAGCGCGCCGAAGGCCTGCTGCAGATACTGGTAGACGGCGAGCGAGCCTTGCTTGCCCGGCTGGTTCTCGATGCTGGCGACCACCGCGCCGGCGGCGTCGACGAGATCGATGCGCTGCACGCCCTCGATGGCCGGCAAGTGCTGGAGGTTATCCTTGAACGTCGCGCCTGGTTGGATCATCGCCGGCCTTCCCGAAATTTCCGAGTTCATCGCGCGGGGCTGTAACACCCTCCGCGCCGGCTAGCGAGGCGTCTCGCCGCGCGCGATCCGCGCCTCGATCTGCGCCAGAACAGGCGCCAGGTCGGCGACGCTTTCGATCACGTAGTGCGCGCCAGCGTCCAGCAGCGCCTGGGCCGCGATTTGGACCCGCGCGGCGCGCTCGGCCGGCGGCAGCAGGGCCAGGGCGTCCTGCGCCAGACCGACGCCGTTGCCGGACGCCGACAGGCCGACGGTCCAGGCGCCGACCTCCAGCCCCTCGCCGATCCCCACCGCCGCGTCGTCGACCTTGACGCAGGCCCGCGCCGGCCAGGCGCCCAGTTCGACCAGGGCTTTCCACATCATCAGGGGCGAGGGTCGCCCCGCCGCCGTCTCGCCGGCGCAGACCACCGCGTCGGGCGCGTAGCCTTGG
>CAZRPD010000110.1:0-17596 GCA_964601775.1 uncultured Caulobacter sp. | reverse complement strand
GTTACCGAACTGGTCCCAGGTCTGGCGCGTATCGAGAACCAGGCCGACTTGAAGCGCCATGGCCGCCCGCGTGGTGTCGCTGGCGCCGATGATCAGGGTCACCAGCTGGGCCACGGCTTCGGCCTCCGTCAGCGCATCCGTGGCGATCGCCGCGAGCATGTTTTCCAGCAGTTCGGAACGTGGCGCGGGACACCTCATGGTCCGGGCCAGGCACTGTTCGACATAGGCGGTGAGCCGGGCCGCCCCATCGATCATCGCCGCCATGTCCTCGCCGGGCAGGGCGGGGGCGAAGGCTGGCGAGACCTGGTAGACCCAATGGGCGAAAGCCTGAGCCTCGTCCGCCGGCGCGCCCAGGAGGCGACCCATCACCAGCGGCGGCAGGGGCGCGCAGAAGGTGGTCATCAGATCGAGCTCGCCTTGGGTCACCCGACTGGCCTCGACGCCGTCGATCAGGGTCTCGGCAGCCGACCGGACGGTTTCGCGCAGGGCTTCCACGGCGCGGAACGCCAGGACGCGGGACATCGGGGTGCGTCGGCGCCGGTGCCGCTCCCCCTCCGACATCAGCAGCGACTCCACCAACAGGTCCTGCAAGGGTCCCGGGGGAACGCCGCGGATGCGGGTGTAGAGCGCGCCGTCGATCTGCCGCGTCCTCGGATCGGTCAGCAGGGTCTCGACGTCGGCGGCGCGCAGCACCAGGCAGGCCCCGTCCTCGCGCTGGATGACCGGGCTCCTGGCTCGCCAATGGCGGAAAACGGCATGCGGATCGCGCTCGAGATCCGACGAAGAAACCAAGGGCGGTTCGGTGGTCGAACGGAGGCCGTGAGCGGGAGCGAGCGGGGATCGGGTCATCGTGGGGTCCTTGGCGAAGCGGTCGCCAGGCCCTGGGATGGCGGCGACCGATTGCTCGACCCTGCCGCCCCCTTGTCACCCTCCCGCTGCAGGGCGGGCGCTTGTTGATGACCGTCGTAACCGCTTTCGCCGCCGTCCTATCGCGGCCTGCGCTCCAGGACGTCGATCGCCCGCCGGAGCCGCCCGTCGGTGATCCGTAGCTTGATCTCGTCCGAGACCAGCGACGCCAAGTTGGTGAGGATCGCCTGTTGCGTCTCGTCCAGGGTGCGGGGCTGGGTGTCGATCACGCAGAGCGAACCCAGCGTAAAGCCGTCGGGGTCGACGATCGGGCAGCCGGCGTAGAACCGAAAGTGCGGCGCTTCGATCACGGCCGGATTGTCCGCAAAGCGCGCATCGGCCGACAGGTCTTCGGCCACCATGCAGCGTTGCTGCAGGATGGTGTGGTTGCAGAACGCCCAACTGCGCGGCGTATCGGCCATGTCCAGGCCATGGTGCGACTTGAACCACTGGCGGGTCGGAGTCAGCAGGGTGATCAGCGAGATCGGCATGCCCAGCGTCTGAGCGGCCAGCCAGGTCAGCCGGTCGAAGGCGTCCTCGGGCGGAGTATCGACCAGGCCTGAGCGCTCCAGCGCCAGGAGGCGCTGGGCTTCGTTGCCGGGCAGCGGAACCAGCGATCCGGCGTCGAGCGTGGCAGCAGCGGCCGCGGGACCCCGCACCGCCGTCTCGGTCGCCTCGGCCAGGGTGTCCAGGTCCTCGACGAAAACCACCCGGCCGCCGGACGGACCCGCGAAGGCCGAGGTCGTGGCCTTGGGGCCGACGAGCAGGATCGCCGTCTGGGATAGCGCCGGATCCGACGCCAGGGCCCGCAGCAGATCGGAGGCCATGGGCAAGGAGGCCGCGTCGGTGACCACGGCGGCCGGCGAGCGGCCGCCAATGTTCAGCAAGGCGGAGAACGGCTCCGTATAGGCGTCGATGAAGCAGGAGGGGGCGCCCGCCAGCCCGGCCGTCAACGCCGGCAGGGCGTCGGGACCGGCGATGACGATCACCCGCGCCGACACGGGCAGGGCGCTCACGCTCTCGCCAGGCACCAGCGCCAGGACGTCGGACCGATAGACGCGACGATGACCGCCCGGCGTCTTCCAGGACGGGATCGATCCGCCCTCGATCAGCAACTGCGCCGTGCGCACCGACACGCCCAGGATCTTCGCCACGTCGGTGGTGGTCAGGATGTCCTTTTCGGCCGCGTCCATCGTCTCTCCAGGCCCTTTGCCGCCCCGAACAGATGCCCACACCCCCTTGCCTTGACAAGGTCAAAATTCGATGTATTTGCTGAATTTAATTGTTTTGACTCCACATTGCGAGTGGGGAGTAAGGCCAGGCCCGACGCCCATGTGAGCCCCCCCCCGGATTGCGCCCCCCGCGGGGCGCCCAACCAGGCCGAGCGGGCGGCCGATCTCAGGGCAAGCTACGACTTCATCGTCTGCGGTGCGGGAAGCGCCGGTTCGGTGCTGGCGCGGCGGCTGGCCGAGAACCCCGCCGTCCAGGTGCTGCTGATCGAAGCCGGCGGCAGCGACGAGCGCTCCAGCGTGATGGAGCCGGCCGCCTGGCCGACCAACCTGGGCAGCGACACCGACTGGGGCTTCATGGCCGAGCCGAACCCGGCGCTGAATGGGCGCGCCATGCCCATGTCGATGGGCAAGGTGTGCGGCGGCGGCTCCAGCATCAACGTCATGGTCTGGGCCCGCGGCCACCGCAGCGACTGGGACCACTTCGCCGCGGAAAGCGGCGACGCCTCCTGGGGCTACGAATCCGTCCTGGGGCTCTATCGCGAGATCGAGAACTGGCAGGGCGCGGCCGATCCCATTCGGCGGGGCTCGGGCGGCCCGGTCTATGTGCAGTCCGCGCCCAATCCCGGTCCGGTCGCCTACGCCATGGTCGACGCGGCCCATGAGCTGGGCATCCCGACCTACGCCTCGCCGAACGGCGAGATGATGGAAGGGGCGGGCGGCTGCGCCATCAGCGACCTGCTGATCCGCAACGGCAAGCGCCACTCGATCTTCCGCGCCTTCGCCTACCCCTTCCTCGATCGGCCGAACCTGACCCTGCTGACCCACACCCAGGTCAATCGGGTGCTGATCCAGGACGGGCGAGCCTTCGGCGTGGAGGTGATACGCAACGGCGCGCTGCACCGGTTCAAGGCCAGGCATGAAGTGATCCTGTCGCTTGGCGCGATCCAGACGCCGACCGTCCTGATGCGTTCGGGCATCGGCGAGGAAGCCGAGCTGAGCGCCCTCGACATCAAGGTGCAGAGCAAGCTCGCGGGCGTCGGCGCAAACCTGCAGGACCACGTGTCGTTCGGCTGCACCTGGGAGTATCGCGCGCCGATCGCGCCCAGGAACAACGGCAGCGAAGCCACCCTCTACTGGAAGTCGGACGCGGCCCTGGCCGATCCGGACCTGCTGTTCTGCCAGGTCGAGTTCCCGGTCCCCAGCCCCGAGACCGCCAGCCGCGGCGTGCCCGAGCATGGCTGGACGATGTTCGCAGGGCTGGCCCAACCCAAGAGCCGCGGCCGGGTGCGCCTGGTCTCGGCCGATCCGAACGTCGGGCCGCGCATCGAGTTGAACACTTTCGGTCACCCGGACGATCTGAAGGCGGCCATCGCCTGTGTGGAGCTCTGCCGGGATCTGGGCAACACCCAGGCCTTTACGCCCCTGGTCACCCGCGAAGCGATGCCCGGGCCGCTGAACAAGGCGGACATGGAGCAGTATGTGCGTGATGCGGCGGTGACCTACTGGCACCAGACCTGCTCGGCCAAGATGGGGCGCGACGCCATGTCGGTGGTCGACGCGCAGCTGCGTGTCTACGGCGTCGAAGGTCTGCGCGTCGCCGACGGGTCGATCATGCCTACGGTCACCACGGGCAACACCATGGCCCCCTGCGTGATCATCGGGGAAAAGGCCTCGCGCTACATCCGCGCGACCCACGGCCTCTAAGGCTTCGAGAAGACGACGCGGCCGCGCCTTTCGAGGCGGCGGCCGCGTCCGTCGCGCGCCTAAATTTCCAGGAAAGCCGGATGCATGCCGTACGCCCAAAGGCACGTCCTCGTCGTGGACGATGACGCCCAGACCCGAGATGAATTCCAGGACTATCTGAGCGCCTACGCCTTCAAGGTCAGCACCGCGCCGGATGGCGCGGCGATGAAGCGGATTCTCGCCGCCAGGCCCGTAGACCTTGTGGTCCTGGCTCTCGAGCTGGGCGCCGAGAACGGGCTGGATTTGATGCGCGGCGTCATCGACCGCGACGAAGCCCCGGTCATCAGCCTGACCAGCGCGCCCGACGAAAGTCCCGACAAGGTGGTGGCGCTGGAGCTGGGCGCCGACGACTGCATGAGCAAGCCCGTCAGCCCTCGCGAGCTCCTGGCCAGGATCCGCACCGTGCTGCGACGCGCTGGGCCGGCGCGTTCGACGCGCCAGCGCCAGCGCGCGCGCTGGCGGTTCGCGGGTTGGGAGGCCGACATGCGCCGACGCAGCTTGACCGCGCCGGACGGTGTCGCGGTCAAGCTGACGGCGGCCGAGTTCAACCTGCTGGCGGCCCTGCTCAAGGCGCCTGGCCAGGTGCTCAGCCGCCAGCAGCTCGTCGCCGCCTGTCGCGTGCATCCCGACGAGGTCACCGACCGCAGCATCGACGTGATGATCCTGCGGTTGCGCCGAAAGCTGGCGGCGGAACCCGGTGGCCAGCGCATCATCCGCACCGAGCGTGGGGCAGGCTACGCCCTGGCCGTGTCGGTCGAAACCGTCTGACAGGGCCTCGCCTCGGGCTCGTCTTCCTCGGTTCACACCGGCTCGATCTCGGCCCTGAACGCATAGCCCACGCCGTGCACCGTCGCGATCACCGCGTGGTCTAGGCGCCCGCCTTCCAGCTTGCGGCGCAGACGCCGGACCCGGGTGTCGATACTGCGGTCGAACAGGTCGGCTTGAGTGCGCGTGGCGTGCAGGAGATCCGTACGCGACAACACCTTTTGCGGGGCCTGCAGGAACGCCGTCAGCATGGCGAACTCCCCACGGGTCAGACGAACCGGCGCTTGCCCGTCCTGGCGCAGAAGGCGCGTAGCGCTGTCCAGATCCCATACGCCGAAGCGCAGGCGCGTACCAGAAGCGCCGGCCGAGCGTAACGCGAGGCTTCGCCGGCGCAGGATGGTGCGAATACGCGCGGTCAACTCGCGAAGGTCGATCGGGCTGACCAGATAGTCGTCCGCGCCCATTTCCAACCCCAGGATCCGGTCGGCCAGATGCCGGCGATGGGCGGTGACGAGGATCAGCGCGCCGTCGTATCGGGCGCGCAGGCGACGCATGACGTCCAGCCCGTCTTCGCCGAACGTGTCGAGATCCAGCAAGACGAGGCTGGGATGATGGTCCAGCGCCGCGAGCAGCGCGGTCTGATCCTGGGCGAGCGCGACCCGCATGCCGGCTTGGCGCAGATAGGGGGGGAACCGTTCGGGCAGGACCTCCAGCGAACCGGCCGCCAGAATGCGCGGCTGTATGCAGAGACGCTCATGGTCCGCCGCCGAGGCGGGCAGGGGGGCGGGGGCCTGGGCCGGGTCCCCTCGGCCTGCGCGCCCGCGTTCGAGATCGCCGTTCATCCCGGCGCCCTCCGACCCCGGTCATCCGTCAGCTTGACGATGATGAGGCCGACGACGACGCCAGCGGCCACGTCGCTGGGCCAATGGGACCGGGAGAGGATCCGCTCGGCGCAGATCACGATGAGCGCGGCCAGCGCAGGCAGCCTCAAGGACGGTCGCCAGCGGACGAGGGTCATGGCCAGCGCCGCACTCACGGCGCTGCTGCTGGACGGCAGCGACTGGAAAGCGCGATCGAAGGCGCCGGGATCGAACGCCATCGGATCTGCGTCCACGCCGCCGGGCCGGGCGCGTCCGATCATCATCTTGAGCACCAGGCTCGCACCCAGGGCGAAGAGCCCGGTGGCCAGCAGGCGCGTGAGGTGTGACGCGGCCTCGCTCAACCTGCTCGTCCGCGATGAGCCCCGCCCCCAGCGCGCAGCAAGACTCGCCAGGCCGGCCGAGACGCCCAGCAGGCCCAGCAAGACCTCGGGCTTGGTCGCCAGCCACAGGGGATGGTCGAGGATCGCGGGCGGCGGATGTGCGGCGAGCCCGCGCTGTGCCCAGGTGTCGAAAGCCGGCGCGGCGGCGACACAGAGCAAGGCGCTCGCTACGAACGGGCCGCGCGGCGATCTTGCGCGCGCTTGCGTGGGTCCGACGGCGCAGGCGGCCGGATCGCCTCCGGTCTTGAGAGGTTCTGGCGACATGCGCCGACCCTCGCCGGCCCGCGTGTCGGCTCCATTGCGGAAAACCGTAAAGCCGTTACCGCCGTAACACGACACACGCCCATGCGGCCTTGGCCGGGCTGCAGCCAGGTGGTTCGATAGGCTAGGCTCGCGCGCGCAAGGCCGGCCCCGGCCGACCTCGGTCCCGTCCCTTCGGATATCTCGCTGCGGGTTTGCGTAACCCGACGGTCGAAAAGGAAAGACTGCGCATGCCGAACGCCTCGCTGCATCCGGGTTCCAGATTCGGCGCGCTCCTCGTCGGCGGCCTGCTCCTGCTGGCCTGGCCCTGCGCCGGCCATGCCCAAACTGCTGCGCCGCGGCCGACCGCCGCCAGCGATCGGACGGCCGCGGCCCTTCGCGCGCGGATCGGCCCGCCCCACGAAGAGACCATCAAGACCTATGTCGAGGCTGGGGCGACCGACACCAGGCCCCACGTCCTCACCGACCGCGAATGGACCTTGGTCGAAAGGGCTATCGCCGATCTGCCCGTGTTTTACCGACAGGTTCTCGAGCGGCGGCTCGCGCGCTTGAGTTTCATCGACGCGCCGTCGAGCGCCGGAACCGCGCTGACGCGGGCTTCAGAAGGGCCCAATGGCGAGGTGATGTTCGACATCACCATCCGCGCCGAAGTGTTCGACAAGTCGCTGTCGGACTTCCTCACCCAGAAGGAGGCGATGCTTTTTTCTCCGGACGGGTCGGGCTACAGCGTCAAGGTTACGGCCGGTGAAGCGTCCGCCCTGACCTACATCCTGCTGCATGAGGCCACGCATGTGGTCGATCGCGCGCTGGCGATCACCCTGCAGGGCGGGCCGTTCAAGGCGGTCTGGGCCGACTATCGCAGCCTGGCGCAGCCCTATGCGACTGGCGCGATCGCCCATTCGGTCTATCGGCGGGAGCCCAAGCTTCCCCTGTCGCAAAGCCCCGCGCTCTATCGGGCGCTGGCCCAGGCGCCGTTCGTGTCGCTCTACGCCACCGCATCGGCGGGCGAGGACTTCGCCGAACTCTTGGCCTGGCGCGAGCTCTCCGGCCTCCTTGAAACGCCGCTGAAGTTCCAGGTGCTGGATGGGCGCGGCGTCGAGGTCGTCTCGGTCGAGCCGCTCAAGTCGCCGGCCGTAAGGTCGCGTTTCGAGGCGGCGCAGGCGGCTCTGGCGGATGCGCGTGCGGCCCGTCCGGACAAGATCTGACCAACGGTAATCGTTGTGCGGATTTCGAACGCGCCGGCTCTGGGCGGAGAGCGGCTTCCTAAGCGTGGGTAGAGAGCACTGATGCGATCGCGGCGGCGGCCAGGGCGAAGGCGACGATGAAGCGGCGCAGCAGGGCAAGCATGGCGAAGCGCCGGCTCAGTGCGCGTCGGACGTGATCGGAACCATGTCGACATACGGCGTCGCAGGTTTCTCGCTGGGCGCCAGGCACAGCGGCAAGGGCGCGGCCTTGCCGGCCGGCCCCAGCGAACGGATGTAGCGATAGAGCGCGCGGCGGTTGGCGTCACTCATCGCATGGGTGCTTGGCCAGGGCATGGGTGGCGTGTCGGTGCGGTTCGCCAACATCGAGACCCAGTCGCCCTCGGAAATGCTCTCGGCGGTCAGGCGTAGATTGCTGGCGTAGCTCACGCCCCAGGGACCGCGGAAGCCCACCGGGTTGCCCGTCAGCCACTGCGACTCCGGGATCTTGCCATCGGCCCTGAGGTAACCCGGCGTATGGCAGTCGTTGCAGCCGCCGATGCGGGTCAGATAGCGCCCGATCGCGATGTCGTCGGCGCCGGTCACTTCCGCAGCGGTCGAGGCAGGCTTGGCCGGTGCGCAGGCGCAGACCAGGCCCGCGATGAGAAGTGGAGCGAGGGTCTTCAGCGTCATCTCCGTCAGGCGATTTCGATCGCTTGATGGAGAGCGGACGCTACCGGGATAGGTCGGGCTCGAGGCCTTTGGGTTTCAGCCGTAACCTGATCTGGTTCAGGCTTTCGGCGCGTGTCCCTTCGCGGGGCGTCGCAGGAGCGCCCGGACGCCGAGGGCGAGGAAGCCCGCCGTCAGGCCCCAGAACGCCGAGCCGACGCCGAGCAGCGACAGCCCCGAGGCGGTGGCCAGAAAGGTGACGATCGCCGGGTCGCGGTCGGCGGCCTTGCCGAGCATCGCTTCGAGCGCGCCCAGCAAGGCCGGGATCAGGGCCAGTCCGGTCAAGGCCGCGATCACGCTGTGTGGCAGAGCCAGGAAGACGCCGACCAGGAACGGCGAGAACAGCGCCAGGAGGAGATAGAAGCCCGCATAGATTACACCGACCACCCAGCGCCGCGCCGCGTCGGGATGGGCTTCTGGATTGGTGCAGATGGCCGCGGTGATGGCCGCGAGATTCACGCCGTGGGCGCCGAATGGGGCCGTCAGCAGCGATGCCAAGCCGACCCCGGCCAGGAGCGGGCGCGGCGGCGGCTGATAGCCGGCCGTGCGCAGCACCACCAGGCCTGGCAGGTTCTGCGAGACCAGCGTGACCAGAAAGAGCGGCAGGGCGAGGCTGACGATCGCCGCGGGCTGGAAGACCGGCGCCTGGGGCGCCAGGGTTCCCAGCACCTGGCCCGCGGACGGCAAGGAAAGGCCGCCGCGAACCAGTGTCAGCGCCACCCCGGCGCTCAGGGCCAGAAGCAGGGCATAAAGCGGCGCGCGCTGGCGGGCCGCCAGGAAGACCGCCAGGATCACGCCGACCAGCAGCGGATCGACCGCGGCTGTTCGAAAGAGCGTCAGGCAGAACGGCAGCAGGACACCGGAGAGCATGGCCGAGGCGAGGGAGCACGGCGTCTGTTGCGCCAGCCGCACCAGCCCCGCGGTCAGGCCGGGCACGGCGGCCAGGAAGCAGGAGACCATAAAAACGCCGACAGCGACGGGCCAGGACACCCCGGAGGTCGTTCCCGCCAACAGGGCCGCGCCCGGCGTCGACCAGGCCAGAACGATGGGCATCCGGAGACCCAGGGACAGCGCGCCGCCCGCCAGGCCGATTCCCAGGCAGAGAGCGGTGACGGCCGATCCGGTCTGTTCAGGGCTGGCGCCCAGGACGCGCATGGCTTGAACGACCAGAGCCACGGTGCCGCCAAAGCCGATCAGGGCGGCGATCAGGGCGGCGGACCAGGCGGTGACGGGGGGCGTTTTTAAGGTCATGAGCCTTGTCGCATAGCAGCATAGCCGGCGCCGTTTCCAGTCGCGGTCACGGCGAACACCCGCCGGCGCGTCTGGCGCGCCGGCGGGTGGCCCATCGGGCGTTTGCGGCGGGTCCTGGTCCTACTTCCTCTTGGACGCGGCGGTGCTGGCGGCCTTGTCGATCACGTCGGCCACCGCTTGCGGGCGGCTCAGGAAGACGACGTGGCTGCCCTTGACCTCCACGGCTTCGGCGCCGATGCGCGTAGCGGTCTTGCGCAGCAGCTTCGGATCGATGGCGCCGTCTTCGGTCGCCACGACAAACCAGCTGGGCTTCACGCGCCAGGCGGCCTTGCTGACCTTGTCGCCAAAGGCCGACATGGCGATCGGCACCTGCGAGTCGCGCATGAAGGCGGCGTCGGCGTCGTTGATGTCGGCGGCGAAGCCGGCCTTGAACTTGGCCAGATTGACGAAGCCGAAGCCGTCCGATTGCGGCTCGATAACGAAGCCGGGAGGGGCGGGGATCTCGGCGAACTGGTCGCCGGTGGACTCGCCGGTGTCGGGCGCCAGGGCGGCGACATAGACCAGACCCGCGACCTTCGGGTCATTGCCGGCTTCGGTGATCACCGTGCCGCCGTACGAGTGGCCGACCAGGATCGTGGGACCGTCCTGGCGGGCCAGAACGCGACGCGTGGCGGCGACGTCGTCGGCCAGCGAGGTGAGCGGGTTCTGGACGATGCTGACCTTATAGCCCTTGGCGGTCAGTCGGTCGTAGACCCCGCGCCAGCCCGAGCCGTCGGCGAAGGCGCCGTGGACCAGGACGACGTTGCGAACCGCCGGGGTGTGCGAACCGTGCGAGGCGTCGGTTTGAGCGTGGGCGGCGCCGGCCAGGCCGGTCAGCGCGGCGGCGACGAGGAGGGTGCGAGCTTGGCGGATCATCGGAGCTGTCCTTCGTGTAAGAGAGGATGGAGTGAGTTATTGCGATAAAAGTTATTGCGATAATTGTCTGTAGCGCTGACTCCGGCAGGTGTCCAGAAAAAAGTTATCGCGATATGTGTTTTTCCGGATTGGCCCTATATGTGCGATAGGAGATCGCCATGAACGCCAACCGACCACCCCCGCTCGACGACCAGCTCTGCTACGCCATCTACTCGGCGGGGATCGCCATCCAGCGGACCTACAAGCCTCTGCTCGACGCGCTCGGCCTGACCTATCCTCAGTATCTGGTGCTCAATCTGCTGTGGGCCGAGGACAGGCAGCTGGTCGGGCGGCTCGCCGAGCAATTGGCGCTGGAGTCCAGCACTCTGACGCCGTTGCTCCAGCGTCTCGAGGCGGCCGGCTTGGTCGACCGCACCCGCGATCCCGGAAACGCCCGCCAGGTCATCGTCGCGCTGACGGCGGCTGGCCTGGCCTTGGAGCAGAAGGCAGGCTGCCTGGGCGCGGCCTTGCTCGAAGCCTCGGGCCAGTCGCCCGACGCCCTCAACGACCTGAACCACAAGATCCGGGCGTTGAGGAACGACATCTACGCCAGCATCGGCGGCTGGGGTGCGGGCGCCCCCGCATCAAAGGCCGACTAGCAACGGGGCTCAGGCGGCGGGGCCAGGTGTGTGACAGTCATTTCACACTGATCGCGCTGCTCAGCGGTTAGAAGGCGCACCCGTCGCAGCGACGTTTCGCTCAGGGGACCCACATGTCTAAACGCCTTTTGACCGTCGCTTCGCTGGCCCTGCTGGCGATGGGGGCCCCCGCTCTGGCGCAGGCCGCGGACGCCGCGCCGAAGGCCAAGAACGTCATCGTCTTCCTGGCCGACGCTGGCGGCGTGCCTTCGGTTCATGCCGCCAGCCTGCTGGGCTATGGCGAGCCGCTGAAGCTGCATGTGCAGCAGTGGCCGAACCTCGGTTTGAGCGAGACCTCGCCCGTCGACAACTTCGTGTCCGACTCGGCCAACGGCATGTCGGCGATCATGACCGGCGTGAAGACCCGCAATGGCGTCATCAGCCAGTCGGCGGCCGCCGTGCGCGGCAAGACCGACGGCGCGCCGACCAAGACCCTTCTGGAATATGCCGAGGAGCGCGGCCTGCGCACCGGCGTGGTCACCTCGCAGGCGATCACCGACGCCACGCCGGCGGCGACCTACGCCCACGCCAACGATCGCAACAAATGGGGCGAGATCTTCCAGCAGGCCTTCAAGCCGCGCTTCGGCGACGGCGTCGACGTGCTGATTGGCGCGGGGCGCGACAAGATCGGCACGCAGCTGGCCGCGGCCGGGACCGGCTTCGATCAGCTGGCCAAGGCGCATGGCCGCCCGGTCTATGCCCGGCTGGAGGACGCGCCGGCGAGCAACGCCCGCCCCGTGGTCGTCACTCAGGACGAGGGTGTCGATGTCCGCGCCGCCACGCTGCGGGCGCTGGACCTTCTGAAGGGCTCGCCCAAGGGCTATCTGCTGGTGGTCGAATGGGACGCCCACACCGACGACGCGCGCGAAGGCCTGCAGAACATCGTGAACTTCGACAAGCTGATCGCCGAGGTCGAGGGCCGGGTCGATCTGAAGGACACCCTACTGCTGTTCACCGCCGACCACTCGTTCGGCCTGCAGGTTGACGGCGGTCGTCGCGGCGAGCCGCTGCTGGAGGGCTATGACGCTTGGAAGGCGGCCGGCAAGGACGAGGACGTCGTTCGCCTGAAGAACGTCATGGTCAACCGCACCCACACGGGCGAGGAAGTCGTGGCCCTGGCCACTGGCGCGGGCGCCCAGCGCGTGCGCGGCTACTTCCCCAACACCCACCTGTTCCAGATCGTGATGGACGCCTGGGGCTGGAAGCCGGACGCCGCCAACTAAGCTAGGACAGCGTCCAGCTCTTTCCGTCGGTCCGGGCGGCGACGCCGTGCAGGCGGCCGACCGCCCGGGCGAAGGCGGCCGTGTCGCCGGCCTCGAACACGCCGTCGATCGGCAGGCGGTTCAGGGATGGGTTCAGCACGCGCAGCGGCGTGCGGCTGTAGCGGTTCATCTCGGCGACGGCCTCGTTCAGCGAGGCGCCGTCGAAGCTGATGCGGCCGTGGTTCCAGTCGTCGATACGTCCGGCCTGGGCGACGAAGATCGGACCCGGCTGTCCTGCGGTCGACAGCCGTACGGCCTGTCCGGGGCGCAGGTGGACGGACGCGTCCGCGCCCTTGGCGGGACCGGCCGTCACGCCGCCTTCCAGCAGGTCGATCTGGGTAAAGGCGGCCTGACGATAGACGTTGAAGCGCGTGCCGGTGACGCGGATCCGGCCGTCCTGGCTCAGCACGTCAAACGGCGCGCCGCCCTGGTGAGCCACCTCGAACAGCGCTTCGCCGGCCTCGAGCACGACCTCGCGCCGGTCGCCATTGAAGCGCGTAGCCAGGCGGGTGGCGGTGTTCAAGGTCACGCGCGAGCCGTCGGGCAGGGCGATGGTCCGCCGCTCGCCCACGGCGGTCTCGTGGATCACCGGCTGCCCACGCCATAGCAATACGCCGCCCAGGGCGAAGCCGGCGGCCAGGGCGCCGCCGACGATCAGGCCGCGACGATTGACGGCGGGACGCTCATCCAAGGCGAAGTCGGCGGCGTCCAGCTGGCCCAGGGCGTCCCAGACCTCGCCGATCTGGCCTTGCTCCGTGCGCGCGTCTTCACCGTGCTCCTCGCGCAGGCGATCGGCGACGAAGGCGTCGGCCTCAGTGTCGCGGGCCGGGCGGCCAAACGGGATTACAGTTCGAACCATCCACAATCCTTCAGCCTGGACCGGCAGCGGGCGAGCGCGTCGGCCATCAGGCGCTGGGTCGTCCGCAGCGGCGTACGCGTGCGGGCGGCGATTTCAACCAGGGTCAGCCCCTCGACGCGGTGCATCATCAGCACCAGGCGCTGCTCGCGGGGCAGGGAAGCGATGGCGCGGCGCAGCAGGTCGGCGTTCTGCTGCCAGCGCACCTCGTCGAAGGGCGAAGGCCCGTCATGCGCCAGGTCTTCCGGCAGCTCGACATGGCGATCGCCGCCGCGGCCCAGCCGGCGCCGACGCAGGTCGCGGGCGACGCTGTCGGCGGTCTTGAAGACATAGGTGGCGTTGAACTCAGGCGGCGGGGTCCCGGCCGCCCGCCGCGTCAGCCCCAGAGAGGTGTCCTGCACCGCGTCCTCGACGTCGGCGGCGACCAGGAAGCGGCTCAGATAGCGGCGCAGGCGCGCATCGAACCGCGCCACCAGGTCGACCATGATCGCGGCGCTGGGCGCGGGCTCCCGGGGAGCTGTCATCGGTGGGTCGACGCCGTCAAACATGCGAACTCGTTCACGCCTCTACTTCAAGAGACGCAAGCCTGTCGACAGGCCGCCAAAGACGCGGTCGAAATGTCATCATTCCATTGCAGCCCGCCCCTAGAAGCCGCCGCAGTCGCGGGGTTTCATCACGGATCGTCCCACATGGGCGGTGGCGGTCGTCACGCTTTCCTCCTCTCCGTCGCCGTGGCCGCCGTCGTCCTGCCGGATTGCGCCTGGGCGGCGGATCGCATCCCGGTCTTCGACGTGCCCGCCCAGCCCCTGGCGTCGGCCCTGCGCGAACTGGCGCGGCAGGGGCGCGTCCAGGTGCTGTTCTCGGCCAAGGACCTGGAAGGCCGGCGCAGCCGCGCCGTCGTCGGCCGCGTCGCGGTCTGGCGCGCTTTCGATCTGGCCCTGTCGGACGCCGGCTTCGAGGCGCGGCGGGTGGACAGCCGCACCTTCGTCGTCGCCGCCCAGCCGCCGCCGCGCCCACCGCCGGCTCTATCACCCAGGCCCGTTCCGTGGACGCCGGTCACGCCGCTGGAGCCACTGCTGGTGCTGAGCCCGCGCGCGGACCCCGATCCCGTCGTGCAGCGCCTGGCCGCCGACCTGGCCGAGCTGACGCCGGTGCGCCGCCTGACCCGCGACGACATGGAACGCGGCGCCGCCCAGAACCTGTCCGAGGCCCTGGGCGACCTGCCGGGCATGACGGTGATCAACACCGGGCGCTCGTTCATCGGCGGCATCGACTCGGCGTCGCGGGGCGAGGGGCTGTACGCGGCCTATCGCGGGCTGAACGCCGAGTACAATCTGACCATGATCAATGGCGTCTCCGCGGCCCAGGGGTTGCCGTACTCGCGCGGGATCCAGCTGAACCTGTTGCCGCCGGACGCCTTCCAGACCGTGGTGGCGCACAAGACCGGCCGTGCCGACCTGGACGGCGACTTCATCGGCGCGGCGCTGGACTTCCAGACCCCGGGGCCGGCCAGCCTGGCGCGATCGCCCTGGACGGCGGTCACGCTGGGCGGACGGGTCGAGGCGCGGGCTCGCGACTATGGCCGCTCCGGTCTGGGGGAAAACATCCAGATCGAGCACGGCCGCCGGTTCGGCGGGCAGGAGCAGGTCGGGCTGTACGTCGCCGCCGCCTATGAGGCGCGGGGCTTCCTCAATTCGGAACTGGCCGGGGTCATGGCGGCGCAGAACGACCGGGGCTGGGCCTATGGCGTCTCGGGCTCCGCGGCGGGCGGGCCGGTCGATCCCAGCCGGCCGCAGGACAACCTCGTCCAGACCAGCCTGAACGTGGGGGTGTCCAACGGAAGCAGCCGCCTGCAGAACTACGTGCTGGCGATGGACTGGCGCGCCCGACCGGGCCTGGAAGTCCGGCTGAACGCCACCCATGCCCGGGCCCATACCGAGCAGAACTCGACCTTCAGCCAGGTGGTCAGCGGGCCACAGTCGTGGATCGACGACGGGACCGGCGCTTACAGGCTGTCGGTGCAGGATCTGTCGACGCGGGTCTGGTACGAGACCAATCCCGACACCGTGTCGCTATCGACCGCGAGCCTGGCGGCCGATCTGGTCTCCGGCCGGTGGCGGCTGTCGCCCTCTCTGTTCGCCAGCCACGGCGAGAGCGCGCGGCCCGATCACCTGGAAGCCTCGGCCTGGATCAATCAGAACGACGGCTACAACCTCGGCCGGCAGCCACGTCCGTTCGGTGGAGTGACGGTGCGCTATCGCGACGGCCTGCCGGTCCCCCAATGGCCTACGAGCGTCTTCGACGACCTGAACCACGCCGGCCGGGTGCTGCTGGCGCGCCGCGCGGGTCAGCGCACCGAACAGTTCAGCGCCCAGACGCGATATGGCGGCGGCTTTGGCTTGAGCTTCACGCCGGCGACGGGGGCGTGGCGCAGCGTACGGGTGGGCGCCAAGCTCAGCCGCAGCGATCGGGACCTGACCGACCGCAACTGGACCAACGCCTTCTTCGCCGACCTCTACCGCACGCCCGGCCTGACCTGGGACGCCCTGGGCATCGCGAAGGGGACCTATGAGACGGTCTTCCCCGGTCTCTACGACTGGTCGCTGCCCAAGATCGACCATGACCGGCTCGAAGAGCTGTTCCACGCCCACCGCACGGCCGAGAGCTTCGACACCTGCGGCGCGCTCTTCGTCAACAATCTCAACTGCAACAGCCAGTCGGGTCACGAGACGGTTAGGGCGCTGTACGCCATGGCGACCCGCGCTGTCGGCGCCTGGGAAGTCCAGGTTGGCCTGCGCCACGAGCGCACCCTGATCCGCAACCGCTTCTGGGTGATGCCCGACGCCAGCGACGGCGAGACGGCGGGCGACTGGGGCCACAGCCACAGCGGCGACGACAAGTGGCTGCCCAGCCTGAACCTGTCCTACCGGCCGGATGATCGCAGCGTCTGGCGGGCGGCCGTCTGGCGGGCCTACAGTCGTCCGGCGTTTATGCAATTGGGCGGCGGCGTGCGGACCGAGACCCTGAACGGGGTGACGACCGTGACCCGCGGCAATCCCGACCTGAAGAGCGTCGACGCCTGGAACCTGGATTTGTCGCACCAGCGCTGGCTGCCGGGCGGCGGGGCGCTGACCCTGTCGGGCTATGCCAAGCGCCTGGACCACTATCTGTTCGAGAGCGGCGCCAGCCTGGGCCTGGGCGTGGTCCCGGAGGACGCGCCGGTCCGCGTGGTGATGCCGCGCAATGGCGGGCGGGGCCACACGCGCGGGCTGGAGGTCGAGTGGTTCCAGCCGCTGGGCGATCCGCTGGGGCTGGGCGGCCGGGCCAGCCTGGACGTCAACGCCAGCCGCCAGTGGTCGCGCGTCGACCTGGGTCCGCGCCTGGGCCGCGCCCAGCCGATGCTGAGCGCCCCCGAATGGCTGGGCAACGCCGAGCTGGCCTACACCCAGGGTCCGGCGTCGTTCTATCTCAGCCTGAACTACACGGGCGCCTATCTGTCGGCCTACGATATCCTGGGCGCGGCGGGTGACTGGGACAATCAGTGGGTCCGTCCCGTCGCCCGGCTCGACGGACGGATCCGGTGGCGGTTCGACGATCGCACGCGGCTGGACGTGATCGCCACCAACCTGACCGGCGCCTACAGCTATTGGGCCCATGTCGGGCGCGACACCACGGCGTTGTCGGATGTGGTCGACTCCGGCCGGCGCGTCGTCGTCAGTCTGCGCCGGACGTTCTAGAAACCGGCCGCGCGCAGGGCCCGCTCCAGGCCCGCCTCGCCCTCGGTGTCCAGCAGGGCCTTGATGCGGTCGGCGCCCAGGCGCTCCAGCGCCGCGTTGCGCCGGTGCGGGGCGATACGGGCCAGGGCCGCATCGGCGGCGTGGACGGCGGCCTCGGCGTGAATCCAGTTGTCGTCGGCGGCGTTGCTGATCAGACATTCGCGCGTCGGCTCGACCGGCGTCGTCCATGCGGTGCGCGAGACGATCGCCGCCGCGCGCAGCCAGCCGGCGACCTTGTCGCGATCGCCCTCGACCGGGGCGGCGTGGGCGCAGGCCTGGGCCAGGATCATCGCCGGCGGCAGGCCGCGCGCCATCGCTTCGGCCAGGCCCAGCACGTGATGGGCGCCGGCCCCGGCGATCGCGCCTTCTGAGGACAGGGTCCCGTCCTCGCGCCAGGTCAGCACCAGAGCCTTGGCCCAGTCGTGCCATAGCACCGAGGCGGTCAGCGTCTGCCGGTCAACCGGAACGCCGCTCTCGGCCTCGTAGAGGTTGGCCAAGGCGAGGGCGAGGCGCAGGTTGAAGGCCTCGTGCGCCACCAGGCCGCCGGGCCAGTCGTGATGCGAGCCGGCATTGCCGCCCGGGGCGGTCAGGAGGGATTGCGGGAGGGTAGGGCAGGCCGCGCCCTCACCCAGCGGCGGGAAGACGGCGTCTCGCGGTTGGTCGGCTTGCAGCAGGCCTTCGGCGCGCAGCGTCTGGACGATCGCGGTCTCGTCGACCGGCGTCAGGCCCGCGCGGTGACGCACACAGGGGATGGACTGGAGCGCCGCCAGGGTCTCGGCCC